>JABDLU010000013.1 GCA_013002865.1 Acidimicrobiia bacterium
CGGCCATGAGGTGTCGGCACCGCCGGGTGACGGCGAAGACCTCCCCGTCGGAGTTTCCGACTGCGTACTTGCCGGCGCCTATCACCGTGCCGGGTGTCATCTGAGATGCTGGTCCCACCTCGGTTTCATTCGACATTCCGCACCTCTCGTTGTGTTCGGATTCGCGAGCCTACCGATGCCCGGCCGTCGTTCGAGCCGAACCGGGGCGGGAGATAGATGGACCCACGGGCGGCTGATCGCCTCCGAATGCCTCGGAGTCAAATGCCTTCGGACCAGTTGGGCTCAGACCCTTGTTGATCCACCGGGTGGCGAGGTAGCTATGAAGCTCGGAGCACCACTCTGATGGGGAGGCCACAAGAAATCGGAATTCGTGCGGCTCGTCACCCATTTCCCAGGTCGACGCCCGCAGCTCGTAGACCGGCAGTTCTTCCCGGAGGTCGTCGCGTCGAAGCATCCACACGGCACGAGTTCGGGCCGGCTCAGCGTCTCCCTCCTGTTCGATGTGCAAGGTGAAGTTGTCTCCTGAGAAGGCGAGAGAGGGGCTGACGACAGCGGTCAGCGTTGCCGCCTCCCACTCCAGCAAACCAGGCCACCACACCATCACGTGCAGCGTGATTTGCGGGAACCCATCCCTGGTGCGCTCCGGCCATTGAGCCCCGAGCTGCTGCTCAGTCGCAGACACCCCGGCCTTTGCCTGGTGGCTTGGCTCCGCCACATCGGCGGGGGAGACGGGAACCGGGTCAGGCGGGTTGCCGGTGGGTTGGGTATTGGCAATAGCAGGTCGGCAGGTCTCACACACTGCCACCGCCAGGGTGGCCACTGCCGAGCCCTCCAGGTAGAGGTTCATCGGCTCACGGAACTCAGTCCGGAGATCGCCGGCCTCAAACGCTTCGAGCACCTCGACGATGGCGGGCGCCAGCTCCCCGTACTCGTCCAAGGCTCGCAGGGTCGCGCTGGCGAGGCGGGCGGTGTCGCCTGCCGTCATGCTGAGGCCCACGCCGACCTCGATGAGCCGCCGCAGTCGTGCTTGCACCGGTAGCGAATTCCGCCCTGGATAAGCCAGTTGCGAAAACTCCCGCATGGCGGCCGTATCCCCGGCTGCCGTCCCGCGCCGATAGCGGACATCCATGCCAACCCCCTCGTGTTAGGAGCCAAATCTACAGGAAAGGATTTCGCGACTTCTGCACTATGGGTGGCTCTGATAAACGCAGGGAAAGGCCGCAACGTCGGCTATCCACTTCAGTCGATTCGCACGTAGGCATTCAGTTCGGCGTCCGGGTAGTCGGCGGTCCTGACGAATCCGGCCCCTTCGTACAGACGGCGCGGAGCATCGTCATCGTCGGTCAGGAGGACCTTTGTTCGTACCCGGTCGAACCGTTCGAGGCAATCATCGAGAAGCCGCCGGCCAATGCCGTGTCCCTGGTGCTCGGGCTTCACGAGGATGTCCTGGAGATAGAAGATCGAGTGGTTGTCGGAGATGGCCCGCGCCAATCCGATCAGCTCCCCGTCGGTACTCCATTCGGTCACGACGTATGTCGAACCTTCGACGGCAAGCTGAAGCCACTCGGGGTGATCGGTGTAGGCGTTCCATCCCACCGACCGGTAGAGACCGAGGAGATCGTCGATCTCGAGGTGCTTGTCGTAGCGCAGGGTCACTCCCTACATCATGGCACGGGTCGGGACCGGCGGATCGTCAGATGGATACTCAGGGGTTCGCCACCGTGCGGTTGATGACATCCTTCACCCGGCGTCACCGACCGAAGAGGATGCCAGCACCATGAGCAGGCGCTTCATAGTGCGGGAAACGCTTCGGCAGAGCCGGTGGCGCTGATGGTGACGCTCCCGGGACCGAGAAAAATACGCAGGAGAGTGAACTCGACCTCGCCCTCCAGTTGGACGGTCAGGACGGGTCCGGTCGGGGTGATGGTGCGGCTGGAAATGCGTCCGCTGTCCTGTTGAGCATTGAGGTTGGCGTCGGCGGCGGCCGTGGCGGCCGCTCCGTCCAGCTGGAGGGTTCCGGATTCCCGGTAAGTCGCTCCGTCGACGCGGGAAGCACCCGCGTTGGCGGCAGAGTCCGCCATGGCGGCCAGATCCTCCCGCATCTCGAAGGCGCGCCACAGGTCGAGGGATATCCCGCCCAGGAACAGCACCATGACGGTGAGTCCCAGCACCCACAACGTGATGGAGCCGCGCTCGCCGTTCACGGCAGACTCCGGAACAGGTCGACCTCTTCCTCATGCGTGGCCGTGTAATCGGCGACATCGAATTCAATCACCCCGGGGAAGATGATGACCGGCATCGCCACCTCGACGGTTGCGGTGACGACTGAACCGCGGTCGAGGTCACCGGTGAGGCTGGAGAGCGTGAGTGTGAACGGATGACCGGCATTGATCTGATCTACGAGCGATCGGGCGGCTGCCTCTCCGCCCGCCACGTCGTCCGCCACCACGAAGGCGCGGGCTGCTTCGGCTGCCGCTCGCCCGGCGACGGTGCGCCGTTCCACGACGGGGGCGATGGTGACGACGAAAACGAAGACGGGGAGAAGCAGCATGCCGATGGCGGCGGCGAACTCAACCGGGACGGCTCCGGCTTCCGCTCCGACTTCCCCGCGCCACCTCACGACGGAAGCGCCTCTTTCACAGCGAACGAGGTCTGGCTTCCGGTCCAGGACGGTATGAGCGGGAGCCACGGTGTGAACGAATAGTTGACCGTGGCCGCAACCTCGGTCGGGCCAACGGTGCAATCCACCTCGATCGCTGCCCCCATCGCGCCTCCGAGCAACGTGCCGAGAACCTCGTTGGCGCGTGCCTCGCACTCCGCGCCCGTGGCGGTGAGCCGTGATCCGGCCTGGGCGCCCTCCTCGGCCGCCGACCGCACGACGCCCTGGGCGTACTGAACGATGATGACATTGGCGATGAGAACGAACAGCAGCAACGAAAAGCCGACCGCCACGACGAACTGGATCGTCAAATAGCCGTCCTCTTCGCCGCGTCTGCGCACCAGCGTTGCAAGACTCTGCATGCTCTGTACCCCCAGCAGGCTGTGGGTCGGGTCAACCGGTCAGTCGATGCCGATCTGCTCGCGAATCCAGTTGACAACGTCGACCCCGAGCGCCTGGAGCAATCCCCAGATGATCACGAGCGCACCGATGGCCAGGGCGGCGTTGCCCAACAACTCGGCAGTACTCAGGCCGTCCTCTTCGTCGATGATGCGTTGCTTCGTGGACTCAACGAAGCCCAGGTAGGCGACTACTAACCGCATGTGTTTCCCTCCACCCCTGCGTGTTGCTCGGACATAGTAATAGTTCCCATATCCCGTGTCATTGGGTGATCCCAAAGACGAGTTGGGTAACAGGAGCGATGATGAACAGAAGCATCACCGGCGCCATCAACCCGATGATGGGGATGAGCATGGCGGCCCGGCGCTTGGTCGCCTGGCGGCGAAGCGTGTCCCGCCGGGCCTCGCGGACATCGGAGCTGAGGGCAAGCAGCGCCCGGCCGAGATCCGTTCCCCGGTCCTCGGCGGTGGCCAACAGGCGGTAGGTTCGGGCGGCAAACGGCTCGGGGGTGATCTCGGCCATGCGATGGAATGAGTCGGCCACGCTCAACCCACCGCGATGAAGGCGCATGGCATCGCGCAGATCCGCCGCCACGATGCCTTCACCCCGATCTGCCACCATCTGAACCGCCTGCACAACGCCTCCACCGGCTCGGGTTCGCATGGCAAGGAGCTGGTTGACCGTATACAGCTCTATCCGGGCCTGTTCGCCGCGCTCCTCGATGGCCGTATCCACCCGGCCACGCCAGCGGGTGGCGCCGACGATGAATCCCACCAGACCGAGGCCGAGTGCCGTGCCGGTTTGCTGGAATACCAGAAGCCCAATGGCGGCTCCGATCCCGACACCGGCGGCGGCTGCGCCGAGCTGTCGGACGCGGTACTCCTGCACTCGTTCGGTATCGGGGATGTCCTGAAGCAGATGAGCCTGACGAAGCCGGAGGAGGAGTGACTCGTCGCCGCCGGTTTCAATGAAACGGTTGAGCGTGCGGGCAAGCGCCTCGACGGGGGGGCCAAACAGGCGCTGCAGGGTGGTGCCGGTCAACGTGCCGGTCGCCGGTTCGACGCTGTCGATGGACCGGCCAAGGCTGGTGCGGCCCAATACCGAATACTGGTTGAGACGGGAGGCCAGGCTTCTTCGGGGAGGCACGAGGGCTCGAGCCAGCAATGCGGCGGCCAATCCGGTGAAGAGCGCGGGGAGCAAGGCAGTCACGAGGGCACCCGTGTGCTTTGGGGGGCAGCGAACACTCGTGTCTCGGCGGGATCGCGACTGAGGCGGGCAACGATGAGCAAGCCGATGAGGCTGAGGACGCCCCCAAGCACGACAGTGACAATGCCCGCTGGGCTCTGGTAGAACTCGCGGAACGGTCCGCCCCGGATGGTGATCATGAGGAGAACGAACCATGGCAGGGCGAACACCGCTCTTGCGTTGATCTTCTGCTCGAGCTCGGCGGTCCGGATCTCCTCGAGGGTGCGCAGATCCTCGGTGACGGCGTCGGCGAGGTCGCTGAGAATCCCGGTCACGCTCGACCCGCCTCGCTCGTATGCGAGGGTCAGCACCTCGACGACCCGGTCCGAAGTCGGGTCGGCCAGGTCTTCCTTGATCGTCTCCAGGGCCGCCCTGGTTCCGAACATCTGGTTGAGGGTCGGGAACCGATCGAAGGCCCGTCGGAGGGCAGGCGGCCCGGTGGCTGCCATGGATTCAATGGCTTGCGGGAGCGAGCGGCCGGCCTGGATGCTGGCGGTGAGGTCGCGAAGCCCGTCGGGCCAGGCTTCCACCGTTTCGGCCAGCCGGCGCGAGCGCTGCCGACTGAAGTAGGCACGGGGAAGAATGGCCATGGTGAGAGCGGGGACGGCCGCTACCACCCAGGCTCCCGACAGAGCCCACGCGAACCCGAAACCCAGCAAGCCGACGAACATCGAGCCCGCCCAGAACTGGCGAGGGGTCAGATCAACTCCGGCCTGGCTCAGCCACAGTGCCTGGGCACCGGCACCCTGCCGGGGAGTGCGACTGCGCCTGAAGTTGGGGGCGTTCCCGGTGGCGAACCCCACGGCCAGATAGCTGAAGAAACCAGTCGCGAGCGCAGCGAGCAATCTCATATTGGCGGGAGGCGGCGACCCTCGAGGATGTCGCGCAGGTTCAGGTCGCCTGGAAGCGACCGTTCGAGCATGTGCGTTGTTGTCGCAGGGGGGACGGCCCCGGTCCATTGCAGAGGCTCGCCCAGGCTGTTCCTCACGAACAGTGGCTCGGTAGTGAAATCGTCCCCCATGGCCGGCACGACCGCCAGAATCTCCATCACCTGCCGGCGCAATCCACTGCTCCCCTCGGGTGGCACGGCATCACGGTCCAGGTGGACGACCACGTCGATAGTGGTTGAGAACACCTTGCGAACGACGGGCTCGGCCACGTTCTCTCCGGCCATCATGGCCGCGTTGACGAGAGCGTTGAGAGCGTCACGGGCAGAGTTGGCGTGCACCGTGCAGGCAAAACCGCAGCCGGCGTTGGCGGCCCGGGTCAGCTCGAACGCCTCTGCTCCCCGCACCTCACCGACGACGATGCGATCCGGACGCATTGCCAGGACGACCTTGACAAGGTCACGAAGCGCCACCTCTCCGGAACGATCGAGCGACGGGGGCCGTGACTCGTAGTACGAGCCGTGCACGATCGGCACGAAGAGCTCCCGCACCTCCTCCACGGCCCGGATGCAGTGGTTGGGCGGTGCCGCTGCCACCAGAGCGGCGAGGAGTGAGGTCTTTCCGGCCCCCGGTGGGCCAGACAGCAGGGTGCTGGCGTTGGTCTGCATGAGCGCCCAGAGGAATCCGGCTGCTCCGGGAGTGAGGGAGTTGAGATCAACGAGCCCGGCCAGCGTCTGACGGCGGAGGGCATAGCGACGAATGGTGGCCGACAGGGCATCGGCGATCGGCGGTATGACTGCCGTCAAACGGGCAGAGCCATCCAGGACCCTGGCTTGGACGATCGGGTTGGCGGTGTCGAGGTGACGATCGGTCTCGCTGAGCAGCCGGTTGATGATGTGGCGGTTCTCGGTCTCTGTGGTCGGCTCGGTCACTCCCTTCAATCGGCCCGATCCGTCGATGAATGAGACGTGGGACCCCTCGATGAAGATCTCCTCGATGTCCCGGCGGGCGAACAAATCCGTGAACGGTCCGTAGTCGGCAATGGCACTGAGAACTCGCTCCACCATTTCGGAGGTGTCGGCCAGAGCCCGCCCGTGGCCGAGGTGGGCTCTGCGCTGGTAGTCCTCCACCGCCCCGGAGATGACCCGGCGGACTTCGGTCAGATCCCGGGCGGGATCGAGCCGCAAATCGTCGACCGTGCTGACAACCGCCTGGCGGATCTGCTCGTAGGCGGTGGTCGTCATCGGCCCATCCTGAGGCGACGGGTTCTCGGAGCCCGGGCGGGGGTGAGGTGATCGGTGACCGATTCAATTGCCCGCGAGAACCCGGACCATGGCGCCAGGGTGCCTTCCCACGCTGCTTTGGCCAGGTTCGGATCCGAGGGAGTGAATGTCAGGGAGGTCGGCCGGATGACATCTTCGATCTCTTGCTCGATCTCGCCTCTTGCGAACAGGCCGTCGTCAAACCGATTGACCACTACATGGAGGGGTTTGGCTGAAATGAGTCGCTGTGTGTCGGCCAGCCACTCGATGACCCGGCCGACCGCCATGGGGGTTGGACCGGCTACGAGGACCACTGAATCGGCCGCACCCAACACCAGTCGCGCCACCCCGAATCGGCCTTCGCCACGGGCGTCGCCCTGGGTCTGTTCGACGAGCGATGAGATGTTCACGAGCACGACGTCGTTGACAGCGGAGAGTTCGGTTATCACATCGATTGCGTCGCCGGAACGGATTTCCCCCCAGTCCCGGACGTTTGGGAGCCCGGGCAGCACGGTGAATCCGCTGTACTGGCGATGGAGGGCGTGGCTCACCGAACCGGATCCGTGATGGAGATGATCCATGGCTGTGCGGATATTGGGATGCAACGGGAGATCGAGACGCTGCGCGATTGCCGGAGCAACATCGTCCGCGTCCACCAGGCATACCCTGGTTCCACGCCGTCTCAGGTCGGCGGCGAGCGTTATCGCGACCTCGGTTGCGCCAACCCCTCCACCAGCTCCTGCCACCGCCACGAATCGAGCGGTGGTCGGTGCGTCGGCCTCCGGTTCGCCTTCATGGAGGTCGCCGATGAGCTCGGCGAACTCCTCGTCAACATTCCGCTGGGCGGCGAGGTTCACGATGGTTGCTACGAACGCCTCGGGCTCGGCATCGGCCCGCATGACGGCATTCACGCCGAGCTTGCGGAGCCGTT
>JABDLU010000059.1 GCA_013002865.1 Acidimicrobiia bacterium
GGTGGTTCCTAACCGGAGGAGATTCACTCGTGAACTCTGGGTCGGTTCTGTATGCCATCGATGCCGAGAATGGGAAGCAGCTCGCCGAGCTTCACGGCGGTTGGGCATCGCAGACCACTGTCTTGAGCCATGACGGGTCCCGACTGTTCCTGATGGACGGCGGAGGGTGGGTGCACGAATACGAAACGACAGACTGGCAGCCGGTGCGGGCATGGGAGGCTCAGGAGAGTACAGCGCGTGGGATCTCGATCTCGCAGGACGACTCGAGACTTGCGGTGAGCGGCGAGGACGGCCTGGTGGTCATCTGGGACCTCGCGGCGGACGACCCTGTCATGCTCGATCGGATTCCGGTTGCCGGCGATCGAGTCTCGGACATTGTTTGGATCGGCGAAGACCGGATGGGTGCTGCCGCCTTGGTGGGAGATCTGTGGGAGTGGCAGGTAGTCGAACTGTCGGCCGGCGCCGTAGTAGACGAGGCGATCGCAAGTCTTGTCCGCGGCTTCACGCCGGAAGAGTGCGATACCTATGCCATCGAGGGGTGCCCCACCCTCGAGGAGATTCGGAATCGTTGATAGATCCTGACCTCAGCCGATGCGGTGAGATCGCCTCTACATGGATGACGCGCGTCCCGAGCATCCGCACATATAGAGCGGGCGCCATGGCCAAGTCGAAACGGCGTGTTAGCGCGGGGCGCCTACAATCGCGGCGAAGCCCTCGTAGCTCAGGGGATAGAGCACCGGCCTCCGGAGCCGGGTGCGTAGGTTCGAATCCTACCGAGGGCGCGGCAACGCCTACGGCGTTGCTTGTGAGTTTGGCTTCGCCAAACTCACGGCACGGTTTGGTCAAGCCGTTAGGGGCCACATGAAAGACGAGCTTGGGACGTACGAGCGCTGGAAGGGCGAAGGAAAAGACGTCGCCGTCGCAACGGTCGTGCGCGTCAAGGGTTCGGCTCCCCGACCGGTTGGAGCGAAGTTCCTCGTCTCGTCGGATGGTGACATGGAGGGATCGGTCTCCGGCGGTTGCGTCGAAAATGACGTCTTTTTGCATGCCCAGCAGGTGCTCGAGTCCGGGGAACCGAGACTCGTGACCTACGGCATCGCCGACGAAGAAGCCTTTGAGGTCGGCCTGGCCTGTGGCGGAACTATTCAGGTTTTGATCGAGCAGTGGTGATGGAGGCGATCACAGGGCTGGTCCATGAGGAGCGGCTCGGGGCGGTCGCAACGGTCGTGGAAGGGGAGCCCCTCGGGGCGAAGGCGGTGCTCGACCGTGAGTCCGGGATCGTCGCAGGCGGGCTGCCACCGGCGATAGCCGATGACGTGGTCGCCGACGCCGCAATGCTGATGGACCGCGAGCAGAGCCGCACGCTCGACTATTCCGGGGTCTCCGTTTTCATAGAGACGCTGGCGCCGCGCCCGCAGCTGGTCATCTTTGGGGCAGTGCACGTCGCCCAGCCGCTTTCGACTATGGCGAGCCTGCTCGGGTACCACGTAATCGTGAACGATGCCCGGGGCGCTTTCACCACCGTCGAACGGTTCCCCGATGCCGACAAGGTGCTCGTCGGATGGCCTGATGAAATCAGAGACCAGGTCACCCTGGACTCGCGCACCTACGTCGTCCTGCTCAGCCACGACGCCCGATTCGAAGATCCGGTTCTCCCGTGGGTATTGGAGAGCCCCGTTCGCTACATCGGCGCCATGGGGTCGCGCCGCACATCGGCCAACCGGGTCGAGAAGCTGCAGGGGCTCGGGTATTCCCAGGAGCAGATCGATCGGATCCATGGACCGGTCGGACTGGACATCGGGGCGGTTCATCCGGGTGAGACTGCGCTGTCCATCCTCGCTGAGATCACCAGCGTGCGCTACGGGTACGGGAGTGGCGAGCCGCTTCGAGGGACCGCCGGTTCGATCCACCCGCGCCGGTAGAGGCTCCTAGGCTCGCGGCATGTCCTTGCTGAGCTCCCTGACTGATCGTTTTGCCGACGCATATCAAGCCAGCGGGTTGGAACGAGCCCTGGGCGCCGTGACGGTGTCCGACCGGCCTGACCTGGCGCAGTTTCAGAACAACGGGGCGTTGGCGGCGGCGCGGGGTGCCGGGCGGCCCCCGCGAGACATCGCCGCTGATGTGATTGCCGCAGCGGGAGATCCCGAGGTTTTCTCCGATCTGAGTGTGGCGGGACCGGGGTTCATCAACATCTCGCTCACCGACTCGTACCTCGGTCGTCACGTCGATCGGCTGGCGGCCGACTCCCGTTTCGGCGCGGTCGCGCACGACCCCGACCGGCGGGTGCTCATCGACTTCGGTGGGCCAAACGTCGCCAAGGCCATGCACGTCGGGCATCTGCGCTCGTCGCTGATCGGCGACTCACTCCAGCGGGTGTTCCGCTTCGCCGGCTACACCGTGCTCTCCGACATCCACTTCGGCGACTGGGGAACGCAGATGGGCCAGCTCATCATCGAGGCTCAGCTCCGCAAGCCGGACCTCCCGTACTTCGATCCCGGCTTCACCGGCCCGTATCCGGAGGAGCCGCCCTTCACCCTGGAGGACCTCCAGGAGATGTATCCGGCGGTGGCGGCTCGCACCAAGGCCGATCCCGCAGAGGCCGAGCGGGCCCGGGAGGCAACGCTGGAGTTGCAGCAGGGACGGCCCGGCTACCGGGCGCTCTGGCAGCACTTCTGGAATGTGTCACACGACTCCCAGCAGCGCGATTTTGCTCAGCTGGGTGTCGGCTTCGATCTCTGGCATGGGGAGAGCACCGTGCACGACCGGGTTGCCCCGATGCTGGAACGGATGCAAGACGTGGCCACCGAGGATGCCGGTGCCCTGATCATCGACGTTGCTGAAGAAGCCGACACTAAGGAGGTTCCGCCGCTCCTCCTCACCAAGTCGGACGGTGGCTATCTGTACGGAACCACCGACCTCGCCACCATCGACAACCGGGTCGCCATGAAGGTCGACGAGGCTCTCTACGTGGTGGACGCCCGCCAATCCCTGCACTTCGAGCAGGTGTTCCGGGCAGCGTACAAGGCGGGGATTGCTTCCCAATCGATGATCCTGGAGCATGTTCCCTTCGGAACGATGAACGGGCCCGACGGCAAGCCGTTCAAAACTCGCGAGGGCGGCGTCCTGCGGCTCGATGACCTGATCGGCCTGGTGCGCGACGCCGCGCTGGCCCGGCTCGATGAGGCCGAGCTGGCGACCGAGTACGACGAGGAGGAGCGGCGCGATATTGCCGAGAAGGTTGGACTGGCTGCGCTCAAGTACGGCGACCTTTCCAACAACCGGGCCTCCAACTATGTGTTCGACCTGGATCGCTTCACGGCATTCGAGGGCAAGACCGGGCCGTACCTGCTGTACGGGGCGGTGCGGATCAAGTCCATCCTTCGCAAGGCGGCCGACGCGGATCTCGTCCCGGGCTCCATCATCGCTCCGACCGTCGACCCCGAGCGCCGGCTCATGCTGGAGCTGTCCCGGTTCCCCGAAGTGATCGAGCGCACCATCGAGTCCCGGGCGCCCAATCACCTGGCCGAGTTCGCCTACGACGTGGTGACGGCTTTCAACCGGTTCTATGAGGAATGCCACATCCTCAGCGAGCGTGATGCAGAGCGACAGGCGTCGTGGCTGGGACTGGTCGAGCTCACCCTGGCCATGGTGTCGACGCTCCTCGACCTGCTCGGCATCGAGATCCCGGAGCGGATGTAGGTGGGGCAATCCCCGGCTCCGCTCCGCCGTGGGTGAGGGGGCACCGCTCCGGACCGATCGGCTGGTGCTGACCCCGCTGGCCGTAGCCGACGCGGGCGAGATGGTGGAGGTCTTGTCGGCGTCCGAGCTCTACACGTTCACGGGCGGCGCGCCCCCCGACCTGGAACAACTCGAGGAGCGCTACCGGGCCCAGGTCGCCGGTCCTGCCACCGGCGACGAGGTCTGGCACAACTGGATCGTGCGCTTGGCCGACTCCGGCACCGCCGTCGGCTTCGTTCAGGCGACCGTCACGAGAGATGCTGCCGACGTGGCCTGGGTCATTGGTGCCCCCCACCAGAATGGCGGGCTGGCCAGAGAAGCGGCCGCCGCCATGGTCTTGTGGCTGGCCGGCCAGGGCGTCTCTCGCTTCAGCGCACGCATTCACCCTCGCCACATCGCTTCGCAGCGGGTCGCAGCGGCGATCGGGCTGAAGCCAACCGGCCAGATCGATGAGGACGGCGAGGTCGTCTGGGAGTTGAGCCCCGTTCAATCCTCCGGCTGAGCCGGAACCATGCAGGTCTGCACGGGCGCCCCGGAGCTGAGACTGCCGGTGAACGGGTCCGTTTCGATGAAGCCCGATCCGGGATCGTCGGTCGTCATAAACCGGACCAGCGCGCGGTAGAGGGCGTCGGCATACGCCTGGCGAAACTCGATGGTGTCCAGCAGGGCTTCCTCGGTCGCGTTTGAGATGAAGACGCCCTCTACGATCACTGCCGGAACGTCCGACAGTCGGAGGATGCCGTAGATGTCGGCACCGTCCTCCCGAATTCGCACCTTGGCCCCGGCGTCATCGTCTCCCACCCAGTCGGCTTCGAATCGAGAGAACTCACGGCGCAGCTCCTCCAGGATCAGGCCGCTCAACCGCTGGGATTCGGTGCTGGTGACCTGGTGGTACACCTCGCTGCCCGGCCCGTCGTACGGGCCGTCGGGAGCTGCGTTGTTGTGGATGGACACGAGGGCGTGGGCGTTGATGCCGTCGGCGAGGGTTGTTCGGAACGTCAGCCCGGCCTCGATGTCCGCCCCGGCCGGCCCTTCCGGGCGTGTCATCCAGACCTGCCCGGCCGCCGGGATCTCGCCACCGGTCAAGATTTCGCCGGTCTCCCAGTCGACCGTGTGCGGGCTCTCCAGCAGATCCCGGGTTCGGCGGGCGATGTCCAGATTGACCTCTTTCTCGAGGAGCCCGGCGGGCCCAACGGCACCGATGTTGGGGCCGCCGTGGCCCGGGTCAACCACGATCACCGCCTCGTCGAACGATGTCCCGGCGCCCGGGGCCGGCGAGGTTGCCGGGCGGGCGGGTGTGAACGCCACCTCGTCGAACCTGACCAGCGCCGGATCGTCACACTGATCGAGCACCTCGAGCCATTCGCCGCTCCGGCCGGTCACCGGGAACGTCAAGCCCTCGTGGGCCCGCACGTATGGCTCGTCGTCCTCGTCCTGGCGGTAGAGGTCGGCCCCACCGGCGGCGACAACCAGCGCGCCCCTGGTGGCAGTGGGCACCTCGGTGTCGGGCGGGGGAGCGGCGGGATCTGCCTCGGGCATGTCGGGGATCGTCGTCGGGGTCGGCAGTGTCGTGGTGGTTGTGGTGGTCGTCGAGGTTGTTGTCGTGGGTGCTGTCGTCGTTGAAGCAGTCGTGGGGGTCGTCGTCGGCTCGGCCCCCGAGCCCGAACAGGCGGCGGCGATCAACAGGAGGCTGGGGAGGAGTCTGCGCACCGGAGGAGCGTACCGATCGGGTCCCGGCTAGCCGGGTTTATGTCACACCCGGCTGATACGTTGGCATACATGGAAAGCACGGCAGCCACCGAGCGCTCCCGTCCCGGAACGACGGCTCTCCTCGCCGCCCAGCGGTCGATCAACCAGGCGCTGCTCGGTCTGTTCGACCTCATCCGGGAGCTGGATGATCAGAAGACCCTCATCGCCAACTCTGTCACCGATGTGGCTTCGTGGCTCGAGTTCGACCTCGGCTTCGACCCCAGGAACGCCCGCGGCTGGGTCCGGATCGCCACTGCGCTGCCTGCCCTCCCGGTCACCGGCCGGGCGTTTGCCGACGGGCGCATCTCGCCGGACGAGTTGCGGATCCTCTGCCGCTACGCCACGCCCGAGAACGAAGCAGACTTGCTGGCGGTCGCAGCGGAGACCGGAGTTTCTGATCTCGCCCGTGCCATCCGCGACCACCTCGATGAGCCCCAGCCGGTCCGCGCCAACAACCGCGACGGTGGCTGGTTGCGAACCCAATGGTCGGAAGACGAGTCGGTCCTGGCGGTCCGGGGCGAAATCCCCGGCGTCGACGGACTCCTGGTCGAGACCGCCCTCATGCGGCTGGCCGCCCAGGTGCCCGTCGATGCCCACACGGGGCTCTATCGACATCACGACGTTCGCCAGGCCGAGGCTCTTGTCCAACTCGCCTCCTATGCCACGGCCGCCGACGCCGACCACGACCGGGCGACGCTCGTGGTCCACTTCGATGCAGCCGACGTGGCCACCGGCCTGACCTCCGGGCACATCGGCGAGCGCATCATCGACCGGGATGAGCTGCTGCGCATTGCCTGCGACTCCAGGCTGCAGCCGGCCATCGACGATGCGGACGGCGTAACCGTCGGCGTCGGGCGCACCACCAGGAAGATCCCTGCCTGGCTGCGGCGACTCGTGGACGGCCGCGACGGCGGCTGCCGGTTCCCGAGCTGCGGACGCACCCGGTGGACACATGCTCACCACCTCGTGCACTGGGCAAACGGCGGTCCGACCAACCTCGACAACCTGGTCAGCCTGTGCGGATTCCATCATCGGCTCATCCACCGCAAGAAGTGGCGGATCGACGGCAACCCGGCGGGCCGGCTGACGTTCATCGATCAATGGGGCACGATCTATCAACCGGCTCGAAGACCATTCCCACCGAGTCACACCCAGACGCTGCTCGACTATGTCGAGCACCACCGAGAATATATGACCGGGCGGCTGGCGGCCGCAGTCGGAGTCACCTGAGAAGCCCTCAATCCTCGTCGAAGACTTCGCTGATGGCGTCGTCGGCCAGAGCCTGGCCGGCCTCCTCGTACAGGTTCCGTGCGACGTCGACCCCTGCGGCGCGTAGTTCGCCGATCTGATCCGGGTAGGTGGCGATTGCGGCGATCCGGGCTGCCGGTAGAAAGCGTTTGACCCTGTTGATGACCTCGAGATTGGCGGCGTGATTGCTGGTAGAGGCCACAACCAGTTCAACATCGGCGTGAAACTGGACCCGGTCCCAGAAGTCCCGGTCGAGCGGGTCCCCATGGAGTACGAAGCGTCCCTCCTGCTGGTGGCGGACCACCATGTCGGTTTCGCGGTCGACGCCCACCACGATCCGGCCCCGACGTCCCACCAGCTCGTCGAACGCGCCGGTCCCGACCCGCCCCATGCCGAATACGACAATCCTGGCGTCGTGACAATCGACGATCGCATCGGACTCCAGGGTGGGTTGGCGCTCGAATCGGCTGATCCGGCTCGAGAAGGCCTCGTACGTCTCATAGCGGAACTGTGTAGCGGCGGCCCCGGCGATGAACGATCCGGCAACGGCCACCGCGATCGTCGAAACCCAATCCTGGCTCAAGAGATCGGCCGAAAGTGCAGCGGCGCCGACGATGAGCCCGAACTCGCTGAAGGTAGAGAGGTTGATGGCGCCCTGAACCGCGGTCCTGGCCCGGAGCCGGAATCGGGTGAACAGCCAGAAGTGGCCGAAACCCCGCACCGGGAGCGCCACCAATAGCACCGCTCCGACCACCCACGCCTCCCACGGAGGCGTCCCGGCCAGGCCTATTGATAGGAAGAAGGCCACCAGGAAGATGTCCTTGAAGGCCAGAAGCCGCTCAGCGACTTCGCCGGCCCGGGGATGCTGCGACAAGACGAGCCCGGCCGCCAGTGCTCCCAGGTCGGGCTTCATGCCGACGGCGTCGAACGCGCCGGCCCCGACGCCCACCGCCAATGCGAGCCCAAACAAAACCAGCACCTCGCCGTGGCCGCTCCGGTCGAGAAACCAGCCCGCCACCGGGCGCAAGACGAAGAAGCCGGGAATGAGAAGCACCGCCCAGGGCGACGGGACCTGGCCGTCGGCTATCACCAGGAAGGCGACGGCAAAGATGTCCTGTAGGACCAGGATGGCGATCGCGACCCGCCCCGCCACAGATCCCGTCTCGTTGGTGGCCTCGAGTGTCTTGACGGCGAACACGGTGCTCGAAAAGGACAGCGCAAAAGCCACAACCGCCGCCGAACCGACGTCGAGCTCATTCAGCAGCGGCAGCCCGATCGCACCTAGGCCGAGCAGCACGGCACCCATGGAGAGGGTGCTCCCGGCTGCGAACAAAGTGGCTGTTGCCCAGACCTCGGCCCGAACCAGAATCTGGGGCCGCAGCTTGAGCCCGATACCGAACAGCAGCAGGTAGATACCGACGTCGGCGATCGTCTCGAGCCCGCCGGTCGTTTCGTAGCCCAGGGCGTGCAGAGCAAAGCCGGCCGCCAGGTAACCGACCAGCGGTGGCAGGCCGATCAGCCAGGCGGCAAAACCAATTACGAACGCAGTAAGCAGCAGACCGATCTCCATGCGATGGGATTATCGCTGCCGAAGCGCTTCAATAGCGTCCCATGTCTGTCATCCCCCCGTACCTGCTGCCCGACAACGCCGCTATCGCTGCCGACGGCAGGCTGTCGATCGGCGGCTGCGATGTGCTCGAACTGGCCGCCGAGTACGGGACGCCGCTCTTCATCTACGACGAGCACCACCTCAGGGCGCGGTGCCGGGAGGCGGTGGCGGCGTTTGGAGATGGCGTCGCCTATGCCACCAAGGCGTTCCTCTGCACCGCGATGGCCCAGCTCGCCCATGAGGAAGGGATGCAGCTCGATGTGGCAACCGGCGGGGAGCTCCACGTCGCCCTGCACGCCGGAGTGCCCGGTGACCGCCTCGTCATGCACGGCAACAACAAGTCCGAAGCCGAGCTGCGCATGGCCCTCGAGGCAAGTGTTGGGCGAATCGTCGTGGATTCGTTCGACGAGTTCGACCGCATCGAGGCGCTGGTCGCCGCCGGGCTGCCTGCGCCGACCGTGCTCATCCGTGTGAATCCGGGGGTCGACGCCCACACCCACGAGTATCTCCAGACCGGCGTTCCCGATTCCAAGTTCGGATTTGGTGTCGGAGATGGTGCCGCCGACCGGGCCGTCGATCGAGCGCACGAGTCGCATGCCATGCATCTGGCGGGCATTCACGCCCACATCGGCAGCCAGGTATTCGTCGTCGACTCGTTCGTGAAGGCCGTCGGCGCCCTGGCGCCGCTGGTGACCCGCATCCGGGCCGATGAGTTTTCGATTGGCGGTGGGCTGGGTGTGCCCTACGTCGAGGGGGAGTCGGCTCCGACGATCACCGAGTGGGCGGATGCCGTCAAGCGTGCCTGCGCCGGTGCCGGCATCCAATCGCGCATTCTGGCCGAACCCGGCCGCGCCATCGTCGCCCGGGCTGCCATCACTGCCTACCGGGTTGGCACCATCAAGCCGATCGACGGTGTGCGCACCTACGTCTCGGTCGACGGGGGAATGAGCGACAACCCCCGGCCCGTTCTCTACGGCAGCGGCTACGAGGCGTTTCTGCCTCGCTCCGTCGGTGCGGAACGCCCCAACCGGGTCCGCATCGTCGGCAAGCACTGCGAGTCGGGCGACGTCATCGTCCAGGATGCGCGGGTTCCTGCCGACCTCACCGTCGGCGACGTGCTCGCTACCCCGGTCACGGGGGCATACGGTCACACCATGGGGTCGAACTACAACATGGTGTTGCGGCCGCCCGTCGTCTTTGCTCGCACCGGGTCGGCCCGGCTGGTCGTCCGGCGTGAGACATTCTCGGACCTGGTCGCTCGAGACGTCGCGGAAATGGAGTGAACTTCCAAGCCGTGTCCTTGTCTTAATACAGAGAGGGGCGCCTTGTACCGGAAGGCGCCCTTCTCGTATGTGCCGACTTTATGCATCTGCACCGGATTCCGCATCGGTGCTGCAGCGGAGGCCTACCATCGCGCCATGCGAGTCGGCATCGGCATACTGGGATTCGGCACCGTCGGCGGTGCGCTGCTCACCAAGCTCATCAACGAGCACGCCTCTATCTCGACCAAAACCGGGCTCGAGATTGCGGTCGTCAAGGTGGCGGTGCGCGACACGGCCAAGGCCCGGTCGGTGTCCCTGTCGCCCGGGGTGTTGACGAACGATCCCTGGGAGGTAGTGAACGATCCCGGTGTGCAGCTGGTCGTCGAGATCATGGGCGGCGAGGATCCGGCGGGTGATCTGGTCGCCGAGGCGCTGCGGCTCGGCAAGCCGGTGGTCACCGCCAACAAGGCACTCATCGCTGCTCGCGGCAAGGAGCTCATCGCGATCGCCGAAGAATCCGGCGTGCCGCTCCTCTTCGAAGCGGCCGTGGCGGGGGGCATACCCATCATCCGGCCGCTCTCTGAGACCCTGGCCGGCGAACAGATCGACCGTGTCCTCGGGATAGTCAACGGCACCACCAACTACATCCTGACCCAGATGACGGAGAACGGTGCGGAGTACAAGGCGGCGCTGGCCGAGGCCCAGGAGCTTGGCTACGCCGAGGCCGATCCGACGGCGGACGTTTCGGGCGCCGACGCCGCCGCCAAGGCCGCCATCCTTGCCAGCCTGGCGTTCGGAACCTGGGTTGGCTTCGAACGGGTCTACACCGAGGGCATTGACGGCATCGATGCAACCGACGTTCGCATCGCAGCCGAGCTCGGGTACGTCATCAAGTTGCTGGCGGTGGCCGAGAACACCGCCGAGGGGATTTCGGTTCGGGTCCACCCCACCTTCGTGCCGGGCGACCATCCACTGGCCGTGATTCGGGGCGCCACCAACGCCGTATTCGTCGAGGGCCCGAGCTTCGGTGAGCTGTTGTTCGCCGGCCCGGGCGCGGGCGGAGCCCCCACCGGCACAGCCGTCCTGGGTGACGTGGTCGATGCCGCCCGGGAGCTCCTCGCCGGCGCCGAGGTCGCCCCACCCATCCGGTTCCAACCGGGACGCTTGTTCGATTTCACTTCCGTCAAGACCACGTGGTATCTCCGGTTGGAGGTCGCCGATCGGCCCGGCGTGCTCGCCCAGGTGGCCGGCGTGTTCGGCGACAACGACGTCAGCATCAAGTCGGTCTGGCAGGAGGGCGAGGACGACGGCGCCACGCTGCTGTTAGTCACGCACGCCCACGAGGAGGGCAGGCACCGCGCCAGCCTTGACGAGCTGCGGGCGCTCGACGTTGTTCGAAACGTCGGCGCGGTCATTCGCGTCGAGGGCACCGGTCCCACACCGAACCTGTGAGGTACGAGAGCACCCGCGGGGGCGTGCGCGGCCGCGGTTTCTCAGATGTCTTGCTGGAAGGCCTGGCGCCCGACGGGGGCCTGTACGTTCCCGAGTCGGTGCCGCGTCTCGAGCCCGCCACCTGGCACGCCCTGGCCGGCCGGTCCTGGTCCGAGATAGCCACCGAGGTGATGCTGCCGTTCGTCGAGCCGGACTACGAGCGGGACGAGCTGGCGGCGCTCGTCGAGCGCAGCTACACCCGGTTCACCCATCCCGAGGTCGCTCCGCTGCGGGTACTCGACTCTGCCGCCGGCGAGTGGCTGCTCGAGCTGTTCTGGGGCCCGACGCTGGCGTTCAAGGACGTCGCCCTGCAGCTGCTGGGGAATCTCTTCGAGCGCGAGCTGGCCCGCCGCTCCAACGCGGTCACCGTGATCGGCGCCACGAGCGGCGACACCGGCTCGGCCGCAATCGAGGCGCTGCGGAGCCGGGAGGGCATCGAGCTCTTCATGCTCCATCCCCGCGGCCGCGTCTCCGAGGTGCAGCGCAGGCAGATGACCACCGTTGATGACGCCAACATCCACAACCTTGCCATCGAGGGCACGTTCGACGATTGCCAGGACCTCGTGAAAGCGATGTTTGCCGACGAAGCGTTCCGGAGCCGCCATGCCCTGTCGGCGGTCAACTCCATCAATTGGGCGCGGGTCATGGCTCAGACCGTGTACTACGCGAGCGCGGCGCTTCACCTGGGCGCTCCCGCTTCTCCGGTGGCCTTTTCGGTGCCGACCGGCAACTTCGGCAACATCTACGCCGGGCACGTCGCCCGCCAGATGGGGGTGCCGATCAGCCAGCTCATCCTGGCAACCAACGTCAACGACATCCTGAGCCGCGCCTTCGACTCGGGAAGCCTCCTGATCCAGGATGTGGCCCCGTCGACCAGCCCGGCGATGGACATCCAAATCAGCTCTAACTTCGAGCGGCTCCTCTTCGAGCTCTACGGCCGCGACGGGCCGCGGCTGGCAGCAGTCATGGAACGCTTCCGGCTGCTCGGCCATGTCGAGCTGGCCGAGGACGTGCTCGAGGCCTACCGGGAGCTGTTCGATGCGGACCGCCTCGACGATGACGGCACCCGGCGGGTGATCGCCGACGTGTATCAGGACACCGGCATCGTCGTCGACCCGCACACGGCCGTCGGGGTTGGTGTCGGCCGGTCACTCCGGGCCGACGGCGATGTTCCGCTCGTCATGCTGGCGTGCGCCCACCCCGCCAAGTTCCCCGAGACGGTGGCGGCCGCACTCGGGGAGGCGCCGATCCCGCCCGATCGAATTCAGGGGCTGGCCGGGCTGCCCGAGCAGTTCGACGTGCTCCCCAACGACCTCAATGCGGTGATGGCCTACATCGAGGAGCACTCCGTCCGGAGCTAAACCAGGTGGTCCGTCCGGCCGATGGAATAGGCAAGCCGCGCGTGTGGTTGGCTCAAATACGTCGAGCATCTATGATGTACTCCGGACGGTCCGTCCACAGCTCGACACCCCAGCGCTCTGGTTCGTTGAGCACCCCACGTGTACTTCACGCCTAGCGCATGCCTGATTTCTCTCGGCAGCAGCAAAGGAAACCTATGACCACACGAGCCGAACTCCAGGGCAAGTCCCTCGAGGATCTCCGTACCATCGCCACCTCTGTGGGTGTGGAGGCCGACGGCCTCCAGAAAACCAAGCTCATCGCCGCCATCCTCGGCTCTGACAAGTTCGAGCTGAGCGAGGAGCCCGACGCGGTCGATCTCCCGTCCGCCGAGAAGAAAAGCGAGAGCAACGGCGGCCGTTCCCGGTCCGACGGCGGCCAGCGCAACAGCGGGGGCCAGGGCGGCGGTCGGAAACGGAACCGCAAGCGCAGCGGGCGCGACCGCGACGAGCAGATCGACGAGAGCGAACTGGAAGTACGCGAGGGTCTCCTCGACATCC
The DNA here is from genome assembly GCA_013002865.1 of Acidimicrobiia bacterium. Lineage (GTDB taxonomy): Bacteria > Actinomycetota > Acidimicrobiia > Spongiisociales > SHLN01 > SHLN01. The sequence continues at coordinate 12,996 of JABDLU010000059.1, forward strand.
TGCCGGAGGGATATGGCTTCCTCCGGGTGGGCGGATACCTCCCCGGTGAAAAGGACGTCTACGTCCCCGCCAATCAGATTCGCAAGAACGGCCTCCGCAAGGGTGACCTCATCGAGGGCCCGGTCCGGCCCCCCCGCTCGCAGGAGAAGTTCGCCGCACTGGTCCGGGTAATCAAGAACAACGGGATGGACCCCGAAGAGGCACGCAAGCGTCCCAAGTTCGGCAGCCTCACCCCGCTGTTCCCCGACATTCGCCTCCGGCTGGAGCGCGACGACAAGAACGACTCGCTGGCCCGGATCATGGACTTGATCTCGCCGATCGGCAAGGGCCAGCGCGGGCTGATCGTTTCGCCGCCCAAGGCCGGGAAGACAACTGTGCTGAAAGAGATCGCGCAGTCGATCACCACCAACAACCCCGAGTGCTATCTGATGGTGGTGCTGGTCGATGAGCGTCCCGAAGAGGTCACCGACATGCAGCGGTCGGTCAAGGGTGAAGTCATCTACTCCACCTTCGATCGCCCGGCAGAAGAGCACACCCAGGTGTCCGAACT
>JABDLU010000069.1 GCA_013002865.1 Acidimicrobiia bacterium
TCGCCGAACGGGACATCGACGCGCTGGTCGTTGCCGGCACCGAGTACACCGGCTTCGAAGGCGCCATCCGGTGGGTCTCGGGATTCCGCATGGTGCACCGGTATGCCTACGGCCTCATCCCGGCCGAGGGCGACCCGATGGCGGTGTTCCCGGCCGAGGCGCGCTGGGTCGGCCAGCACGGCGAGTGCTGGATCGACGAGCAGGTGTTTGCCGACACCCCGGGCCACTGGATCCGGCAGCTGGCCGAGCAGCGGGGGTGGAAACGGCTGGCCGTCTACGGCATCAACTACACCATGCCGGTGCGGGACTACGTCGCCCTCACCGCCGGTGCGCTGGAGGTCATCGACTTCGATCACGAGTTCGACCTGCTACGGGCCGTCAAGAGTGAAGAGGAGCTCGCCCTGGTTCGGCACAGCTTCGAGCTAAACGAGCGGGGATTCTGGAAGGTGCTCGAGGCCTATGAGCCGGGCAAGACCGAGGCGGCCATCCTCGCCCCGGCCGAGGAGATGTTCGTTCGCCATGGAACCACCCGCACCACCCAGAACATGGTCTTGTCGGGGCGCGATGGGAATGCCGGCCCCGAGTTCAAGCATCCCGATCCGGTTCGTCTGGTGGAGCCCACCGACCTCCTCCTCTATTCGGTGGAGATCGCCGGGCCGACCGGTTACTGGGCCGAGTTCGCCCGCCCGATCTGTCGCGCCGGGCTGAGCCCAAAGACCCAGCGCATCATGGAGGCCTACCAGGAGTGCTTCGAGCGGGCCCGCACGTCGCTGCGGGCCGGGACGACCGCGCACGATGTCCACATGTCGGTGTTCGGGGCGTTCGACGGCCTCGATGTGAAGCCGGGCCACGTCACCGGGCACTCCATCGACATGATCATGGTCGCCCATCCCCGGATCGGCGAGGGGGTGGAGACCGTGCTGGAGGAGAACATGATCATCAGCATTCATCCCCACGTCGTCACCCTGGACGACGAGCACTGCCTCTATATGCAGGAGACCTTCCGAGTCACCGCCGGCGGAGGCGAACAGCTGTCGAGCGTTCCCATCGTGGCCTTCGATGGGACGGAACGCTGACTACACGAACTTCGAGGCGACCATGAAGCCTGAGTTGCCGCCCAGGCCGGGTCCGGGGTGGGTCGAGGCGCCGATGTGGAACAGCTGTTTGACCGGGGTCTCGTGGTTGCGGGCCCCGGGGAACGGACGCCACAGCAGGAACTGGTCGATCGTGCACGCTCCCGAGTAGGGATCACCACCGACGAGGTTCATGTTGAGGCCCTCCAACTCGGTGGGGGAATACGCCCGGCGCCCGACCACGCTCGACCGGAAGTTGGGGATCAGGCGCTCCAGCCGCTGCTCGATACGTTCCAGGTAGGCATCTTTGACCGAGTCGGTCCAGGCCCCATCGGCCGGGACTGTGATTTCGCCGGCGGCGTCTCCCTTGATGCGGGAGGGAAGCTCCTGGAGCTGGATCCAGAAGATCCACCCCCCGTCGGGTGCCCGGGTAGGGTCGAGCGCCACCGGCTGGCCGACGACGACGGTGCCGACCTCCGGCAGCAAGCCACGCTCGGCCTCGTTGACGGCTCGGGAGACCCCGTCGAGCCCGGGGGTGAGGTGGACGTACGCAACCTTGGCGAGGTCCGGGTCGGGCCAGTGCGGCGGGGCGTCGAGGGCGTAATGGACTTGCATGTCGGCTCGGCCGTAGCGGTAGTCGGCGGCCTTGGCGGCGAAGTCGGCCGGCGGTGATTCGAGCAGCCGGCCATATAGCTGGGTGGGGGTGACGTTGGCGATGACGGCTTCCCGGGCCTGATAGGTGGTTCCATCCTCAGTCGTGACGCCGGTGGCGGCGCCGTCCGACACCGTTACCCGCGCCACGTCGGCGCCGGTCTCGAACCTGCCGCCGTGTGACTCGATCACGGTGCGGAACGCGTCGAGGATGCGGTGGCTTCCCCCCACAACGATCGGCATGCCGCCCATTCCGACCGCTCCCATGATGACCTTGCCCATGAGACCCGAGTACGCATCATCGGGGCCCAGACCGGCATGAAGCACCCACGGGGCGATCAGGCCCCGCACCAGTTCGCTCTGAAAGTCCCGCTCCACCCAGGTGCGGCACGACTCGAGCGACTCGCCAAAAAAAGAAAGGGTGCCGCCGATCTTGCGCTTGCGTACCTCCTTGAACAGCACCTTCGCCGCCGAACGGCTGTACAGCTCGTTGCCGAGCAGGCCGAACGTCAGGTCGGCGTTGGCCTCGAAGAAACTGCCGATGGTGGAATTGAACGCCGCCCCATCCCCGTCGTGGACCGCATTGAAGCGGCGGGCGGTCTCCGCGGCGTCGGTCGACATGATCAGGCTCCGGCCGTCGTCGGTCAGGATGGCGGTGGGCAGGTCGGTGTTGGCGAATTCGAGCCCGGCGGCGTGGAGGTCCGCACCGAGCGCCTCGTAGCCGGGACCGGCGGTGAAGAGCGGATAGGAGCTGGACAGGATGTCGTGGGTGTAGCCGGAGAACAGCTCCTCGGTCCTGATGCACCCCCCGATGCGATCGTTTCGCTCCAGAACCACTACCTGCTTGCCGGCCCGGGCCAGCAGGGCGGCGCACACGAGTGAGTTCATGCCGCTGCCGACGATCACGAAGTCGTGGGTCTCAGTCATCTCGCTGCTCCTCTTCTTCGGTGCTAGGGGTGAGCTCCGCCCGGCTCAGTCCGGTGGGCCCCATAGCCGTATAGCCCCCGTCGACTGCGATGTCCTCTCCGGTTATGAATGACGCCATGTCCGAGGCCAGGAACACGACGGCGTCGGCCACCTCTTCGGGATCGGCGATCCGCCCCGGCAGGTGGAAGGTTCCGGCGAAGGCGTCGGCCCGCGCTCGATCGTTGCCGGACATTGCGATGACCGGGTTGCTCCAGGTCCAGGCGGGCGACACCGAGTTGACCCGGATGCCCTGCCCGGCCAGCGCTACGGCTTCGTTGCGGGTGATGCCCAGGATGGCGGCCTTGGTGGCGCTGTACACGAAGGTGCGGAGGGTGGCTCGCTTGCCCGACGTCGAGGCGAAGTTGATGATGGATCCGCCCCCGGTGGCAGCCATGTGGGGGGCCACCCTGGCCGTCAGCAGGGCACCCGACA
>JABDLU010000076.1 GCA_013002865.1 Acidimicrobiia bacterium
AATCTCAACTGGCGGAAGCGGGCTGGCAAAGGTCACGGGGCTCCTTGGGGGCTGGGTGGTTGGAGGCTAACGGGCACAGGAGTTGCAGGTTGCAGGTTGCCAGTTCCAAGCAAAAGGGCATCGGGCATCGGGTACCTCCCCCGCGAGCGCAGCGAGCGGGGGAGGCAAGGAGGGGGGTGGGCAACCCTACGGGTTGCTTGGCGCGTTCCTGTGCTCTTGTTTGGGCCGTTCCCACCGCCAAGCTCCACCTCCTCCGGTGATGCTTCTCGGCATCGTGTGCGAGGCGGGTGTTTCTTATTCCTCCCCCGCGAGCGCAGCGAGCGGGGGAGGCAAGGAGGGGGGTGGGCAACCCTACGGGTTGCTTGGCGCGTTCCCGTGCTCTTGTTTGGATCAGCGTCGGGGTCTGGGATCGGGCGACGGGCGTCAGGCGACCGGCGACCGGCGACCGGCATCAGGCGACCGGCGACCGGCATCAGGCGTCCGGGGACGGGCGTCGGGAATCGGGCTCAGTCCCGGTCGACGATGGAGGAGAGGGAGCGGGCTGCCTGGTCCTTGAGGGCCTCGCTGTCGACGCCGGAGCGCTCGACGGCGCCCTCCTCGACCCGGGCCGGGGCCGAGGCGAGGATTTGCTCGACGACACCGGCCCGCTCCAACAGGGCGGCGGGTTCGATGCCGGCAGATTCGGCCAGGACCTGCTGGGCGATGCGGTCTTCGGCGATCTCGATTGGCTCGGGATCGATGTCCTCGCCGGCGGCAGTTCTAACCACCACGCCGTGGAGGAGCTCGGAACCGCTCTGATGGTGGCTGATCACCACCAGCTCACCGGACAGGAGTCGGAGCACCGACCCCGGTGGGAAGATTCCCATCAGCGAGATGAAGGCCCGCACGATGTCGGGATCGAACGAGCCGCCGGCCCCTTGAAGGAGGATCTGGAGCGCCCGATGGGGCGTTTCGGCCCGCCGGTAGCTCCGGCGGGTGGTGATGGCGTCGTAGACGTCGCTGACCGACACCAGCCGGCTGACGAGATGGGGACGCTCCGTCCCGTTGAGACGCGGATACCCGAGCCCATCGAAGCGGGCGTGATGCTCCAGGGCAATGGTGGCGGCCACCTCATGGCCGGGACCACCCGCCGCGATGATGGCCTGGGCGCCCTCCTGGGGGTGGACGGTGACTTCCTTCCATTGCTCCCGATCCAGTCTCCCGGGGTGGTTGAGGATTCGAGCGGGGATGGCGACCTTGCCGATGTCGTGCAGCATGGCGCCGGCGCCGATGGGGATCAGGTCTTTGTGGTTCAACCCCAGGTACTGGCCGGTGGCGACGGCCATCAGACAGGTGTTGACGGAGTGGTAGAACGTGTACTCGTCGTGGCTCTTGACCGTGCTGAGCAGCAGGGCGGCCCCGCTGGCATCGAGTGACTGGTTGACCAGGTCGCCCACCGCCTCCATCACCGGACCCATCTCGAATGTGCCTTCGCGGGCGACCCGATGGTCGAGGTTGCGGAGCGTGCCGACGACGCCCGAATAGGAGAAGCGCAGATCGGAGAACGCCGAATCATCCTCCCCGTCGCTGAGCCGGCTCTCGTTCAGCCGAATGGTGCCGCCGGTTGGGAAGTCATCGACCTGCTCGGCGAGGAAGCGTGCCAGCAGGCGGTACTCGGCTTCATCGGATTCCCCGGTGAGCGTGATCGATTCGATCTCTCGGGCGGCCAGGTCCTGGTACAGGTTGGCGTACGTGAGCGACGTGTACGCCAGCAGCTCGCCGTTGAGGAAAAACGCAAAGCCCTTGAGCCCGATGACGACATCGTCGTCACTCGAAGCGGCGAGTGCTCGGGTGGCGACTATCCCTCGCCGAAGGGCCACGTCGCTGTTCGGGTGGTTGGCCGGGTAGAGATGCAGCTGGCTGATCACCGCTTGCAGCTGCTTGAGGAACTCCTGGACGCGGGCTTCGCTCATGCTGCTCTCCCGAGGACCAGTCGCGCCGACTTGCGCGCCTGACGGCCCGTAGCGTTGATGATGAAGGGCTTGCGGGCGATCTGGCGCAGGGCCCCTATCGCCTGTTCGGTGCCGATGTCGAAGAGCAACTCGGCAATCTCGTCGCGGGCCTCGTCCATAGCGGGATCGAGCAGCGCATCACACAGATGATCGACCCGGGCCGAAGAACTCGAGTCTTTGAGTAACAACAGGGCGGTCTCGCGAACCCGGGGGTGCTCGTGGGCGAGACTGCGGACCAGGCCGGCGGAGGCCTCGTCCGGTGCCAGCGGGGCGAGTGCCCGCATTGTCTCGACGACGACGCGGTGATCGGCGTGCGACAGCAACGGCCCGAGATGGGGGACCCACTTGCGTCCCCCGATCTTGCCGGCAATGGCAACGGCATTGCGCACGACGTACCACTCCGGAGCCTTGAAGAAACGAACGATCGGATCGGAGAAGCTGCCGCCGACGACAACGAGGAGACTGATCAGGACGCGCCGGGTTGCCGGGTCCTCTTCGACCGAGAGCCGCTCCATCAGGTGGATGGCAGCCGGCTGGCCAAACAGGCCGAGCAGCTCCGCCATTTCGGCGCGTCTGTCGGGGTCATGAGCGGCCTCGTTGAACACGGCGAAATCGGATCGGAGCAGCTCGACGAGACCCGCCTCGACGGCAGCTCGCTTGGATGGGGACAAGTCGGCCTCGACGAGCCCCGCCCGGGCCAGGCGCAAGGCCCGCTCCATAGTGCCGGCGGCTACCTGATCAGATATCCGCTGCCCCCAGGCTTCCACTATCCGGCTCATCCGGTCGGGGCGTTCCTCGATTTCGAGCAGGCTGCGAGCCACATGGATGCTCAGATCGTCGACCCCGGCGATCTCGGCGCGCAGCTTCCCGGCCAGGCCGCCGGTTGCCCCTCCCAGGCCCCCGATGCCTTCGATCATCTCGCGAATGCGCCCGGCAGCACTCATCCGGGCCACCTTGACCTCGCGGGCCGCGGATACCAGCGGCAGGAGCTCGTCGGCCGACCCGGTGTCGCTCTCGACGACATCGCGGGCATACCGGACCAGTTCCGCGAACGTGTCCGACTCGAGGTGCGGGGCGAGCTCGGCCAGCTCCACCCCGGCGAACTGGTCGAGCAGCAGCGAATGCAGGCCCTCCTCACGGTGGGCAAGGAAGTCGCTCAGAATACGGGCCTGGGCTTCGACCGGAATGAGGAAGAACGCCTCGGCAAAGGTGTCGACCGGAGGCCGGGTGCGGGGGGCATTGCGGTAGGCAGTCAGCATCTCGGGGACGGTCTCGGCTCCGCCGCCGGCTGGATCGGAATCTGGATAGACCACGCGGTAGGCGGCGCCGAAGGATTCGGCGATCTGGTCGGGGTCGCCGTCGTTGTCCTCCACCAGAGCCGCCGCGACCTCCTCCGGCTTGGCACCCGAGGCCACCATCCGGGCCAGCTTGGTCGCCCGGGACCCGCCATCACCGGTGTCGTACTCCTGGTCGCTCTCTCGTTGCTCCCACGGTGCTTCCAGCAACTCGGTGAGGAGGCCCCGCTGCGTGACCGACACCGACCAGACGTCGGCCTCCTGGAGCTTCTGGGCAATGCCGCCGCCGGCCCGCACCGTCTCTTCGTCGGCGGCCAGCAGCGCAAAGAACTGATTCAGGTCATCGGGCGCCGGTGCGCCGACCAGCTCGAGCCACTCGACCTCATGGACGAACAGGCGCAGCGACAGGCGAGCGGTGCCGCCCCGCTCGATGGGCAGCGCTTCGCCGCTGCAGCTGACCGAGCCCGCCCCGATCTCGTAGGTGATCGAGGAACCGGCCAGTCCTTCGAGCCTGCCCACCGCGCTCTGGAAGGCGTGCTGTTCGACCGGGTTCGGGTAGAGCTCATGGACCCCCCAGCCGATTCCGAGCGCGTCGAAGATTTCAACCGGGTCGATCATGGTCGGTGCCGTGCCCCTGCAAGGACAACACGGCCCGAACCGCTTGGCCGGGTAACCGTGTCCACCAAGCAATCATCGGAAAAACGCTGCCCCGCTTGATGTTTTTGGCAGTGGGCGCGGGTAGGCAGCTTATGGAATACACTTTTTTGGTCGTCGTGAAGGAATCCGTGACCCAGAATCGTTCCCGCCTGCTCTGGCCGCTGCTGCTCGGTTGGCTGGCGCTCGCCGTGGCGGCGGTCGTCATCGCTCTCCCCAACGAGGAGGATGACCTGACCGAGCGGGCCGAATCCGCCCTCGCCACCGCCGGGATCAGCGCGACCGTCGACTTCAACGGCCGGGACGCCACGTTGGACGGAAACCTGACCCCGGGCGACGAGGAGCGAGCACTCGAAATCGTTCGCAACCTGCGCGGAGTCCGCCAGGCTGATTGGGAAACACCGGTCCAGGCGTCTCCGACGCTCCCGCCCGCCACGACCACGACCACCGCTCCATCAGGCGACACAACGACCACGGCCGGCCAGGCTTCGACGACGACGGCCCCCGGCGAATTCGACCCCCGGTTGACGGCCACCCTCAACCGGGGTGCCCTCACGCTGGGCGGCGCCATCCCCAGCGCCGAGGCGGCCGCCCAGGTGGCCGGAGTTGCCGACCTCGTATACGGACCATTCGTGACCAATGACCTCGCCGTTGACGAGACCCTCACGGCCCTGCCCTGGGTGCCGAATGCAGCCAACCTCATGGCAGTCCTCCCGATCGTCGGCGACGCCGAGCTGAGCGTCAACGGCACCAAAGCCACCCTCACCGGCTCGGCCGGCACCGAAGAGAAGAAGGCGCAGCTCGAGGCGGCCATCGGAGCGGCGCTCGGGCCCGAGGTTCGCCTGGTCAGCTCCATCGATGTGACCAACCTCGAACCACCGGTGTATCTGGCCCAGGCACCGGGTGATGGGACGGTCACCCTCTCGGGCACGATGCCGGACCAGGCCGCCATCGACCTCATCGCCGGCGCAGCCGTCGACGCCTTTGGGGCAGACAACGTCACCAACGACATGACCATCGGCACCGGGATCGATACGACGTTCTCGATCTTCCGGATCCCGCTGACCTTCGCGCAGTTCCGGCCGATCCCCGAGTGGGAGCTGCGCATCGAGGACGACGTGATCAGCGGGAACGTCCGGGGCGGAGCAACCTTCGACTTCGGGAGTGCCGAGCTGACTCCCGAGTTGCGGACCCTGCTGGACACTGGTGCCGGCATCCTGCTCCGCAACCCATCGGTTCTGATGACGATCGAGGGCCACACCGACTCGGTGGGGAGCGACTCGTTCAATCTTGCCCTCAGCGAGGCCCGGGCCCAGGCCGGAGCCGACTACCTCATCGCCCGCGGTGTCCAGGCCGAGCGGCTCTTCCCGGTCGGGTTTGGCGAGACCCAGCCCATCGCCGACAATGACACAGCCGAGGGTCGTCGCCAGAATCGCCGGCTCGAGTTCGTCCTCGGCCCCCCGAGTTAGGAGCACAGATGCGCGGAAGCGGATACGCAATTGGAGAGATTCTGATCTTCCTGGCCATCGCCAGCGTCATCGGATTCCTGATCGGCTGGGTGGTGTTCTACCGCCGGCCCGGCCCCCGGGACGGCCTCTCCTCTGCCAACCCCAATCATGTCCGCCAGCTCGAGAATCGCGCCCAGGCAGCCGAGACCAAGATCAAGCGCCTCGAGACCCGGACGCGGGCACTGCTCGACTCGATCCAGAAGGCATCCGCTCAGTCCAGCGCGCCGGGGCCGGCTGCCACGGCGATTGCGCCGGCGGCGGCGGCGCCGCCCGCGGCCGGGGTCCAGCCCGCCGCTGAGGACGCCGAGTCTCCGCCGATCAAGCTCGATGAGCCCGATGACGCCGAGGGAGCGGCAGACGAGGCAACGGACGCCGGCGATGACGGCCGGGAAACGACGGCGGACGAGGCCGGGACACCCGACGGGGCCACGGATGCCGACGAGGGCGACGGCAGTGATGAGTCGACGGCAACCGACGAGGCGACCGAAGACGGCGAAGCCACCGAAGGCGACGAGGTGGCCGAAGACGACGCCAAGGAGGCGTCGGCGACTCCGCAAGACACGACACCTGGTGTTGAGGCGACGCAATCAGCCGCTGAGGAGAGCACCGACGAGTATCTCGCCGATGCCGACGATCGCATCGCCCGGCTGGAACAGACGCTCGATCAGCTGAGCGAGAAGCTCAAGCAGCTCGACACCGATTAATCCGGCTCAGCGGCGCGGCGGGATCGCTCGCGTTTCTTTGCCTAGTGGCTGAGCCGCAGCACCGCAATGTCGACCTCGGCGCGCAGGTCACTTCCGGACATCCGGTCGTGATGATCCACCATGTGACGTTCCGCTTTGTCGAGGGCTTCGTCTCTGGTGTCCGCCTGCTCCTTGGCGGTGCATCCGGGCACCAGCTTCTCGCACACGAACTCGAACATTGTCGTACCTCCTCCAGCCGAGACTAGAGAACGACGATCCGGGCTGCCCCGCTCAGGTTCCCAGACCGACCCGGTCGTTGAATTGCTCGATGAGCTCGTCGATTGGATCGGCCATTGCCTGGATCGACGTCCAGTAGTCGTCGTCGTGCCACTGAGCCTGGATCTCGTCGTAGGTCTTGCCCTGCTGCTCTACCCAGGTGTAGTACTTGAGGTTGTGGACCCGCTTGCGGTCCCAGTAGCCCAGCTCCTGGACGTGCTCCAAACCGGTGCCCAGCAGATAGCGGTGAAAGGAGGCGGCGGCATCGAGCGACGTGAACTCGCCGCGTTCTTCGTTGAGCTCGGTCAACCGGCTGCCGTACATCTCCATCGAATCTGTCCCAATGGTCACGAGCACATCGCTCGAGCCCATCTCGTAGTGCTTGGCCAGCTTGATGGTGGCAAGGATGTTTCCAATACACGAGATCCCGAACTGCGACATTGCCTCGACCAGATCGGGTTTGACACCCTGGTCGACCAGGTACGCCTTGCCGTTTGGCTCGTTGAACAACCGGGTCAGCGAGATGGTGGCCTCATCATCCAGTCCGATGGCGACGTCGGTGTTCTTGACGTTGTGGACCCACGGGATGTGCTTGTCCCCGATTCCCTCGATGCGATGCTCTCCGAATCCGTTGTAGAGGATGGTGGGGCATTGGATGGCCTCAGCAGCGCCGATGACCGCTCCGGGGTAGTGCTGTTTGAGGTAGTCGCCCGAGGCGATCGTCCCGGCGGATCCGGTAGCGAGGGCGGTTCCCCGGAACCGCTGGCCGGGCAGCATCTCGGCGTCGATCACCTCCGCCATGGCGGGACCGGTCACCGAGTAGTGCCACAGGTAATTGCCGAACTCGTCGAACTGATTGAAGATCACCAGGTCCTCACCCGATGCCCGCAGCTCGTTGCACTTGTCGAAGATCTCCTTGACGTTCGACTCGGAGCCGGGAGTCTTGATGATCTCGCCCGCCACGCTCTCCAGCCAGTGGAAGCGCTCGGCGCTCATTCCTTCGGGAAGGATGGCCACCGACTCGCAGCCGAGCAGGTTGGAGTCATAGGCCCCACCCCGGCAGTAGTTGCCGGTCGATGGCCAGACCGCCTTCTGGGTGGCGGGGTCAAATTGACCGGTGACCAGCCGGGGAACCAGGCAGCCGAAGGCGGCGCCCACTTTGTGAGCTCCGGTCGGGAACCACTTGCCGATGAGGATGAAGATACGGGCCTCGACGCCGGTCAGCTCCGACGGCAACTCGAGGTAGTTGACCGGCCCGAAGCCGCCACCGTCGGGAACGGGTTCGTTGTGCCAGGTGATCCGGAACAGGTTGCGCGGATCGAGGTCCCACAACCCGACACCGGCCAGCTCCGCCTTGATCGACTCGGGCACGAGCGACGGGTCCCGCATCATCTTGAAGGTGGGGATCCGGATCGACTTGTCGCGGGCGACCTGGGCTGCCGACTCCAGCTTGTCCTCGTGAACGGTTAGATCGATCATGGGTTGCCTTTCTCGGAAGGTTGGCTCATTGCAGAGCTTCTTTGAGTGATTCGAGGGTGGGGAGAATGTGCATCGGCTCGGTGCCTGCGGCGGAAACTGCCTTCATCGCCGAGGCGATGTCCTTGAGACCGTTGCCGGTGGAGAGCACCACCACGCGGTCGTCGGCGCCGACCAGCCCGCGCTCGGCGGCGACCTCCAACCCGGCGTATGCGGCCGCGCCGGCCGGCTCGGCGAAGACGCCGGAGCCTCGTGCCAGCGTCGGCACCGCCGCCAGGATCTCGTCGTCGGACACCCGGAGGTAGGACCCGCCGGTTTCGGTAACGGCCGCCATCGCTTTGATGCGGTCCCGGGGGAGGTCGGCACTGATCGAATCTGCCACGGTCTCCGCAGAGATAGGCGCCTTCGTGAGGACGTCTTCGCCCGACTCGAATGCCTGGACGAGGTAGTCGCTGCCGGCCGACTGGATTCCAAAGATGCGAGGCGTGCGCTCGATCCAGCCGAGTGCGACCGCGTCCTTCATCGCCTTGTGCACCCCGCCGATGATCGACCCATCCCCGACAGAGACGAATATGGCTTCGGGGGCGTCCCATCCGAGCTGCTCGAGGATCTCGAGGCCGGCGGTCTTCTTGCCTTCGGTCATGTACGGGTTGAACCCGGTGTTGCGGTTGTACCAGCCGAACTCCTCGGCGGCCTGCATGCATAGGTCGAAGGCGGCATCGTAGTTGCCCTTCACCAGTGCGACCGTCGAGCCGTAGGCGAGCAGCTGGGTGACCTTGGCCTCGGGCGCCGTCTCCGGAACGAAGATGACGTTCTTCTGGCCGATGCTGGCCGCCAGGCCGCTCAGGGCGGCCGCCGCATTTCCGGTGCTGGCGGTGGTCACCACCTCAGCACCCTTCTCACGGGCTTTGACCAGCGCCATAGCGCTTGCCCGGTCCTTGAGCGACGCCGTCGGCTGGCGACCCTCGTCCTTGACCCACACTCGGGCGACACCGAGGGCGGCGGCGAGCCGCGGGGCGTCGTAGGTGGGGGTCCAGCCAACGGTGAGGGGCGGCACGACGGCGTCGGCCGCCACCGGCATGAGGGCCCGGTAGCGCCACATGGTGTTGGTCGGGTCGGCTGCCAGCGATTGCCGGCTGATGCGGGATCCGACCAACTCATAGTCGTACCGAACGTCGAGGATGCCCTCGTTGCCGCTGCCGACCTCGGGGTGAGCCGGGCAGACGTATCCGGAATCGGCAATCGGGTAGGAGACACCGCAGATCACACAGACCAGGCCGGTCACATGGTCGAGGCCACTCACGGGACGATCCGGGTGCCGGTTTCGCCTGCCATCGCTCGCATGATGTTCTCCGGGTTGGTGATGAGCGCCTCTTTGCCCCCCGCCTCGAGGAACTGTACGACGGCCCGCATCTTCGGAGCCATCGAACCTTCGGCAAAGTGACCACCCTCCTCGAGATACTGCTTGACCTCGGCCAGGGTGAAGCGGTCCACCCACTCCTGATCGGGCTTGCCGAACCGGAGTGCGACCTTCTCCACCGCCGTCGAGATGATCAAGAGATCGGCGTCGATCTCGTTGGCCAGCAGCGCCGAGGCGAGGTCCTTGTCGATGACTGCCGCTACGCCCGCCAGATCGCCGTTCTCGTCGGCGACGACGGGGATTCCCCCGCCACCAACGCAGATGACCGTCACGCCTGCATCAATGAGCTGACGAATGACGTCGATCTCGACGATCCGCTTGGGCTGGGGTGATGCCACCACCCGGCGCCAGCCGCGCCCGGCGTCCTCCACCACGCTCCAGCCCTCTTCGGCTTCGCGCGTGCGCGCCTCGGCTTCGTCGAGGAAGGTGCCGATCGGCTTGGACGGGTTGAGCATGGCCGGATCGTCGGCGGCAACTTCGACCTGGGTAACGACTGTCGCCACCGACTTGTCGATCCCCATGGCCCGGAAGTCGTTCAGCAGGTTCTGCTGGAGCGCATACCCGATGGCACCCTGGGTGTCGGCCCCGGCAACGTCCATCGGAACTTCGTGCAACTCATGGCGAGAGAGCTCCGAGCGGCGCATGATGAAGCCGACCTGGGGGCCGTTGCCATGCGAGATGGCAACGTCCCATCCGGTGGCGATCAGATCGGCGATGTGCTGATCGGTCTCCCCCGCCGCCAGGTACTGGTCTTGGACGCTCTGGTGCTCCTTGTCTTTGATCAGCGAGTTACCGCCGATGGCGATGACGGCCCGCGGCATGGCTATTCGACCGCGCCGAGGACCAGCGCCAGGAGCGCCATCCGCATCACCACACCGTTGTAGGCCTCCTGCCAGTACCGGGCATGCCGGGTGTTATCGACCTCAGGAAGCAGCTCGTCCATCCGGGGCAGCGAGTGCAGGACGACCGACGAGGTCGGCGCCTTCTTCATCACCTCGCGGGTGATCTGGTAGTTCTCCGGGGTGAGCCCGTACTCGTCCTGCTTCTCCTGTCGGCTCTGGGTGTAGTCGGGCTGAACGACCGGCTCCATGTAGATGACGTCGGCTTCTTCGATCACGTCGTTGATGTGGTCGACGATCCGCCAGGTGGTTCCCTTCTCGTCCAGCTCGGCGAGGAACTCATCGGTTGGCGACATCTCCTCAGGGGCCAGGATCACCATTTCGGCATCGAACTGCGAGAGGGCGTAGCCGATGGAGTGCATGGTGCGCATCCGGTGGTCGCCGATGCAGACGAAGGTCTTGCCGTCGACGCTGCCCATCTCGGACTGCACGGTGTAGAGGTCGGTGAGGACCTGGGTGGGATGCTCACCCCAGCCGTCGCCGGCGTTGATAACCGGGATCGACGCCCACTTGGCAGCTTCGTGGGGAGCGCCCTGCTGGAAGTGGCGCATGACCAGGGCATCGCCGTAGTACTCCAACATGTGGACGGTGTCCTTGATCGATTCCTGATAGAAGTCACCGGCCCGGGTCATCTTGGCATCCGAGAACCCGAGGACATGGCCGCCCAGCCGATGCATAGCCGCCTCGTGGGCCAGCCGGGTCCGGGTGGATGGCTGGTAGAAGGCGGTGACGAGGCTCTTGTGCGCCAGGAGGTCGGAGTTGCGCCGCTCCCGGGCGATGGGCTCGAGCCGGTCGGCGATGTGAAAGACGTGCTCGAACTCGGCCCGCTCGAATTCCTTCAGCGACAGGATGTCGCGTCCCGCAAAACTGCGCATGGTGTGCTCCTCTAGGTAGCGGTTGCGTTGCTGAGAGGGCTGCGCCCCCGCCCGGTACGCCCATGAGTTGGACAACGGCGGTCGACGTCCCTACAATTTGTCATACAATCATACAACATGATCACCCGACGTTACAAATAGCCCCGGCAGACTTGGATTCCGAATGATCGATCGCAGCCCTTCCCTCACCGACCAGGTGAAGGCGCACCTCAAGGAGCAGATCGTCGACGGGGTCTTCGACGAAGGGCGCATCCCATCGGAGACCGAGCTCGCCGGCGAGCTCGGTGTGAGCCGAACCACGATTCGCGATGCCCTCTCCCGCCTCGAACAGGACGGGGTGATCTGGCGCAAGCAGGGCTCCGGGACGTTCGTCAACGAGGCCGGGCTGCAGATCAAGTCGCGGCTCGAAGAGATGTGGGCGTACGAGGACGTGCTGGAGGACCACGGCTACACGCCATCGGTGCGAGTGCTCGAGACCAGCACCGAGCCGGCCGGTGACGCCGATGCCGCCGAGCTCGACGTCGAGCCGGGCAGCGAGCTCGTGGTCATCGAAAAGCTGTTTCTCGAGAACGACGAGCCGGTGGTGCTCACCGTCAACCGGATCCCGGCCGATCTTCTGGCCGAGCCGTTTGACGGCGCAAAGCCGCTCCCGGAGCTTCTCGAAGCTTCCGCCGACCGGTACCTGTCCTATTACCTGTCCGAGATCGTCCCGGTGGCACTGTCGACCCATGTCGCCCGGCAACTGGGCGTGCGCCGTGGCACGCCGGCGATCTCATTCCAGGAAGTCGGCTTCGACCAGGACAATCGGCCCATCGTGCGGGCCACATCGTTTTTCCGTGATGACCTGCTCCGGTTCCGCCTCATCAGGCGGAAAGCCGGGGCCTGACCAGAGGAGAGCACATGCAGACCTATCTGCGCGGCAAGGACATGATCACCACCCAGGAGTGGACCAAGCACGAGCTAGACACGGTGATGGACATCGCATTCGAGCTGAAGCGCAAGCGCGCCCTCGGCCTCCAGCACCCGTACCTGGACAACAAAGTCCTCGCCATGCTGTTCTTCTTCTCGAGCACCCGGACCCGGGCCAGCTTCGAGGCCGGCATGGCGCAGCTCGGTGGCCATGCCATGTTCCTGGACAGCACCACCACCCAGATCGGGCACGGCG
>JABDLU010000078.1 GCA_013002865.1 Acidimicrobiia bacterium
GCGCCGAACATCGGGAACTGGTTGTTGGATACCACCCGGATCATGTCGGTGCCCGGATCCCAATTGACGAGTACGGCGTTGCACTCGATGGGGGTCGACGAGTACCGGTGGAAGTGGAGCTTGTCGATCTTGACGATGTGATCGGCGTTTTCGAGCGCCCAGTCGATGTCTCCCCAGTCGAACACGCCCTGCCAGGCGATGTTGTCGCCGAGGGAGTCGTGCAAGACGTAGCTATCCGGATCGGCCGCCTTGACGCCGTCGGTGTTTACCGGCAGCGGGTCGTAGTCGACTTCGATCAGGTCGGCGGCATCGCGAGCGATCTCCCGGGTCTCGGCCATGACGAGCGCGACCGGGTCGCCCTGGAAGCGCGCCACATCGACCGCCAGCAGGTACTCGTTCATCTGGCTGCCGTCGGCCTTGGGGGCGAACTGGAACAGCGGCTCGGTCATTGCCTTGACCTCGTCGCCGGTGAGTGTGGCGATGACGCCGGGCAGCGCCTCGGCCTTGCTGGTGTCGATGCTGACGATGCGGGCGTGAGCAAACGGCGACCGCACGAACTGGGCGTAGCCCTGCCGGTGCATGCCTTCGTCGTCAACGAACGAGCCCTGTGCCTTGAGGAGCCGTTCGTCCTCCTTGCGGGGGAGGCTCTGGCCGGTCCATGTGGTCGTGGCGACCTTGTCGGTGGTCGGAGCCGTCATGCGTCCACCTCCGTGGCATGTTCTCTGTTGAGTCTCTCGATGAGGGCGAGCCCGGAGTCACCGTGGGCGACCGCCGAGATTGCCTTGACGATGTTGACGTAGCCGGTGCAGCGGCACAGGTTGCCGTGGATGGCCTCCCGTATCTCTTCAGCTGACGGGTTGGGATTGCGGTCGAGCAGGAACTTGGCGCTCATGAGCACCCCGGAGGTGCAGTAGCCGCACTGCAGCCCGTGGTGTTCGCGGAATGATTCCTGGAGCTCGTCGAGGTCGCCCGACTCTCCGGCCAGCGATTCGACGGTGTCGATGGTGGCGCCATCGGCCTGTACAGCTAGTGCCATGCAGCTCTTGATCACCTTGCCGTCGTAGTTGACGGTGCAGGCGCCGCAGTGCCCGGTGTCGCAGCCGATCTTGGGACCGCGCAGGCCCAGCTCGTCGCGCAGGAAATGGACCAGCAGCATCCGGGATGAAACCGTCCGGGAAACGGAGTCGCCGTTGAGCGTGAACTCGATGTCGTGAATGGGGGCTGGCCCGTCAGCCATGGTGGCCTCCTTGGATTGCTTCGAGAACTGCTCGCTTGGCGACCACCGGTGCCATGGCTCGCCGGTAGTCGGCGCTGGCGTCGGCATCAGAGACCGGTTCGATTCCGTCACCGGCCGCCGCAGTCGCCTCGGCCACCGCCTCCGGCGTGCTGTCTGCTCCGGCCAGGGCCGACTCGACGGCGGGCCGGCGGACCGGGATGGGCAGGCAGCCGAGGGCGACGCTGGCACTCTCGATGCTGCCGTTCGACATCGCGACGATGGCGACCGCCCGGGCGGCGGCCTCGCCGATCTCAATCTCCTGGTACCCGATGCTCCGCCCGTTGAGTGGAGGGAGCGTGACACTGGTCAGCAGTTCGTCGTCGGTCAGCGCATTCGTGAAATACCCGGTGAAGAACTCACCCGCCGGGATGTCTCGCGAACCGTTCGCCCCGGTGGCATGCATCACCGCATCGACGGCGACGACGAATGGAGGGAAGTTGTTGATGGGGTCGTTGTGGCAGAGGTTGCCGCCGAACGTGCCCCGGTTGCGGACCTGGGCATCGACGGTGTGGGCAGCGATAGTGCTCAGGCCCGGATAGGCGTGATGCAGATCGGGCGACATCGCCATCTCGTCGTAGGTGACCCCGGCCCCGATGGTGACCGAGCCGTCGTCGGCCACCGAGATCGATCGGAGGTCGTCTAGCCGACTGATGTCGACCAGCAGGTCAACCGTGGTGGCGCGGAGTTTGAGGATGCTGATCAGGCTCTGGCCTCCGGCGAGCGGCCGCGCCCCGTCGGTCTGGAGGGCCTCCAGTGCTTCGTCGATCGTGTCCGGTCGGTAGTACTCAACGGGCGCTAGAAGCATCGACAGTGCCTCCCCTCGTGGTCGCATCCGATCATCGGCATGAGCCTCCTGTGTCGTCGCTTCGTTCCACACTAGAAGCTGCGCACGACGCGTGCCCGGACAGGACCGGTTGATTCCTGATAGGGTCCGCGATCACCGGGTGTGTACCCGACGAGGAGGAAAAACGATGATTCGACGATTCCGATTCTTGGCGTTGTTTGCCGCCCTGGCACTGATCGCAGCTGCCTGTGGGGGCGATGACAGCTCCGACACGACTGCGGCGCCATCGGCGACCACGACAACGGCCGCCCCGGCTACCACGACCACAGCAGGGGGCTCGACCGACACGACGGCAGCCCCGACCGACACGACTCCCATCATCATCGGAGCTGCCGTCGACCTGAGTCAGAATATGGCCCCGTTCAACACGCCGGCCAACCGGGCGGCGGAGATCATGGTTGAGCGAATCAACGACGCCGGGGGAGTCCTCGGAGGACGTCCCCTCGAGCTGCGGACTCTCGACGCGACGGTCGAACCCGACGTTGTCAAGGCAACCGCCATCGACCTCATCGACCAGGGTGCTGAGATCCTGATGGTGACCTGCGACTTCGACTTCGCCTTCCCGGCCATCCAGGAGGCTATTCAGGCCAACATCCTGACCGTTGCGCCCTGCATTGGTACCGACGCGATGGGTCCAAACAATCTGGGTGAAGAGGGCCGGATCGCCTTCAGCTTTGGAGACCAGGCCCAGGACGAGGGCGCGGTGCTCGCCGAGTTCGCCCGCGACCAGGGCTGGGAGACGGCGGTCGTCGTCAAGAACAACCTGCTGATCTACTTCCAGGATGTCGTCGATGCGTTTGCCGTTCGGTTCGAGGAAGCCGGCGGCACCGTCGTCGCCACCGAGGAGTTCACCGGGTTCGACGGCACTATCGGCAGCGTTGTCACCGCCGTCGCCAACGAAGAGAAGGACGTCATCGCCATCTCGAGTGGATTCGATGACCTTCCCGCCTTCGTGTTCGGGCTGCGGGCTCTCGGTGACGACACGCCGATCGTGTGCTCGTGGGCGTGTGACGGCACCTTCTGGTACCAGGAGGGTGAGCCGCTCAACGAGTTCTACTACAACACCAAGGTGTCGCTGTTTGGCGACGATCCCAATCAGGACGTGCAAGATTTCCTGGCTGAGCTCACTGCTCGCGGCGGCCCACCCGCCACTGCGGCCTGGCTGGGCGGTGCCCAGGCGGTGCAGGCCATAGCCGAGGCGATCGAGGCAACCGGCGGCACCGATGCCGCGGCGATGGCGGCCTACCTGGAAGGCTTCGACAACAAGTCGCTCATCATGGGTGAGGTGACGCTCAATGCCGACAACCACACCGTGTTTGGCCGGCCGCATCGGATCATGCAGGTGACGGACTCGATGCCTGCGTTCCTTGAGCTACGCACTGCTACATCGCCCGCCGACATTCGTTGATTCGGAACGGTGACGTCGTCAGGAACTGAAACCGGTGGCCCGCAGCCAGCGCTGCGGGCCACCGGTATTCGGCGGCATTTCGAAGGGGTGCATGCCCTCAACGACGTGACGCTGGAGCTGCACCGCCATGAGGTGGTCGGGCTGATCGGTCCAAACGGAGCCGGCAAGACGACGCTCGTCAACATCATGACCGGATTCGACTTTCCATCGGCCGGTTCGGTCGAGCTGGAGGGAACCGACATCACCGGCTGGACGCCCCATCGCCGGGGCCGGGCCGGGCTGGCCCGGACGTTTCAGGCGGCTCACTCATTTGCGCGGCTCACCGTGCGAGAGAACATCGAGGTGGGAGCGCTTGCATGCGGAGCCCGGCCGCGCGACGCAACCAGCAGAGCCGACGAGTTGCTAGGCGTGCTCGGCCTGACCGCTCATGCCGACACGCCGGCAGCCTTCCTGCCCCAGGGAGAGGAACGCAAGCTGGGAGTGGCCCGGGCGCTCGGGACTCGTCCCCGCTTCCTTCTCATGGACGAGCCAGCCGCCGGGCTCAACGAGGCGGAAGTGCCCGATCTGGTCTCCTTGATCCGCTCGGTTCGAAACGAACACGAGGTCGGGGTGCTGCTGATCGACCACAACGTGTCGCTGATCATGGAGGTGTGTGATCGCATTCACGTCCTCGATCAAGGGCGTACCATCGCCACCGGGTCGCCCGAAGAAATCCGGGTCAACCTCGATGTCACCACCGCCTATCTGGGCCGCGGCGGTGCCGGAGGTTCCCATGGGTGAAGCCGTACTTCAGGTCGGCGAGCTCGACGTATGGTTTGGCCCCCTGCAGGCGGTCCGGAAACTGAGCTTCGCGCTCCAGCCCGGTGAGGTGGTCGGCCTGGTTGGCCCGAATGGAGCGGGCAAGTCGACCACGCTGCTCACCATCATGGGGATGAACCAGCCCACCAGCGGTTCGGTGCGCCTGGGCGACCGAGAGCTGGTCGGCTTGTCTCCAGAAACGATCGCTCAGCTCGGGATCGCACTGGTCCCGGAGGGGCGGCGGATCTACGCCGAGTTCACTGTCGCCGAGAACCTGCGGCTGGGGACGTTCGGGCGCCGGCAGGCGGACGGGCTCGAAGCCGATCTGGCATGGGTGAATTCACTGTTTCCCATCGTCGATGAGTTCCGGGACCGGCCCGCAGGCCAGCTTTCGGGCGGTCAACAGCAGCAGCTGGCCATTGCCCGCGCCCTCATCGCCCGGCCCCAGATACTGCTGCTCGACGAGCCGTCACTAGGGCTGGCACCGACCATCGTTGACGGCTTGTTCGACGCCCTCGCCGAGATCAGGAAGCGGGGAGTCACCATCTTGATGGTCGAGCAGCGGGCCCAGCTGACGGCGGAGTTTGCAGACCGGTCGCTGGTGATGCGGGGTGGGGAAATCGTCCTCACGCTGGCCGGTGACGAGCCGCTCGACCCCGCTCAGATCGCATCGGCGTACTTCGGAGCATGACAGACCTCATCCAATCCCTCGTTGACGGTGTCGCCCTCGGTTCGCTCTACGCGCTGGCTGCGCTCGGCATCGGCCTCGTCTTCGGGGTCATGCGCCTCATCAACTTCGCCTACGGCGAGGTGATCACCGCCGCGGCCTACACGTTGCTGCTCACCAAGGACCTGAACGTCGGGCTGCGCATCCTTCTAGCGGTCGCGGTTGCGGTTGCCCTCTCACTGGTCATGGAGTTCGTCTTTCGTCCATTGCGGGTGGCGACTCCGGCGACGATGTTGATAACGACGTTCGCCGTCAGTTTTCTCCTGCAAAACGTGGCCGTTCTGTGGTTCGGAACCCAGGGTGAGTCGATCGGATTCCTGTCGGACCTGAACCGAGCCTTCGAGATAGGCGGTATCCGAATTCGGTGGATCACCCTCGTGTCGATTCTCGTCGGCGGCGCCTTCCTCGCCGCCATCGCCTACCTGCTCGACCGCACCGACATCGGCCTGCAGATGCGGGCGGCGGCGTCCGATTTCACAACCGCCCGCCTGCTCGGAGTCCGGGCCACCCGGGTCATCATCTTTGCGTTCATCCTGTCGGGCGTTCTGGCTGCCGTCGTTGCGATGATGCTTGCGGTGCAGCGGCCCCTGGCCACACCAACCTTCGGCTTCTTCGTCGTGATCCCGGCGCTGGTCGGTGTCGTGGTTGGAGGGCTCGATCGGCTGCTGTCGGCCACGATTGGTGGATTCGTCATCGGGTTCGCCACCGTCATGCTGAGCGACCTGCTGCCCTCGCAGTCTCGGGTGTTCCTGAACTCCGTTCTGTTCGGATTGGTGATCGTTGTGCTCCTGGTCAAGCCGAACGGTCTCTTCTTGCGCGGCGCAGCTACTGCGGAGCGGTTGTGATGGCGGCACGGAGGGCATGGGAGCTGATCGGTCCGGTGTTGCTCGTGGCGGCGGTGGGCTTCGTCGGCAGCCTGACGTCCGGTTCGATGGAGTTCCAGTTCCGGTCCGTTCTCGTGATCGCCACCATCGTCGTGGCCCTGCATGTCTTTGTGGGCAACTCGGGCGTCATCTCGTTCGGCCACGTCAGCTTCGTCGTCCTGGGCGCCATCGCGGCAGGAGTCGCAACCACGCCCGCCGAGATCAAGGCCCGGTCGCTGTCTGAGCTGTTTCCGTTCCTGCTCGACCTACAGCTGAGCAACATCGAGTCACTGGTGCTGGCAGCAGTGCTCGGCGGCGTCTTCGCCTTTCTCGTCGGAGTGCCGATCATGCGGCTCTCCGGCCTGCAGGCGGGCATTGCCACTTTCGCGGTGATCATCATCACCAACAACGTGTTTCGGAATTGGGATCGGATCGGACCCGCCGCCCGGGCGCTCGGGCCGATTCCCGAAACCACCGGATTCCTGCAGGCGACGATCGGGCTGGTGCTCGTCATCGTCGTTGCCTACGGATACCAGCGCACCCGGATGGCCCGCATGCTGCGGGCGGCCCGAGAGGACCCGGCGGCCGCACAGAGCAGCGGTGTGAACATCTATCGCCAGCGGCTGCTGGCGTTCACCCTCAGCGGAGCGATGGCGGGCTTGAGTGGTGGCCTGCTCGCTCATCTGCTCGGCAGTGTCACGACCGAGGTGGTGTTTCTCGACTTGACGTTCATCACGCTTGCCATGCTGGTCGTCGGAGGCATCGGGAGCCTGTGGGGCGCGGTGGTCGGTGCCCTGTCGATTGCGGGCCTCAACGCGTTCTTGGCGGAGGCCGAGCGCGAGGTCGGCGTCTTCGGCTTCGATATCGACCTGCCGAGTGGAACCCGCCTGGTCGTTCTGGGCATCATCATGGCGGCCGTGCTCCTGTTCCGGCCCAGCGGGCTGACCGGTGGCCGTGAGCTCTCCTGGCCGTTTGCGCGCCGCGGCCGGGTGGCGCCAGGGGGCTAGAACAGGTCGCCGAGCCGATCCTTCAACCGCTCGAGTGGGCGGGCCGCAGTCAGCTGCTGGCCGAGCAGGTGGCCCGAACCGGCTCCCACCCCGGCTCCCGGCCAGGTGCCGGCGCCGCACATGAACAACCCGTCGACCGGGGTGCGGTACCTGGTCCATCCGGGGAACGGGCGCAGAAAGAAGTGCTGCATGAGATGGTGGCTGCCCCCGAGCGAGTCGCCACCGATGAGGTTCGGGTTGTCGGCCTCCAGATCAGTTGGTGCCAGCACGTGGCGAGCCAGGACTTTGCTGCGGGTTCCCGGGGCGTACTGCTCGATGATGTCGAGCACCCGGTCGGCGTACGGCTCCTTGGCCTCGTTCCAGTCCGACGCCGTGATGGCCCCGGCGGCGTCACCGGTGATCGTGCCGGGCACCACCCGCACCTGTACCCACAGCACGTGCTTGCCGTCGGGCGCCCGGGTCGGGTCGACCGCGGTCGGCTGGCCGACGACCAGCATGGGCTGGGTGGGGAGCAGCCCGGCCACGGCATGCTGGTAGGCCAGGCCCATGTCCTCCATGTACGGCCCGATGTGCACGTAGGCGTAGTCGCGGGCGGCCGGGTCGGCGGCCCAATCGGGCAGGTCGTCCATGGCCAGGTGGACCATCATCGTGCCCGGAGCGTGCCGGTAGGCCTCGACGCGGCGGCGGAACCGGGCCGGGAGGTACTCGGCGGGGACGAGCCTGTCGAACAGGACCTTCGGGGTCAGGTTGGCGATGACGGCCCGACCCGCCATTATCCGCTCGCCGTCCGCCAGCTCGACTCCGGTTGCCCGCCCGTCTTCGACCAGGATGCGCTGTACCGGGGCTTCCAATCGGACGGATCCCTCGTAGCTCTCCAGCAGCGAGACCTGCGCATCGATCATGGAACGGGCGCCGCCCACGCCCAGCACCATCCCGTTTGCCCCGTCGGCAAACGTCTCCAGGAAGGGGAACAGCGCCCCGCCGGCGACATCGGGTGGGAAGTCGAGGTGCATGCCCCAGGCGGCACACAACGCCTGCACCTCGCGGCTCGAGAAGTGCTCCTCGACGAACTCCCGAGTGGATTGGAGCACCAGCCGGGTCAGTTCGAATGGCCACTCTTTACCGAGGGCACGGGCTCCGCCCGCCAGGGTGCGCACTGCCCGGGCAGACGGGAGCGGCGTCCCGAGCAGAGGGAACAGGTGGGGGGCGATGGTTCCGAACCAGTCGTTGAGCTCCCGCCAGGCCGCCCCGTCGGCCGGAGAGAACGCTTCCACCGAGGCGACGGTCGCCTCGAGGTCGGTCGAGACACCGATGAAGCCACCGTCGGGAAAGACCGACGAAAAGGGGCGCGAGCTGGGGGCAAATTCCAGCCCGTTGGCTGCCAGCTCGTCGCCGAACTCGGCGAAGAACGGGGAGCCGGCGAACAGATTGAGGTTGGCGGCGTAGAGGTCGTGCCGGAATCCGGGCAGGGTGACCTCGGCGGTGCGGACCGCCCCGCCGGCTTCGGCGTTGCGCTCCAGGACGGCCACGTCCCAGCCGGCCTTCGCCAGGATGATCGCCGCAGCCAGACCGTTGTGCCCGGCTCCGACCACAATCGCATCGTGTGCCATCCGCCCTCCTCGTCGGCTGGCGCCACCCTACCGCCGGCCCCGGCGCCGATCCGGGCCGGGAGAAGTGGTCAGCTCATCGCCTCTTCGATTTCGGCGAGGACACCCTGGTCGAGCTGCTCGAGGACTTCGACGGCCTTGAGGTTCTCGTGGACCTGCTCGAGCTTGCTGGCGCCGGTGATCACCGTCGACACATTCGGGTTGGCGGCGCACCAGGCGATGGAGAGCTGAGCGAGGGAGCACCCCAGCTGGTCGGCCACCTTCTGCAGACGGCGCACCCGCTCCAGCTTCTCTTCGTCGGTGAGCGACTTGGTCAGGAACTCATACCCCGGCAGTGATCCGCGGCTTCCCTCGGGAATCCCGTCGTTGTATTTGCCGGTGAGCAGTCCCGACGCGAGCGGGCTCCAGATGGTGGTGCCCAGCCCGATGTCTTCATAGAGGCGGGCGTACTCCTTCTCGACCCGGCGGCGGTGGAAGAGGTTGTACTCGGGCTGTTCCATCTGCGGCTTGTGGAGATGGTGGCGCTCGGCAATCTCCCAGGCGGCCCGGATCTCATCAGACGACCATTCCGAGGTCCCCCAGTAGAGCGCTTTGCCGGAGGCGACGATGTCGTGCATGGCGAACACGGTCTCCTCGATCGGGGTGTCGGGGTCGGCGCGGTGGGCGAAGATGAGGTCGACGAAGTCGAGGCCGAGGCGTTCGAGCGACGCGTCGATGGCCTGCATGAGGTACTTGCGGTTCAGGGTGTGGCGCATGTTCACGCCGTCCCGGATGCCCCAGAAGAACTTGGTCGAGATCAGGTAGTCCTGCCGGGCCCAGCCCAGGTCCTTGAGGACCCGTCCCATGATCCGCTCCGACTCACCGCCTGCGTACACCTCGGCGTTGTCGAAGAAGTTGATGCCGCCGTCGAAGGCCGCCTGCATGGATTGGCGGGCCAGGTCGTCGTCGACCTGATTGTGGAACGTGACCCACGAACCGAATGAGAGCACGCTGACCTGAATTCCCGAGTTGCCGAGACGCCGATATTGCATTCTGTGACCTTTCCGTGACCGCCTCGAGCATAGGGAGCCGGAACCGACGACTGCCCGCCCGCCAACTACCCTCCGGCCGATGATCGGCATTGTTGAGGTCGGGCCCCGCGATGGGCTGCAGAACGAGTCCCGGGTCCTGCCAACCGAGCAGAAGATCGACCTGATAGAACGTCTCGTCGGAGCAGGCGCGACGCGCATGGAGATCGTCAGCTTCGCGCATCCCGGGCGGGTCCCGCAGATGGCCGATGCCGAAGCGGTCGCCGCCCACTTTGCGCGCCGGACAGACTTCTCCCGCATCGGGCTCGTCATGAACGGCCGTGGCTGGGAGCGCGCCCGCCGGGTCGAGCTCGACGAGATCAACATCCCGGTGGGAGCCACCACCGGGTTCAACCAGGCCAACGTGGCGGCCACCCCGCAGGAGACCATCGAGCTGGTTGCCCGGGTGGCTGACGAAGCAGCCCAGCCGGTAACGGGCACGATTTCGGTTGCGTTCGGCTGCCCGTACGAGGGTGAGGTCGCCGAGGACGTCGTGGTGGCCATTGCCGAGCAGTTGGTCGAGGCGGGCGTGGCCGAGCTGGCGCTGGCAGACACCATCGGCGTGGCCGACCCGTGGACCGTCTCGGACCGCATTCGGGCGGTTCGGTCGGTGAGCGGAGATGTGCCGCTGCGTGTGCATTTCCACGACACCCGCAATACCGGTATCGCCAACTCCGTTGCGGCCGTCGATGCGGGAGTGACGGTCCTCGATGCCAGCGTCGGCGGGGTGGGCGGGTGTCCGTTTGCGCCGAACGCCACCGGCAATGTAGCCACCGAGGATCTGGTCTATGCCCTCGATCGGGCCGGGCGGGAGACCGGCCTCAGCTTGTCCGCGCTGTGCGACACCGCCCGGTGGGTGGGGGAAGCCCTCGGCATCATCCCCCCGTCGGCGTTGCTGCGGGCGGGCGGCTTTCCGGCCTCCGGTTAGACGTCGAGCCCGAACACGCCCCGGGCGATGGCGCCGAGCGCAAACCCGGCCAGACCGGCCAGCGAGGCCAGCGTCAACATCTCCACCCCGGACCGGGTGCGGTTCTGATGGCTCACCATCCCCTTGCCGTATCCCAGCAGGAACAGGGTCAGCAGTGCCAGCATGACCGCCCCCGCCATCGCCGCGGTCCGTTCTACGAGCGCGAAGGGGATGATCGGCACCACTGCGCCGAGTGCGTAGGCGGCGGCCATCACGCCGGCGTCCCGCCCGGGAGCCGTCTCGACTCCGGGCGGACGCAGGGCGTCGGCCGCCGCAACGTCGCGCTCGGCTTTCGACGACAGATAGGTGCCCATCGACATCGAGAGAACACCGGCCAGCCCGTTTATGGCTGCCGCGAAGACGATCAACGTGGTCGACAGCCCACCGCCGACCATGCCCGCGATCAGGGTGAGGTTTTGAACGACGCCGTCTTCGACGCCGAACACAATCTCACGGATCGATTCGTGGCCGATTCGGCCGGGTCGCACGAACAGCTGCATGGGACCAGCCTGGCAAGTAACCCGACGGGACCCAACGGGTCCAAAGTTGGTTCATCCGGGCCGTTTGGACCCCGGCGTGCCTAGTCGGGCTCGGGAATGTCGATGCTCCACAACGACCGCAGGAGATCTACCTCCTCTGTGGCCGACTGGTGGCGCTCCATCGCCCGGCGTACCTGCCGGATGTGCTCGGGCGGAATACGGGGATAGCGGTTGGCGATTCGTTCGGCGTCCCAGCCCTTGATCGTCTTGGCCCGGATCCGGTTCACATCGCGGGCGACTTGCTTCTCGATGCGGCGCGTCTGGTTGATATCGATGTCGATGACCGATAGCACGATCACTACGGTCAGAATTGCGCCGATGGCGATGAGAGCCAGTGCCATGGGAACCTCTTTATTCCAGCGTAGACGAATCTGCGCCAACCGGCCCCGGGGTCACGCTTCGCCGGTGTGAGGTCCCAGTCGCACCACCATCAGTTCGTCATCATCGCCGGGGGCGGGCATGTAGCCGTGGCGTTCGTAGAGGTGTCCGGCCGGGTTGCCGGCATGTACGCTGAGCGAGATCTGTTCGATGCCGTCCCGGCGGGCGGCGTCGTGAAGCAGCGATAGCAACCGCCCACCAATGCCACGGCCGCGATGCTCAGGCACCACCGCTATCGCCAGCTCGGGTGTGGCCGCGTCGAGGAACCCCTGGCCATGCTCGTCGTCGGAGAACATTCGGTAGTAGGCCATGCCGGCGAACGACCCGCCGAACTCGGCAACGACGCCGGCGTCACCGGGGCGCATCCAGTC
>JABDLU010000086.1 GCA_013002865.1 Acidimicrobiia bacterium
GGTGCCGAGCAACTCCATCCGGGTGACGTTGAGCGCCTGGCGCTCCATGTCCTTGGCGCCCATATACACCTGGCATTCCAGGCCAAGGGCGGCCGCCGCCGTGGCCGAGGCGACGCCGTGCTGGCCGGCGCCGGTCTCGGCGATGATGCGGGGCTTGCCCATTCGAGCGGCCAACAGGCCCTGGCCGATGGTGTTGTTGATCTTGTGGGCGCCGGTGTGGTTGAGGTCCTCGCGCTTGAGCAGCACCCGCATCCCGAGCTGTTCGGAGAGCCGCTCGGCTTCGTAAAGCGGGCTGGGCCGCCCGACGAACTCGCGCAGCATGCGGTGGTACTCGGAGACGAAGGCGGGGTCGGCCCAGGCTTCGGCAAACGCCTGCTCGAGCTCGGCAAGCGCCCCCATGAGCGTTTCCGGCGCGTAGCGGCCGCCGAACTCGCCGAACCGTCCCGAGGCGTCTGGGATGGTGGTCGTCACGCCTGCTTGGCCCTCCTGATGAACTCGCCAACCAGGGCGAGGTCTTTGATTCCGGGAGCGGACTCTAGGCGAGAAGACGCATCCACCCCCCACGGCTTGACGGCGCCGATGGCGTCGGCCACGTTGTCGACCCCGAGGCCGCCGGCCAGCACGAACCGCCGCTCCAGCGGGGGGATCGTCGACCAGTCAAAGGTCCGGCCGGTTCCGCCGATGGCGTCGCTGTCGATCAGCGGGAGCTCCTCGGGTGAGACGCCGCTGATCGATTCGATTTCCCCGGCCGAAACCGGCCGCAACACCGGCAACCCGGCGGCGAGGGCGGCCCGGGCTGCTGCGGCGGCGTTGGCGCCGTGGGGCTGAACGGCCCCGACGCCGGTGGTCTCGGCCAGGTGGAGCAGCGAATCGGCATCGAGATCAACGGTCACCGCCACCGTGAGCACCGTGGCCACCTCGACGAGCTCCCGGGCATGTTCGACGGTGACGTGGCGCGGCGACGCCGGTGCGAACACCAGCCCAACGGCATCGACGCCGTTCTCCTGGGCGGCCTCGACAGCCTCGACCGTTCGCAGGCCGCACACCTTCACCCACGTCATCGGCTGCCTCGCAGCTCGGCGACCAATTTGGCTGGATCGGCTGCCCGCACCAAAGCCTCACCGACGAGAACCCCGTCGTATCCGGCCTCCGCCATGCGACCGGCATCGGCCGCACTGAAGATCCCGCTTTCGGCAATTCGATGCGGGGCCGCCGCCACGACGGGGGCAAGCTTCTCCGCGGCAGCGAGGTCGACCTCGAAGGTGGTGAGATCGCGGTTATTCACACCGACGATCCGGGCCCCGGCGGCCAGCGCTCGCTCGGCCTCTTCCCGGGTGTGGACTTCGACGAGGGCGTCGAGCCCGGCCGACGATGCCTCAGCGAGCAGTCCGGACAGCTCGTCATCGCCCAGGATCGCAACAATCAGCAGGATGACGTCGGCCCCGCCAAGCGCCGATTCCCAG
Source organism: Acidimicrobiia bacterium (assembly GCA_013002865.1). GTDB lineage: Bacteria > Actinomycetota > Acidimicrobiia > Spongiisociales > SHLN01 > SHLN01. Next base: position 1,464 of record JABDLU010000086.1, read on the forward strand.
ATCTGGGCCGAGCTCACCATGAAGTCCTTGCGGAGCACGGGGATATCAACCGACGCCCGTACTGCCGCCAGGTCCTGGAGGGAACCGGCGAAGAAATCGGGCTCGGTCAGGACGGAAATGGCGGCCGCCCCCCCGGCTTCGTAGGCCCGTGCCTGTCCGGCCGGATCGATGCCGGCCGCCAGCTCCCCGCGGGACGGTGACCGCCGCTTGACCTCGGCGATGACACTCAGACCGGGCTCCGCAAGCCCGGTTTCGAGGGAGCGAGTCGGCCGGGCCCCGGCGTCGGCCACCGCCGACCGCAGCGCCCCGGCGTCGAGGGCGCCCACCCTGGCCCGGGTTGCCGAAACGATGTCGTCGAGCATTGGCCCACTGTAGGGAGCTAGCGGGTCTGGACCTGCCTGATGTGCTCGATGACGGCGTCGACCTGCTGGTCGCTCAGGCTGGTGTTGGCAGGCATGCCGGACGCCCCGTTGCGAATCACCGTGCGGATGGCATCGTCGTCTACGGTGGCAGTCGGGCTGGAGGCGTCGAGAGCCGGGCCGACCCCGCCCTGCAGCGTGGCGCCGTGGCAGGCCGAGCACTGGCTGGAGTACACGGTGGCACCGTCGGTCGAGCTCTCGGCGCAGCCGGCCAGGGCGAGCAGGAGCACCAGGGGAACAAGTCGTCGCATGGTCAGAACGTTATCGAGGAAGCTCAACAGACACGAGCGTTCCCGCTCCCGGCTCGGATTCCACCCGGACCGTGCCCTGCATAGCCGTCACCAGCTCGTGGACGATGGATAAGCCGAGGCCGCTGCCTTCGGGCCGGACCGCCCGGTAGCGCTGGGCTACATACAGGCGCTCGAACACCCGGGGCAGGTCGGCCGGGTCGATGCCGGGTCCGGTGTCGCGCACGTCGATGCGCACGCCGGCCGGTGTCGGCGCCACCTGAACCACCACTTCACCGCCTTCCGGTGTGTAGCGCAGGGCGTTCTCCACCAGGTTCGACACGATCTGGGATATCCGCACCGGGTCGGTCTCCAGCGGCGTGGTCGCATCCGCCGTGATCGTGAACCGCACATCGGCGTCCCGGGCACGCGGCCGGTATTCCTCGGCGACCCCGGATACCAGCGCCCCGACGTCGACGGGCTCGGTGCGGAGGCTGAACTCGCGCGCTTCGAGGCGAGACAGCAGCATGAGGTCCTCCACCAGGCGCGACAGGCGTTTGCTTTGGCGTTGCAGAGCCGCCGCCACCTTGGGCATTTCGTCGGGGCCGATCTTGCCGTCGGCAAGGGTTTCGGCATACCCGGCGATCGAGGTGAGCGGAGTCCGGAGGTCGTGACCGACGTTTAGGAGGAAGTCCCGCTCCCGGGCGGCGGCCGCTTCCAGCTTGCCGGCCATCTCGTTGAAGCTGTCCGCCAGATGCGAGACCTCGTCGTCGCCATCGTCTTCCACCCGGGCGGAGAGATCACCGGCCGCCACCGCCCGGGCGGCCAGGTCGACCCGCCTGAGCCGATCACCGAGGCGGCGGGCCAGCAGCCCGGCGAGGACGGCCACGACGATCACGGCGGCACCCAGCGCGACGATGAAGGCGCGGAACAGGGTCACGCCGACCAACTGGTCGGCTTCGCGGGCCAGGAAAACGACCAGGCTCGCCTGGGGGGCGCCCAGGTCGATGGTGCGGGCAACTACCACGACGGGGGTGCCGGCCACCTCGCCCGAGAACTCCTCGGTGGTGCCGGGGTCGTATTCGGCGGCGGACAGGTCGAGGGCGGGGATGAGCACACTGGCGCTCGGCACGACGAGCTCGTTTTGGCGAACGACGGCGATCTCGACGTAATCGTGGCCACCGATCTGGGCGGCACTGGCCAGCAGCTGGCGAATCGTCCCTTCGGTCAGCAGGTCGCGCAGCGCGGCATCCCCCCGCGCCCGGGCCGCCGCCACCGCGTCCTCGGCCTGCCTGCCGACGGCGGCGGCCTGACGGCTCAGCTCCTCGACGGCCTCGGCGCGGGCCTGCCGATTGGTGCCGGCTGCGGCGATGATGCCCCCGGTGGCGAGCGCCAGGACGGCCGCCGCCATCAGGCTCCAGAAGAACCGGCGGCGCACCTAGCTGCCCATCTTGTAGCCGACGCCCCACACCGTCTCGATGGGGATGTCGGCGAGCTTGCGGCGCAGCTGGCGGACGTGGACGTCGACCGTGCGGCTCTCGCCGTAATAGTCGTAGCCCCAGACGGCTTCCAGCAGCTGGGACCGGCTCAGCACGATCCCGCGGTTGCGGGCCAGATGCCACAGCAGGTCGAATTCTCGAGCGGTCGGCTGCACCAGCTCGCCGGACGGCGTGCGGACGGTGCGGCGGCCGCTGTCGATCTCGAAGTCGGCGATGGTGATGGCGGCCGGCGCCTCGGGCTGTTGCTCGGAACGGCGCAGCACGGCCTTGACCCTGGCCACCACCTCGCGAGGGGAGAACGGCTTGGTGACGTAGTCGTCGGCCCCGATCTCGAGGCCGACCACTTTGTCGATCTCGTCGTCGCGGGCGGTCAGCATGATGATCGGCACCTCGCTGGTGGCCCGGATCCGCCGGCACACTTCCATGCCATCCATCCCGGGCAGACCGAGGTCGAGCAGCACCGCCCGGGGCGATCGCTGGGTCAGAACGTCGAGGCCCTTCTCACCGCTGGCGGCGTGGAGCAGCCGAAAGCCCTCCTTTTCGAAGACGAGCCGGAGCAGGTCTGCGATCTCTTCTTCATCCTCGATGAGGAGAACAGTGCCATCCATGCTCTTCAGCCTCCCGGGCAATTATGAGCCAGTTGTAAAGAAGGCGTGTGTGTTTCAGAGCAGCGGCAGCGCCCGCGCCTCAGCCGCAGCTGTGCCGCCTGCCCATTTGATCGTGACATCCGTGCCCGGTTCAACCTCCCGGCGGATGAGGCCGAGCCCGATGGGAGCCCCCACCTCGAGGGACTCGGCCACCGATGTAATCGTGCCGACGTCTGCGCCCTCGTGTACCACGACGGCCCCCGAAGGGGGCAGGGTGTTCTCGGACATGACCAGCCCGCGCAGGTGGCGGTTGACGTGGCCCCGCGAGTCGATTCGGGCAACCAGCTCCTGGCCGAGGTAGCACCCTTTGGTGAAGGACACGGTCTCAGCAACGAGGCCGGCCTCCTGGGGAATGGTGGCCTCGTCGACGTCTTCCCCCATCACCGGCTCGCCCATCTCGACCCGCACAGCCCGGTAGGCCAGCTCTCCGGCCGGTTCCACGCCGGCAGGGGCTGCCCCGATCACGAAGAACCGGGGCAGTCTGCCGAGCGGCGCCGGGATGGCGCCGTCCGGCGCCCGGTCGGGCGCAGCCGGGCCGATGAGGTCGAACACCGGCTCGGGGACACCGATCTCGGCATCGACCCGGAGCCGGAAGCGATTGAGATCCTCGACGGCAGCGGCTCCCGACTCGACGTCACCGACGAGCCAAAACTCATCGCCACGCCGCGTGACCCACAGCAGGGCCCGGAGTTTGCCGCGGGGAGCGAGGAGCAGCGAGCGGACCACCGCTCCGTCGGCGAGCGACGCCAGCTCCTGGCTGAGGAGCGAGTCGAGAAAGGTGGCGGCGTCGGCCCCCGATACCCGGACCAGCACGTGCTGGCCGGCCACTACGGCGGCGGCACCGTGCAGCGCCTGGTACTCGCCGGTGACGTTGCCGTACGTGGCCGTCATACCCGGGCCGCTCCGGCGATGGCGGCCAGCACCGCCGCCGCCTTGTTGAGGCACTCGTGGTATTCGAGGGTCGGGTCGCTGTCGGCCACCACGCCGGCCCCAGCTTGTACCCAGGCGCGATCGCCGCGCGCCACCATGGTTCGCAATGCGATGGCGGTGTCGAGGTTGCCGGTGAAGTCGATGTAGCCGACCGCTCCGGCATACGGCCCGCGGGCCGCCGGTTCCAGCTCATCGATGATCTCCATGGCGCGGACTTTGGGAGCTCCGCTGACCGTTCCGTGCGGGAAGGTGGCGCGCAGCACATCGACCGGGCCGGTGCCCGGCCGGAGCGAGCCCGACACCCCGGACACAATGTGCATGACATGGGAGTACCGCTCAATGGTCATGAGGTCGTCCACCTGCACGGAGCCGTACTCAGACACCCTGCCCAGGTCATTGCGGGCGAGATCGACGAGCATCACATGCTCGGCGCGCTCCTTCGGGTCGGCAAGCAGCTCTTCCTCGAGCGCATGGTCGAGCGCCGGCGTGGCCCCGCGGGGTCGGGTGCCGGCGATGGGCCGGCTGAACACTCGTCCCGCCCGGGCCCGGACCATCAGCTCGGGAGAGGACCCGGCGATCGCCACGTCCTCGCCGCGGAAGAAGAAGAGATACGGCGACGGGTTGATGAGCCGCAGCACCCGATACACACTGAACGCGTCCCCGTCGAACGGGACTTCCACCCGCAGTGACGGCACTACCTGGAACACATCCCCGGCGTAGACGTACTCGATGGCCCGGGACACGGCGGCCTCAAACTCGCCCTGGGTGAGATTGATCACGGCCTCCGGCGGCGCACTCGAGAAGTCGGGAACCGCCGGAACGGCGTAGCGGTGCCCGGCACCCAGCGTCGCGGCAGCTGCTTCGAGCTCGGCCCGGGCCGCGTCGTACTGTGCGGCCGGGTCGTCTCCGACGTAGACGTTGCGGATCAGCAGGATGGTGTCGGCGAGGCGGTCGAGGGCCGCCAGCGAGCCGACGAACTGCCACAACTGCTCGGGGAAGCCCCGGTCATCGGTCGGCCGGTTGGGGAGCCGTTCGACGTAGCGCACACAGTCGTAGCCGAGGTAGCCCACGATGCCTGAGTGCAGCGGCGGCAGGTTGGGCAGGTCGGGTGTGTGGTAGCGCTCCAGCAGCTGCTCGAGCACCTCGAGCGGGTCGCCGGCGGGCACCTCACCGCCGTCATCGCGGGTGGAGACCCCGTCGCGGCTGGTAAGAGTGAACTGCGGGTCCCAGCCGACGAACGACCAGCGGCCCCATCGCTCCCCGCCTTCGACGGACTCGAGCAGGAAGCCGGGCGCGTCGCCGACCAGCTTCTCGAACACCGTCACCGCCGTCTCGCGATCACCAACCACCTCAAGGGTGACCGGCACCACGGAATACTCGGCAGCCAGCTCGAGGAACTCAGATCGGGTCAGCATCCGCCGAGGTTAGGCCCGGCTCAGATCTCGTTGAGGCTGTCGAGCCCGATGCTGCGCAGCACGTCGGAGAACCATGCCGACAGGTTGGTGATCTGATCGGTGACCAGCAGCAATCCGAAACCGGCCAGCAGCACCCCCGAGGCCGCCTGGATCGTGCGCAGGTGGGGCTTGATGCGGTTGAATCCGGCCAACACCCGATTGGTGGCGAGCGCCGCCGCCAGGAACGGAACGGCCAGACCCAGCGAATAGGAGAGCAGCAGGATGACGCTCCCGGCGGTGCCACCCTCGCCGGTTGCGCTGATGGCCAGGATCGAACCGAGCACCGGCCCGATGCAGGGGGTCCACCCAAATCCGAACGCCACGCCCATCAGCGGAGGAGCAAACGCACCCAGCCGGGAGGGACGCACCTCGAGGCGGCGCTCCCGCATGAGTGGCAGCAGGAACTGCGGGTTCCAGATCGCCGTCACGAACAGCAGCGCACCCATGACAATGACGAACCATCCGGCCCACACCACCCACTGATTGCCCGGCAGAGCCCAGCTCGCCCCCAGGCCCCAGCCGACGAACACGACCGTGAACCCGGCGACGAAGAGCAGGGTGACCCGCAGCATGCGCAGCCGGGATTGGCCTCCGGTGGTGAGCTCCTCAGCCGAGTACCCGGACATGAGGGACAAGTAGCCGGGGAGCAGCGGCAGCACGCACGGGGAGATGAACGACAGCGCGCCGAACACGAAGGCCACGCCGACGGCGAGCAGATTGACTTCTTCGATCGTCATTGAATCCTTGCGGGGTCGGATGCGTCGAGGAGCTAACGGTGGGCATAGGAACCGGGTTCCCCGGTAATGTCCACCCCTCATGCCAACGATAGAGGACTTCGAAGGCCTGGCAGTACGGGTGGGCACCGTGCTTCGGGCCGAGCCGAACACCACCGCGCGGGACGCCGCCCTCAAGCTGTGGATCGACTTCGGCGACCTCGGCGAGCTGCAGTCGTCGGCCAAGATCACCGATCACTACCGCCCCGATGAACTTCCCGGCCGCCAGGTGGTGGCGGTGACCGGGTTCGAGCCGATGCGGATCGGCGGGTTCCGGTCCGATGTGCTGGTGCTCGGCGCCCTCACCCCGGACGGGGTGGTGCTACTGAACCTGGACAGCCCTGTGGAACCGGGAAGCCCCGTCGGATGACGGCGAGGTTCACCCGCAACGACCGGCGCATCACCACCCTGATGGTGGTGGCCGGCTTCGTGCAGGCCTTCGCCGGGAGCTTGCTGGTGGTGACCCTGGCATTCTCACGCCCCGATCTCGAGCTCAGCCAAGGAGACGCCAGCTGGATCCTGGCCATCATCCGGCTGGGCAGCTTCACGGCGGTTGCCTACGGGATCTGGGGTGATCGGCTGGGAAGGCGCCGACCGCTCCTGGCGGCATTCTTGACTTTGCTGGCCGCCAACCTGGCCACCGCCCTCACCTCGGGCGTGATTGCCTTCACGTTCTTCCAGGCCGTCGCCCGGGCTGCCTCGGGCGCGGTGGCCGCACTGGCAGTGGTGTATCTGGCCGAGGAAGTCAGCCCCCGAATCCGCAGCTTCACGATGGGGATCTGGGGGGTGGCCGGGAGCCTGGCCGGTGGCCTCGCCTTCCTGCTGGCGCCGCTCTTCGAGCTTCCGCCCAACCGGTGGCGCTGGCTGTTTGGGCTCAGCGTGATCGGGATCGTGTTCTTCCCGCTGCTGGCCCGCTTCCTCAGGGAGAGCCGGGCCTTCCACATGCCCGTCGTCACCTCGCCGGTGGCTTCGGTCTTGACCGGCGATTCCGGCCGGTATTTCTGGCCGCTGGCCCTCGCCGGCATGGCGGTTGGGGCGTTCAGCGGTCCGGCGGTCAGCTTCGCGTCCGACTATCTGATCAACGATCTGAACTGGTCGGTGCTGTCGTCAAGCCTCACGATCATCTCGGCGGGAGCACTCGGCGCCACCGGCCTTCTGATCGGGGGCCGTGCCGCCGACCGGTTTGGGCGCAAGCCCGTGATGGTGCTCGGGATGGCACTCGGAGCCGGCGGAGGGGCCGCCTTCTACTGGCAGCCCGGCCCCGCGCTGGTGGCCTGGATCGTCGTCGGTAGCTTCGGATCGAGCATCTTCGTCCCGGCCATCTCCGCCATGCGCAGCGAGCTGTTCCCCACCCGCAACCGGGTGGTGGCGGGGTCGCTGCTCTCGGCGATGAGCGTGACCGGGGCGATCATCGGGCTCGGCTTCGGCCGCCTCACCATCGACTCATGGGGCCTGCCCACCACGATCACCGTGCTGGCCGTGGTGGCGGCGGCGGCGATTCCCTTGATCCTGCTGCTGCCCGAGACCCGCGGGGCGGTGCTCCACCATGAGGGATCACGCGTCGAGACGTCGGCTCCCGACACCATTCAGGTATTCGCCCCCTCAGATTGAGGGGGTTCGCCCCCTCAGATTGAGGGGGTTCGCCCCCTCAGATTGAGGGGGTTCGCCCCCTCAGACTGACCGGGCGGGCCGGAGCTTGCCGGCCGGTCGGAAGTGCCACCAGCCCAGAGTGACGGCCCGCACCACGGTCAGCACCCCGATCGACCACCACACCCCCGGCAAGCCCCAGCCGAGCGGAACCACCAGCAACAGCGTCGCCACCGCAGCGATCATGGAGACCACCATCGCCCACGCCACGAAGCTGAAATCGGCCGCCCCCATCACGATGCCGTCCCAGACGTACACCAGCGCCGCCAGCGGCTGAATGGCGGCCAGGATCGGCCATACATCATCGACCGCGTCCTGGACGGCGACTTCGCTGGTAAACCAGCCCGGCACGACTGAACGGGTGGCGATGAGCAGGCCCGCCAGCACGATTCCCACCCCCAGTCCGAGCTGCAACACCCTGATCGAAACGTCCCATGCGTCGGTGTCACGCTTTTCTCCCAGGTAGCGCGGAATGAGGCTCTGGGCGGCCACCGCCAGGGCGTCGATCGCCAGCGCGAGGAAGAAGAGGATCTGGGCCACTATCTGATGGGCCGCCACCTCGACATCGCCGATTGTGGCCGCCACCCGGGTGGCGACGGTGAACGTGACGAGCAGGGCGGCGGTCCGAATGACGACGTCGCGTCCGATGCGGGCCAGGCCGAACAACTCGGTGAGGGCCACCCCGGACAGGCTGAAGCCGAGCCGGCGGCCGATCAACGCAAGGAACCAGGCCGCCCCGAACCACTGGGCGACCAGGGTGGCGACCGCCGCTCCGTTGAGGCCCCAGTCGAGCCCGAAGATCAGTACCGGGTCGAGCACCAGGTTGACGGCGTTGAGCGCCAGCGTGACATACAGCGGGGTGCGGGTGTCCTGATGTCCCCGGAATGCCCCGTGCCCCAGCGTGATGATGAGCACGGCCGGAGCGGCCAGGACCCGGATCCGCAGGTATCCGGTCGCCTCGGCGAGCACATCGCCGGTGGCCCCCATCAGCTCGAGTGCGGGCACCGCGACGATCTGCACGAGGATCGTCACCGCCACGCCGAGGCCGATTGCGGCCACCAACGCATTGCTGATCAAACTGGCCGCCCGCTCCCGGTCGCCCTCCCCGAGCGCCTTGGCAACCAGCGGCGTCACCCCGTAGGCGAGGAAGTTGAACGCAAAGAAGGCCAGGCCGAACAGGGCGGCGTCTATGCCGAGGGCGGCGAGTGAGGTCGTGCCGAGCCGTCCGACGAACGCAGTGTCGACCAGGCTGACCAGCGGGTCGGCGGCGAGGGCTCCGAGGGCGGGAAGACCGAGCGCCACGATGCGCCGATCGTGCCTGCGGCGAGCCGCCTTCACTCCGGGGGTGGTGTCTTGTCGGGGTACGGGCAGATGTCGTTCAGCGGACACTCGTAGCAGCGGGGCCGGCGGGCTTCGCACACGTCGCGGCCGAACTGGATGAACCGCATCGAGATGCCCGACCATTGGCGCCGGTCATACAGGGCGCGGAGGTCCATCTCGATCTTGGTCGGATCGGCGTGCTCCGTCAGCTCGAGGCGGCGGGACAACCGCTTCACATGGGTGTCGACCGCAATGGCCGGCTTGCCCCACGCCTCGGCCAGGACGACGCTGGCGGTCTTGCGGCCAACTCCCCGCAGGGTGACCAGGTCGTCGAGATCGTCGGGAACCTCCCCGCCGTAGCGCTCCATCAGGTCCGCCGACATGCTCACGATTGATTTCGACTTCTGCCGGAAGAAGCCCGTCGAGTAGATGATCTGCTCGACGTCCTCCAGCTTCGCTCCCGCCAGCGCGGCAGGTCCCGGGTACCTGGCGAACAGCGCGGGAGCCACTGCGTTGACGTTTTCGTCTGTTGTCTGAGCCGAGATGATGGTCGAGACCAGCAGCTCCCACGGGTTCTGATAGTCGAGGGCGGTCCCGATCTCCGGATAGCGCCGCTTGAGGCGGCGGAGCACCAGCCGGGCACGGTGGCGAATGGGATCGGTCATCGACGGCGATGCTACCGGTCACCGGCTGCGGCACCGGGCGGCCAGCTACGATCGTGGCCGTGCAGCTGCGCAATGAGATCGAACAGCGGGGCCGGGTAGAGGGCGAGCTCCTCAAAGTCGACGAGTTCCTCAACCACCGGGTCGACATCGACCTGCTCCCCGAGATCGGGGCGGAGATCGCCAAGCGGTTCGCCGGATCCCAGCCCGATCTGGTGCTCACCGCCGAGGCGAGCGGGATCCCACCCGGCCTGGTGGCTGCCCAGAGCCTGGGAGTCCCGATGGTGTATGCCAAGAAATACGTCGGAGTGGGTGAGCGCTACACGTTCGCCCGGGAAGTGTCCTCGCCAACCAAGGGGACCGAGTACCGGGTGGAGGTGGCCCGCCGGGTGCTGCCTCCCGGCCAGCGGGTCGCCATCGTCGACGACTTTCTCGCCGGCGGCCGCACCGCCGAGGCTCTCGGGGAGATCGTTGAGGAGGCGGGCGGCGACGTGCTGGGATTCGTGTTCGTCGTCGAGAAGACCTACACCGGGGGGCGGGAGCGGCTACAGGAGCACGGCTGGCGAGTGGACTCGCTGGTGCGCATCGTCTCGCTCGCCAACGGCGTTGCCGAACTGGAATCGTGACGGGTGAGGATCCCCGACGACCGCATCGAGGAATTCCGCCGCCTCTATGACGAGTGCTACGCCTGCGGCCTGGCCAATCCGATCGGCCTGCATCTGGACGGTTTCCACCGTCGGTCGCCGACCGAGGTCGGTGCGGTCCTCGCTCCCCACCCGGAGCACCGTGGCACGGCCGGCTCATTGCATGGCGGGGTGATCGCCGCCGCCCTCGACGAGATCTCGGCGTGGTCGGCGGTGCTGCTGGCCGACACGCTTGCGGTGACCGCCACCCTGGATATCCGGTACCGACAACCGGCGGAGCCGTCTGGCACCTATGAGCTCTCCGGCACCCTCGAGCAGACGAGCGGGCGCCGGCTGCGAATTCGCTCGGCGCTGCTGCGGGAGGATGTCGTGCATGCGGAAGCCCGCGGGCTGTTCCTCGCCACCGACCCGGTGGCGGCCTTGTGGCCGTCCGACATGTGAAGGACCGGCCGGCCTTTCTCGCGCTGGTGGCGGCTTCCGCCCTCTTCGGCATCACCTTCGTCGTCGTCAAGGACGCCATCGCCTCCCTGCCACCGTTCAATTTCGTCGGCTGGCGATTCCTGCTCGGGGCGGCCGTGCTGCTCATCGTCGCCCGGCCCCGCGGGCGGACGATGTGGCGGGACGGCACCATCGGCGGGTTGCTGCTGGTGGCCGGCTTCGGATTTCAGACTGAGGGGCTGCTCACCACCGGAGCAGCCAACTCCGGGCTGATCACCGGCCTGTACGTCGTACTCACCCCGCTGGTGGCAGTCGGCTGGAATCGCCTCAGCGGGCCGGCCTCCATCAGCGGGCGGGTTCTGCTGGGGACCGCCGTCGCATTCGGCGGGTTCTTCCTGCTCACCGACGGGTTCCAGCCGGTGGTCGGTGACATGCTGACCGTGCTGGCGGCCGTGGCATTCGCCGTACACATCGTGTTCCTCTCCCGACTGGCCCATCGCCACCGGCTGGTGGCGTTCACTGCCCTGCAATTGGCGGTCACGTCGGCCGGGGCGTTCGTCATCGCCGCCGTCAAGGAAGGCATCCAGCTTCCGGGCACCGATGTGGTGACGGCGCTGGTCATAACCGGCCTTGGTGCCTCAGCCGGAGGGTTCCTCCTCCAGATCTGGGCCCAATCCCGGGTGGGGGCCGAGACGACTGCCATCGTGCTGGCACTGGAACCGGCCTTCGCAGCCGGCACGGCGGCGATTGTCACCGGAACCAACTTGTCGGGCCGGGGGTGGGTCGGGGCCGGGCTGATCCTGATGGCGATCTTCCTCGTCCTGAGCGCGACCGAGCGGCCGGAGGTCGAAAGCGAAGCCACCAGCCCCCATTGACGATCAGGGGATATAGATGTCGTCCCGGCTCATGCCCGCCGCCCGGGAGCGGCCGGCCAGCCCGGCCAGCCATACGACGAAGCGCACCAGGGCGCCCAGTCCGAGCAGCACCGACATCAGAACGACGGCCAGCCGGGGACCGCTGAAGTTGCCGACCCGACACGAATCGATGCCCTGCTCACAAATGCCCCAGCCGGTTCCCCCGCCGGTCAAGTCGAGCAGGATGAGCAGTGGGATGGCACCAACCGCCAGGATGGCGACAACGGTCACCAGCACGAGAGCCCGAACAACATGTGGGTGCATCCCGGCGATGGTAGTTGCCGCGGCCGTTTGCGGGCTCGCAATACCGCCGGTGTCTGCCGATTTGCATTGTGCCGGCCGACCCCGGATAATTACACCGCTGTAACTCGTGGGGCGGAATGTATTTCGAAGAGCCGTTTGACGCAGACGAGCGGGCCGTCCTGGCCCGCTATTTCACCAACATCGACCGGCCGGTGTTTGCCCTGACCAACCTTCCCGAGGTGGTCAAGGGCGCGCTGTTTGCCCGCTACAGCCGGACCCACAAGTCGCTGCGGCGCCTCTTCCTCGACGAGTTCCTGGGGAGCCCCGAGGACGGAATCGCCGCCATCGCCGCCCAGCTCCCAGATGCCGACGGTGCGGTGGGCACCGAGCGGGCCGAAGCGCTCTACCAGCGGGTATTCAATGAGTACGGCGATGACTCCGTCGCCCAGCTCGGCGGCGTGCACCTCGCCACCGAGCAGGCCTCCAACCTCCTCACCAAAGTGCTCGAACGCGGCCGGCTGGCCGCCTACCTGGAGCAGAGCACTCGCTACATCTACTACGACCGTCCGCTCGGTGAGCGATACCGGTATTTCATCCCGGAGGAGGTCACCGCCGTCGGGCTCGGGAGCGAGTTCACGGCGACCATGGACTGGCTGTTCGGCACCTACACGGAGCTGATCGCCAAGTTGGTCCCGCACTTCGAGGCCCGGTTCCCGCAGGGACCGGATGATTCTGATTTCGTCTGGAAATCGACCATCCGGGCCAAGGCGTGCGATGCCGCCCGGGGCCTGCTCCCGGCGGCCACGACCTCGAATGTCGGGATCTATGCCACCGGCCAGGCCTACGAGTCGCTGCTGCTGCGCATGCGGGCCCATCCGCTGGCCGAAGCGCGGGCTTACGCCCAGATGATGCTCGAGGAGCTGCGCACGGTCATCCCCTCCTTCGTCAAGCGGGTCGATGTCCCCGACCGGGGCGGGGTGTGGACCCGCTACCTGGCCGATATCCGCTCCGAGATGGAAGAGCGTGCCGCCGATCTGGGCGTGAAGCCCGCCGACCGGCCCGAGGTGATGCTCACCGACTGGGATCCGGAGGGCGAGCTGAAAGTGGCCGCCGCCGCCCTGTACGCCCACAGCGACCTGCCCGACGACCAGTTGCTCGAGATCGTGCGCGGGCTGCCGGCCCGCGAACAGCGCGAGCTGATTGCCTCGTACGCCGGCGACCGGACCAACCGGCGCCACAAACCGGGCCGCGGCATGGAGCGCACCACCTATCGGTTCGACATCCTGTGCGACTACGGGATCTTCCGGGACCTGCAGCGTCATCGCCTCATGACACTCGACTGGCAGCGCCTCGGGACCCGGCACGGGTACATCACCCCCGATCCGGTGCGGACGGTCGGAGCGGTCGAACTGTGGGATGAAGCCATGGACCGGACCGCTCACCTCGCCGATCGCATCGAAGCCGCCATCGGGCCCGACGCCGCCCAGTACGCCGTCCCCTTCGCCTACCGCATCCGGTTCTACATGGACATGAACGCCCGGGAAGCCTTTCACCTGATCGAGCTGCGCACCGCCCAGGGTGGCCACCCCGACTACCGGCGGGTGTGCCAGGAGATGCACCGCTTGATAAGGGATCAAGCCGGCCACCAGCACATCGCCGCCGCCATGCAGTTTGTCGACTACGAGGACTACGAGCTCGGCCGCCTGGAGAGTGAGCGGCGCTCGGCCGCCCGCCGCCGCACTGCGGGGGTCCCCGAACCGGCCGCGTGAGACCCCCCGCTAGGTTTGCGGCATGGCAGAACTAGACGTTGACGCGCTACTGGAGCGCTATCGCAAACGTGCCGAGGCGGTGAAGGATCGCGGCCTCCCGCCGGTCGCCGGCGACGAGCGGCAGCTCTTCATCCAACAGGCCGAGCTCGACTACCTGGACTACTCACTGGTCGGCTCGGCCGATTGGACGGTTGAGGAGGGCCACCTCGTGCTCCGGATCCCGCTCGGCACGGACGGCACCTAGCCCTTGCTGGATCGCTCACTGCTCCTGGTGAGCGGAAAAGGCGGTGTCGGCAAGTCGGCCGTGGCCGCCGGCCTGGCGATCGTAGCCGCGCGGCGCGGCCGATCGGTCCTGGCCATCTCGATGACCGACGACCAGGGGCTCGCCTTCCACCTGGGCGTCGACCGGCTCGGGTATGAGCCCCAGCCGATCCGGCCGGGGATCCACGCCCTGACCATCGACCGGGCCCACGCCCTCGACGAGTACATTCGCCTCCAGCTGCACGCCCCCCGGGTTGCTCCGCTCGGGCCCGTCTCCCGCGGCCTGAATGCCCTGGCCGAGACGGTGCCCGGCATCCGCGACATCATTACGATCGGCAAAGCTCTGTTCGAAGCCGGCAAGCCGGGCTGGGACCTGGTGATCGCCGACGCTCCCCCGCTCGGTCAGATTGCCTCCTACCTGCGCGCCCCGATCACCATCTCCGGTCTGGTCCCGGTGGGACGCGTCCGCGACCAGGCGCTGGCCTATGAGCGAGAGCTGTCCGACCCCACCCACAGCGGGCTGGTGATGGTGGCAACGCCCGAAGAGCTCCCCGTCACCGAGACCCTCGAGTCGCTCCGCGAGGTCTCTCCGCTGGTCGACGTGGCCGCCGTCGTCACCAACCGGATACTCGAACCC
>JABDLU010000090.1 GCA_013002865.1 Acidimicrobiia bacterium
GCGGGGTTTGGTCAACCGGTCAGAGGAAGCGAACCGGTCCGGAAAGATCTGATAGAAGACGGCATCGGCCACCCAGGCGGGCGGCTGATCAAATGGAGTGGTCATGGGGGAGCAGGCTACCCAGCGCTGGCGACGACTCTGCCGAATCGCGAACGCTTGCTCCACGACGCGCCGGTCCCGGGCTGCAGCGGGATCGCGACAGCCCGGGATGGCAATGTCGGCCATGGAGGTCGGCAAAGCCCGGAACCGGAATCGCGTCTATTTCACCGAGACTTCGACGCGCATCTCGACCGGCGTCTTCACGGCGTCGCACACCGGGCAGTGATCGATGGCGTTGCGCACCAGCGCCTCGAGTTCGGTGGCGTCCATGTCGGGAGAGGACACCGTCACTCGAGCGGTCATGTCCAGGGGCCCGCTCGGTACGTCGGGGTCGATGCCGAGAATCCCGAGGTCGTTCGATGTGGAGTCGACGCCGACCTCGAGTTCGGTCAATGTGATCCCCGCGGTAGCGGCGTGCATCGCAATGAGGGTGGCGTCGCAGCTGGCCAACGCAGCCCGGAGCAACCACCCGGGTGAGGGTGCGGCATCCTCACCGCCGACCCCGGTCACCATATCCGTGACCAGCGTCCGCCCGTTGGGATCGGAGACTTCGAATTGGAGACCGCCGACGTGCCGGGCGGTCGCCACGCTGTCGGTCGCTACCGCGTCCTCCGGATTGGCCGTCAAATAGGTCGTGGCCGATTCGATCGCGTGCTTGATTGTTTCCGGTGCCGCCATGTCCCTCCGTTCGATGGGCGTGTTTGAGTCTCTTAAGCGTTGGGAACGCCGGATCCAAGTCAAGCAAACTCGCGGTATGGGAAGACCGGCCACGCCGGTTAGGAGTGGGAGAATGCGGGCATGGAATCCGCAGGTAGAGCGCAGGTGCTCGGGGGACTGATTCGCCGCGTGCAGGCGTTGGCGTCGGGAATTGCTCGCCGCTCCCGGTGGATTGGGAGGCTGGCGCTGGTCGCCGCCCCGGTGGCCTGGGTGACGCTGTTCGGGCGCTGGGCATTCGACTCCGTGCCGCAGTTCCTGTTCTTCGCTGTCGTCCTGGCGGTGCTGATGGTGCCCGGACTGGTGTTGCTTGCGTTCGCCCGGTTGTTGGCAGGCACGGTGTCTACGTCTGAGGCCGCCCTCGGGGATCTGGCGGGGAGTGTCGCCGGGGCCGGCGTCGAGTTGGGTGGTGGAGTCGCCGGCGTCGTGGCCAAACCGGGGCTCAGATCGTTGGCGACGCTGCTCGGCTCGCTCTGGCAGCTGCGCCACTTCCGGTCCGAGTTCGGGTCGGTCGTCGGCGCAGCGGTGGGCTCGACTCGCCTGTTCAACCCGCTCTTCCTGTTCTGGGTTGGAGCGGCCGCCCTCGGGGCGGGGCTGGTGGTTTTGCTGGCCATCGTGGGCGTGGTGGTCTGGGTCGTCTGAGATCGGGCGCGCCGACTACGGCAGGTCAGCCAGCTCTCTGAGGATCCGACGTAGCGGCGGGTGGTCGCCCAGACCGGTTCCGCGATGTACCCAATGGACTGCGCCGGTGCCATCGACGATCACCGTGCCGGGGAGGTTCGAATAGTGACCGGTGATGCGGCCCTGGCGACGGTTCGTGAGAAACGCCGCCAACCAGCGTGCCCAGGCCCGCAGATTGAAGAGATACCGAGTGAGCGATTGACGTCCCACCCCAATCGCGGTGCCCAGCTGGTAGTCAGGGTCGAGGAGGAGTGGGTATGGGTAGCCGTTGTCGGTGAGGCGGGCCGCCTGGTCGGGTGCTCGTGGGCCGACACCGATGACGGTGGCTCCGAGGCGGTCGAATTCAGTTCGGGCCGACGCCAACTGCGCCAGCTGCTTGAGGCAGGGCGCTCAGCCGAAGTACCGGACGAGCACCACCACCGTCGGGCGATCGAGGCGATCGCCGAGTCGTGCGGCAGCTCCATCCGGGGTTTCGAGTTCGAGATGGGCGATGTTCACCAGGGAGAGAGTAGGGGCAACCTCCGGGCTGGCTGACAGACTCCCTACCCCCGCCCTTCCGGGCGGCGACGAACTCGAAGAGTTCGCACCTTCCCCCAATGCTCGCTTCGCTCGCACGGGGGACTGACAGACCCCCTACCCCCGCCCTTCCGGGCGACGACGAACTCGAAGAGTTCGCACCTTCCCCCAGCCCTGCGGGCCGGGGGACTGACAGATCCGCTACCCCAGCCCTTCCGGGCGGCGGTACCTTCCCCCAGCCCTGCGGGCCGGGGGACTGACAAGTATTCCGGCTGTGTCAGCCGCCCGAGACGTGGCCGGGTGGGCGGTAGTCGGGATGCTTTGTGACCGCTTCATCCATCTCGGCAGGCGTTAGCAAGATGGTGGTCTTTGTGGCGGCAGTTCCTCCCGCCGAGGCAACGGCGATGGCGAACCCGGCCGCGGTGGCATTGTCGGGCATCTCTGCAATGCCCATGACGTCGTAGTCGCCAAAGGTGTAGTAGTACGCATCGAGCGAGCCGCCCATGCTCTCGACGGCCGCTTTGACAGCCTGGTGGCGGGCGGTGCCCCCCTCTTCGATAGTCCCCTTGAGGGATCCCTCACTGAACTGGGCCTGAATCATGTACTTCGGCATTGGTTCCTCCTTCGCAATGGCGCGAGCAACCCAACCTACCCATCCGGCCAAATGGATGCCCGCCGTGCCTAGCCTCGTGCCATGGCCGAAGTCACGCTGCGCGAAGTTACCAAGGACACGGTGCGAAAGATCATCGACCTCGAGGTCGCCGAGAGCCAGAACGAGTTAGTCGCTCCCAACGCCGTTTCGATTGCCGAGGCGCATTTCGAGCCGAAGGCCTGGTTCCGGGCGGTGTACGCCGACGAGGAGCCGGTCGGGTTCATCATGCTGTACGACGATTCCGAAACGCCCCGGTATTACGTGTGGCGGATGATGGTCGACGCCGAGCACCAGGGAAAGGGCTACGGCCGGCGGGCGATGGAGCTGCTCATTGACTACGTCCGAGGACGGCCGGGGGCCACCGAGATCATCCTGAGCTACGTGCCAGGAGAGGGGACACCCAGGCCCTTCTACGAAAAGCTCGGCTTCGTAGACACCGGTGAAGAGCGCCACGGCGAAATGCTGATGCGGTTGGAGCTCTGAGCAGAGCGAGGTGTGGCAGAGAGCACGGGAACGCGCTTTCACCCCCCTCCTTGCCTCCCCCACTCGCTTCGCTCGCGGGGGAGGTTCCCGCTGCTAGTAGATCACACGCTCGAGGGCTCGTTCGTACCAGGCGAGCTGGGGGGCGCGGTTGGTGTGGACCATCATGACGGGGACGTCGAGGGTGTCGGCGATGCGGTCGGCCATGTCGCCGAAGATGCGAACCCGGTGCGCCGGGGCGCCCATCACGACGAGGTCGGCGTCTGAGGCGACCCGGGAGATCTCCTCGATGAGGTCGGCGGCCCGGCTCACCTCGCTCTCCGTTTCGGCACTGACCAACTGTTCCAACCTGCGGTGATAATCCTCGATTGAGTCGACCTGTTGAATGCGGGCCTCGTCGGGCAGGATGTGCACGAACCGCAACTGGGAGCCCTCGGCGGCGGAGATGCGCGCCGCCAGGCTGATCTTGAGAACATCGAACGGTCCGCCCGTACCCATGATCACAACGTTCTGCACCCGCCGCACCGTCCGGTTGCGCAAGAAGATTGAGTCGCAGGGCAGATGGTCCCGCACATCCTTCATGTCGTTTATGAATCGCCGGGTCCCCCGCACCTCGCGGGGCAGGTCGGATACGACCAGGTCCACCGCGAAGTCTTCGACGTACTCCAGCAGGGTTTGTTCTGGATCGTCGGTGAGGAGGCGCCGCACGAACACATCGGCGCCCATCCGCTGGGCCAGCTCCGTGGTGCGCTCTTCGAACCGACGGTCGATGCCGGCCGGATGACGATCAGAGTCGAGGTCCTCCTGTTCGAACTCGACGATCTCGACGACGCCTCCCGGCTGGCCGAACATGGTGCCGAACCGGATGAGGTCCTCCATGCGGCTGCGCCTGGTACTGCGCAGGACGGGTATGAGCACGTGAGCGTGCCCGCCGGACGCAATCGCCTCCTGGGTCATCTCCACGACGCGCCCGGTCGATCGAATCCGCAGCGCGTCCAGCAGGGCACTGTCCTTGATGGCCCGCGACTTGCCAAACGCCCGGTACCACAGCACGCCGAATGCCGTGATCCCAATGGCACCGGCCACCGGGACCCAGCCCAGTTGCGTGAGCAGCATGATGCTCCCGGCCAGCCCGAAGATCTGAACCCACGGATACCACGGCGAACGGAACTCGGGCTGGTACCAGCTGAGGTTGCTCTGGCGAAACGAGATCACCGCCAGATGAATGAAGCCAAAGACGGCGAGCGTGAAGGCGCTGGCCAGCCGAGCGAGATCGAGGATCGGCACGAAGCCAACCAGCACCAGCAAGACGACTCCGGTGGCGATGAGCGATACGGTCGGTGTGCCGCGCGGGCCGAGTTGCTGCAGGACCTGGGGAGCCAGCGAGTTGCGGCTCATCGCCAGCGGATACCGGCTGGCGGCCCGGATGCCGGCATTGGCGGCACCGATCAGGGCGACGATCGCCACGACGGTCACGAAATCCACGCCTAGCGAACCGAAGAACGAGCCGGCAGCATCGGCGACGGGGGTCGTGCTGGTGGCGAGGACGGTCGGTGAGGTGGTCCCCACGATCACGTACACCACGGCCGGATACAGCACCAGCACGGCTCCGACCGACAGCAGCATGCCGAGGGGAATGTTCCGCCCCGGGTTCTCGACCTCCTCGGCGACGCTGGCGACCTTGGTGACTCCGGCGTAGGCGACGAACACGATGGCGGCAGCTGAGAGGAGCCCGGAGATCCCCTCGGTCAGAAACGGCTCCAGGTTGGCGGTCTCGACCTCCACTGACCCGCGGATCGCAAACAGCATGAGGGCAGCGAGCAGTGATGTGACGAGGGTGTTCTGCACCGGGCCGGTGATACGGCCGCCGTAGAGGTTGATCGTGATGAGGACCGCAGCGATCACCAGCGCAAACGTCGTGCCCGGCACGTCGGCGATCAGCGTCAGATACGCACCGAGACCGACCAGCGCGAAGGCGGCCTTGAACACGAGCGAGAACCACACACCGATGCCGGCCACCGTGCCCATCAGCGGGCCCATGGCCCGGTCGACGTACAGGTAGGTGCCTCCCGTTTCAGGCATGGCGGTGGCCATCTCCGCCTTGCTCAGAGCAGCGGGGAAGGCGATAACGCCGGCGACGGCGAACGCCAGGATCACGGCCGGGCCGGCTATCTCGAACGCCAGGCCGGGCAGCACGAACAGCCCGCCTCCGATCATGGCGCCGACGCTGATCGTGAAGACCGCGTAGGGGCCGAGCTTTCGTTCGCGACTGGTCGCCATCAACTCCCTCACACCTGTGGGATGGACCGAACTGTCCGGCCTCCCACCCGCAGTTGCGCGGGTCACGGTAGTCCCTCGGGTCGGGGGTACGCTCCCGATATGACTAGCTCACAGTCCTTCACGGCAACGCACCTGTGGCGCATGCGGCGGGTCGGTCGTCCCGAGCCCGCCCCCGATGGGTCGTTTGTCATCGTCCCCGTCACTACCTATGACATCGATGAGAACCGCGGCACCACGAGGCTGTATCGGGTCGGTCTCGATACCGAGCCGCAGCCACTCACGTCGGGTGAACGGACTGTGTCTGGGACGGCGGTCTCGCCCGATGGGTCGAGGCTGGCCTTCCTTGCCAAGCCGGTTGAAGACGACGAGGCGGTTCCGCAGCTGTACCTTCTTCCGCTCGACGGCGGCGAGTCCGACTGCGTCACCGACCTCCCGCTCGGGGTGCTCGACGTGCGGTGGCTCCCCGACGGCTCCGGCGTTGTGCTGATGAGTGAGGTGTTCAAGGACGCCCTCACCATCGAGGCGGCCGCCGAACGCCGGAAGGAGCTGAAGGAATCGAAGGTCTCGGCCAAGACAACGGAGGATCGGGTCTACCGCTTCTGGACCCGGTGGCTCACCGACGGCGCGGTGCCGCATCTCTTCCATCTCGATCTGGCGACCGGGGAGTTAACCGATCTCACTCCGGGCTCACGGCGCTGGATGTATTTCATGGAGCCGGCCGGCGGGTTCGACATCTCGCCGGACGGCACCGAGGTGGCCTTCGGGGCAGATGTCAGTGAGCAGCCCCATGCGCGGCCCCAGCTGGCGGTATTCACCGCACCGCTGAACGGGTCGGGCGAGACGCAGCTGACGGCCGAGCTTCCCGCCCAGCAAACCCGGCCCCGGTACAGCCCCGACGGTCGTCATTTGCTGTACGGCATCCAGCGCGACTGGGCCTTCTACGCCGATCGAGTGCGGTTGGTCGCCTTCGACCGGTCGACCGGAACCGAACAGGTGCTGACCGAAGACTGGGATCGGTCGGCCTCGGACTGGGAGTTCGCAGCGACGGGCGACATCGTGTTCGCGGCTGAGGACGATGCCCGGGTCAATCTGTACACCATGACTCTGGAGGAGGGCGTCCCGCTCCTGCTCGTGCAGGGAGGCTCGGCGGGCGGGCCCCGGCCGGCTGCCGACGGGTCGGTGTACTACCTGATGCATTCGCTGGTCGCTCCGCCCGAGGTGCACCGAATAGATCCGTCCGGCACCATTGACCAAATCACCAACGTCAATGCCGATGTGCTGGGCGAGGTGGCCCTGGGGGAGGTCCGCGACATCCGCTACCCGGGTGCCAACGGCGACGAGGTGCAGGCGTTCCTCGTCCTGCCAGCCGTTTTCGACGAGGCCCGGAAATGGCCCCTGGTGCATGCCATCCACGGTGGGCCCCATGGCACCTTCGGTGACGCCTGGCATTGGCGGTGGTCGGCGCAGGCGCTGGCGGCCTCCGGGTACGTGGTAGCGATGGTGAACTTCCACGGCTCGACCTCGTGGGGCCAGGACTTCGCACAGCGGATACAGGGAGCGTGGGGAGCCGAGCCCGCCGCCGACGTCAACGCCGCCACCGATTACCTCATCCGCCAGGGTTTCGTCGACCCCGATCGCATCGCCATCGCCGGCGGGTCCTACGGCGGCTACCTGACGACCTGGCTGATGGGACACACCGATCGATATGCCGCCGCCATCGTTCACGCCGGAGTGACGAACATGCTCGGCCAGTACGCGTCCGATATCACCGCCGGGCGGGAGCGGGCCATGGGCGGGAACGCCTGGGAGTCCATCGACGTCGTGCACCAGTGGAGCCCCAATCACCATGCGTCAGGGTTCTCGACCCCCACGCTCGTCATTCACGGCGAGAAGGACTACCGGGTCGTCGTGACCCAGGGCCTCGAGCTATACGGCATCCTCCAGGCCAAAGGCATCGATTCCCGCCTCGTGTACTACCCCGACGAGGGCCACTGGATCCTCAAACCCCAAAACAGCCTCCACTGGTACGGCGAAGTGCTGGCGTGGTTGGACCGCTTTCTCAAGTAGTTCTGGTACCTCCCCCGCCGAAGGTGGGGGAGGCAAGGAGGGTCTGTTACCTCCCCTGCGAGCGCAGCGAGTGGGGGAGGCAAGGAGGGGGGTGAAAGCGCGTTCCTGTGCTCCTGATTGGCGTTGCCAGTTTGATTGGCGTTCCCAGTTGCCAGTTGCCAGTTGCAGGTTGCCAGTTCCAGGCCA
The DNA here is from genome assembly GCA_013002865.1 of Acidimicrobiia bacterium. Lineage (GTDB taxonomy): Bacteria > Actinomycetota > Acidimicrobiia > Spongiisociales > SHLN01 > SHLN01. Next base: position 7,676 of record JABDLU010000090.1, read on the forward strand.
GACACCGTCGTTCAGTGCTTCCGCCGCTAACCCTTCGATCGATCCCGCTTGGACTCTGTCGGTGGTTGGCGTGCCGCGGACACGGCGCGTTCGATCACGGCGAGGACAACCTCGAAGCGGAACTCGAGGTCGGTGTTGTTGAAGTGAATCACCGTCCAGCCTCGCTCGGCTAGCTCGGCGTCCCGGATGGCTTCTCTGGTGCGGTCCTGGTGGGTGCCACCGTCGATCTCGATGACCACTTTGGCCGGTACGCAGGCGAAGTCGACGATGTAGGGACCGATCGGGTGTTGGCGACGGAACTTGACGCCGAGTTGACGGGCGCGGATGCGCCGCCATAGGTCGAGTTCGCTTCGGGTCAGGGAGTTGCGCATGGTGCGCGCTTGTTCTCGCTGCACAGGATCGAGTGGCATAAGGGGAGGTGTAGGTGAAGCGTGCCGGTGGTTCAAGGGGGTCGTAACTGCTCGTAGGCGAGAACACAGGAACGCGCTCTCACCCCCCTCCTGGCC
>JABDLU010000109.1 GCA_013002865.1 Acidimicrobiia bacterium
TGGCCCGGGTGAACCCGGACTCGACGAGGGCAAACCCCGCCTGCATGAACATGACGAGGATGCCGGCGATGACCACCCACACCTCGTCGAGCGCGGTGGCGACCTCGGTGATGTTTGGGGTCTGGGCACTCGCGGCAAAGGCGAGTGGCCCCACCACCGCAACCGCCGCCATCACGGTGACGAGCATCAAGCGTTTCACGATTCGTTCCTCCTGGTTCTGAACTGCAGGAGAGCACCGTACGAGACGCCGATTTCGTCGCCGTAACTGGCTTGTTACGAGTCGGTGGCATGTTTGTTACGGGCGCATTGCGGGAATGCTTCGCATTCCTTGGCCGGTGCTTCGCACCGGCTGGTAGCGGGACGGGCAGGAACGCAGCATGCTGCTCAACGCGCTACGGCGACGGACCGGTGGTGATGTAGACCTGACCGAGCCTGGTCCGCCACCGATGACGCCCACCCGACAACGGGGTGTGGGTCCAACCGGCTTTGGTCCGGATATGGTGATCGTGGCGGCACAGCGGGGCCAGGTTGGTGGTGACGGTTGGTCCGCCTTCGGCGTGGGGAACGCGGTGATCGAGGTCGCAGTCGAGGGCGGGCATCCGGCAGCCGGGGAACACGCACGTTGGATGCTGCGCGTGGACCTCTCGCTGCTGACCAATGGTCGGCCGGCGACGGGTGATCCCGTTGTCGAGCACCTCACCATCCGAGTTGGTGACCGTGAACCGCCACTCCGCCCCCCGGCTCTCATCGGTGACCTGGCGAGCGATGTCGGCAATGACCGGACCAAACCCGGCCAGCTCTCCGGCGTGATCATTCAATCGGGTGAGGGTCTCGAGATCGACGTGGATATCGACGACCCCACGGTTGCGACCGGACTCACCCGTGGCACTGCCCTGGAGGAGGTCGACAAAGATGTCGGCCCGGATTTGATCCATGGTGCGCTCATCGCCCCGGCGGCGCAGTGAGCGAGCAATACGATTGATGCGGCGGGTGATGGCGGCCACTCGATGAGGTGGCAGGTCCAGCCCAAACAGGTGGGCGGTCCCCTCGGGAGTCGGTTCGGAGCTCACCCGCCGATCGGTCACCGCCTTCCGAAACCGGTCGGTGGCCTCGTCGGGATCGGCTTCGATGCACGACCGGCGCAGGCGAGCCGCCAGCTGCCCGGTAGTCAAACCCGGCGCGTCATCGAGCAATTGGCCGACCACTTCGACAGCTCCGGCCGGTGAAAGGTGGCTCGTCCCGTGGACCAGGGTGCGAGCCCGGCGTGGATCCAAGTCACCGGCGGCCAACAGCGCGGTCACGCCCGGGAGCCGACGCCGCAGATCGAGGGCGAGATCGAGCTCCGTGTCGGCCGCCCGGCGGGTGAGACGCAACGCGACGCGAATCTCGGCGGCGGCCTGCTCATGAGCGAGTTGGTAGTCGTCGTCCATGCTGTGCAGGGTGTCGGAGATTGCCGCCATGGCGGTGTAGGTGTGGGCGGCATAGTGCGATGCCATGCGCTGGCTGGCCTTCAGCACTTCCACCTGGTCGTAGCCGGACAGCTCCTCCACGTCGATCGTGGCCAGCAACGCTGCAAGCTCGGGCCCGGGAGCCATCTCGGCTAGACCGGATGGGATAGTCTCAGATCCTTCTATCTCGAACATATGTTCGATTGTATCATGAGGGTGAGACATGAACTAGACCTACATCACGCCAAACAGCGATACTCCGGTCCATGGAGAGAATCGCCGTCGTGGGATCACCCGGCTCCGGCAAGACCACCGTGGCCCGTGAACTGGCCGACAGGCTTCACCTCCCCCACATCGAGTTGGACTCCATCTTCCATCGATGAGGCAACGACAGGCGAGCATTGGGTGACCTGCGGCAACTACCAGCGCGTCTCCAAGCCGATCATCTGGCAGCGGGCCGACACCGTCGTCTGGCTGGACCTGCCCAAGCCGGTCGTCCTGCGGGCTCTCGTTCACCGCAGCGTCCGGCGGGCCTGGCAACGGGAAGAGCTGTGGAACGGAAACCGTGAGCGATTCGGCAACTTACTCAAGACGAGGAACGAGGACAACATCCTGCTCTGGGCATGGGCGCATTTCGATTCCTTGCGGGATCGGTACAGTGCAGCCATCGCCGAGCCGTCGTGGGCCCATCTCGACTTCGTTCGCCTACGGAGCCGCCGCGAGGTGTCGGAGTGGCTGGCCGGGGTCGGCCGAACTCGGAATCAGGACGGTCGGGAGAACCATTGATGCCGAAGACAGAGGAGTAGCGATGACCAACGAGGAAATGCTGGACGTGTTCGGCGATTTCCATCCCGCCGAGTACGAGGCCGAAGCGGAGGAACGCTGGGGCGACAGCGACGCCTACCGCCAGTCGGCCCGCCGGACCGCGTCCTATTCGAAGGCCGATTGGCTCGACATCAAGCGCGAGGCAGCCGAGATCAACGCTGCCTTTGCGGAGTTGCTGGGACGCGACACCCCGGCCGACTCGGATGAGGCGGCCACCATCGTCGACCGCCACCGGGCACACATCACGAAGTGGTTCTACGACTGCAGTCC
>JABDLU010000149.1 GCA_013002865.1 Acidimicrobiia bacterium
AAGACGGCCCGGTGTTTCACGGCGACGCCGTCGGCGGCTATTTGATCTGGGCGGAGTGGCCTGGCCGCCTCGTCTACACCGACGACCGGGCCGAGTTGTATGGGGCGGAGCGGTTCGAGCAGTTCGCCGACACCCGGGCTGGTCTGCCGCTGTGGCGAGAGGTGTTCGAGCGGTACGGGATCACCCAGGCGCTGCTATCGGCGGACCAGAGCGGCCTGCAGGAGGTTCTGGCGGCTTCCGGGTGGGCCGAGCGGTACCGGGACGACGAGTACGTGCTGCTGTCCGAAACCGGCTGATTTCTTTGGGTCGCACGACCTATGGAACGCGAAAAGCATATAACCGATGATGTGAGGGATAGCTCGCAACATAGGAGAGACCAATGCTCGATCTCTGGGTCAAGTTCCAGAACAAGATGGCCGCCGACGAAGGCGCCAGCCTCGTTGAGTACGCCCTCCTGCTCGTCCTCATCGCCGTCGTAGCGATCGTGGTCATCACGCAGGTCGGTGAGAACACCTCGGGTACCTTCTCGAAGGTCAACGAGAGCCTCAAGTAAGGCCAGCCAACTAGACAAGGAAGAACCCCCGGCTTGCCGGGGGTTTTTCTGATTGGTCGACTGTCAACGGTCGACTGTCGACGGTCTAGCGCTTTCCGAATGCCGAGCTGAATTGCTCCTACGCTGTAATGAGTGTCCCGAAATGGCTCTGTGAATCCCGGTAAGCCGCTGCGATGGCGCGGTCTACTCTGGTTCATCGTTTTGGGCGGCGTGCTCGTGATAGCTCGGGACCGGCCTGCGCCCGTGGAGCCGGTTCTCCCACCCGCCGGGTTTACGATCGCCTTCATTGGTGATTCGGACGATGAGTCCTCGTTTCGGGACGTCCTGGCGCTCATCGCCGACCAGGGTGCCGACATGGTCGTGCACAACGGCGACTTCAGCTACGAGACCGGTCCGACCCGGGCGTGGCGCAATGCGATCGACGAGGTTCTGGGGCGAGAGTTTCCCTACGTAGGGGCCGACGGCAACCATGACGAGTGGGCCGAGTACGACGGCTTCTTCCGTGACCGCCTCGCCTCGATGGAGGTCGACATCGACGTTGGGTCGGTCGAGAGCGCTAGCTATGCGTTCACGTACCAGAACATCCGATTCGTCTTCAGCAAAGAGGGAGGCGATGCTCGGCACATTTCTACCGGGTTCCGGAGGGCGCCCGAGGCGGTATGGCGATTTGCCGGGTGGCATTTCAACCAATTCGAGATGCAGGTGGGCGGAAAGCCTGATGAACAAGGATGGGGTGACTACGAGGAGGCCAGGCGCGCCGGAGCCATCATCACGACGGGCCATGAGCATTCGTACTCGAGAACCAAGACCCTGTCGGACATGTCGCGCCAGACGGTCGCGGTCGACGACCGATTCTTAGAAGTCGTCGAGCCGGGTCAAACATTCGCAATCGTCAATGGCTTGGGAGGGAGGTCGGTCCGCGATCAAGAACGTTGCCTCCCAACCACCTATCCGTACGGCTGCCCCGAGTGGGCGCAGATCTACACCTCGGACCAGGGCGCCACCTTCGGTGCGCTGTTCATCACCGTGCACGTCGATGGCGACGCCCGGCGCGGACTGGGACGCTTCGTCACGGTAGATGGTGAGGTCGTCGACCAATTCGACATTCTCATCGGCTGATCCCTTGCCGGGCGCCTCCGACTGCTTAGCGCTTGCCGATGCCGAGTCGGATGGCTTCGACGGCGGCCTGGGCGCGGTCGCTGATGGCGAGCTTCTCGTAGATGCTGGCCAGGTGGTTCTTGACCGTCTTCTGAGAGATGTAGAGGCGGTCGGCCAGCTCTTCGGTCGATGAGACCCCCTGAGTGAGGAGGCCGAGGAGCTCCCGTTCCCGGGCAGTGAGGGCGGCCGCCCCCGGGTCGAGCTTGGCCTCCTGATAGTCGTCGAGGATCGAGGTCCCACCTACCTGTTCGATGAATACCTCGCCGGCGGCGGCGGCCCGAACGGCTGAGGCCAGCGTCGGCAGCGGCGCCGACTTGGACAGGAATCCGACCGCACCGGCCGCTTCGGCCTGGCTGCGGTGCTCCTCGTCGGCGTGCATCGTGACGATGATGGCCGGGGGAGGGGAGCCGAGCTTCTTCAGGGCCCCGACACCGGTGAGCTTTGGCATTTCCTGATCGATGACGATGACGTCGGGAGTTGCCGAGGTGACGGCCGAGACCAGCCCTTCGCCGTCCTGGGCGGTGGCCACGACGGAAATGTCGGGCAGGAGGTCGAGTGCCTGGGAGATGCCTTCGAGCAGCAGTTGGTGGTCGTCGGCGATGACTACGCGGATCATACGGTTCCCCATCGTATCGTCACCGTTGTCCCCGCCGGTGACGATCGGACGTCGAAGCGGCCCCCGATCTTCTCAGCCCGCTCGCGCATTCCGACGATGCCGTAGTGACCCTTGAAGTCCCGCTTGACATCAAAGCCCTGGCCGTCGTCGGTGATCGACACCTCCCCGTTTTCGTGGTTGACGTAGCCGTTGATCGTGACCATGTGGGCGTCGGCGTGGTTGCGAGCGTTGCGGACGGCCTCGGCCATGATCGAGGCGACTTCTTCACCGATCTCCACCGGTGGGGGCCGGTTCTCCCGTAGGGCGGTGGTCACTTTCGGAAGGCGGTCGGGCTCCTCGGCACACAGGACGACGGCTTGTTCGTGCAGGCTGACCGGCTCCGTGGCGCGCAGCCCGGCGACCGTATCGCGCACTTCCTCGACCAGGTCGGTGACGTTGGTGCGGAGCCCGGTCAGGTGACCGGCCAGCTGCTCGTTGCCGGGGTGTTGCAGCATCACCATGTCGAGGGACAGGCCGAGCGACGCCAGGGACGGCCCGATCTCGTCGTGCAGCTCCCGGGCCAGTCGAATGCGCTCTTCCTGGATGGCCCGATGGGCGATGTCTTGCAGCAGAAGGATATTGGCGAAGGCCAGGCCGACCGGCTGGAGGATCTCCTCGACGTGACTGACTTCGTCGGATCTGAACGGATGGTCCCGGGACAGGACCACGAATCCCACGTCGCGGGCCCCGACCGACAGCGGGCTGGTCAGGGTGCTCTCGTAGTCGGGCTCGACCTCGGTGCGAGCCACAACCACAGGGCCGTCCGGGCTCTCCATGGCGATCTGGCCGGCCTCGAACTCAACGGCCGACGCCAGATGATCGAGGGCGGCGGTTCCCACCCGCACCGGGTTCAGCTCGGTACCGTCGGCCAGCTGCGACAGGGCCGACAGCAGCTTGTGCGACGCGTCGAGGCGCTCCAGGCGGTCGAGCTGTTCGCGCGCACTCGCTGAGGCGGCCAGCAGGGCGGCATTGGTCTCGCTGGCCTCGAGCAACAGGTGGCGGGCGAAGCTGAATGTGATGCCGATCAGCAGATAGATGGCGACCCAGGCCCACAGGCTGCCGCCCAGCAGCCCGGACTCGTCGGCCAGCGATCGAATGGCGACCAGCACGCCGGATGCCAGCAGGGCGGTCTCGATGCCGCGACGCCACCCCGCAAACGCCGCGGCGTAGAGCACGGGCGTGACCGAGAACAGTAGATACGGCGAGTCGACGTCGCCGGTGAGCGCAATAGCCACCATGCCGACGGCAACCCCGGTCACCGCCAGGATCTCACCCGTCCACACGCCATGGCGAACCCGCATCGGGAGACTCTGGAAGACGACGATGTAGAGGCCGACGGCTGTGAAGGCCGTTGCGGTGGAGAGGGTGGCGCCGTCCTGCACGAAAGCGAAGAAGGCCCCGAACGCCAGCGCCATCCACTGCAGGATGCTGGCGATACGGTCGAATCGGTTCTCCCACACCGGGGCGGTGGCGAACATCGGCATCAGAGTACAGTCACACCGTGACTGGGCACCGGCACACGCGCATCCTGTTGTCGGGCGGCATCGGCGCCGGCAAGAGCGCGGCCGCCCGGATCATCGCGGCGCGCGGTTATCCGGTCATCCATGCAGATAAGATCGGCCACGCCGTGCTCGAGCCTGAGGGGGAGGCATTCCCCGCCGTCGCGGCGCGGTGGCCGGAGGTGGTCGTCGACGGGATGATCGACCGGCCGCGACTGGCGGAAATCGTCTTCGACGACCCCGCAGCTCTGGCCGAGCTCGAGTCGCTGACCCATCCGGCGATCGCCGCCCGCATCATGAATCTGGTAGAGCGGGAATCCGACGCCGGGCTGGTTGCCGTTGAGCTTCCGGTGCTGTTGCCCATTCTCGGGGACGGCTGGACCCGGGTCGTCGTCGATGCGCCGCTCGAGGTCCGCATCCAGCGGCTCCGGGATCGGGGCATGGAGGACGCCGACATCGAAGCCCGCATGGCCGCCCAACCTTCTCGCGGCGAGTGGCGCACCGCCGCCGACCACATTCTGAAGAACCACGGTTCTCTGCGCGACCTTGAAGCCGAAGTGGATCGATTACTAGAGGCGCTGGCACCTGATCGCTGATTGCTGATAGCTGATAGCTGGAATCCTTGTCCCACCCGCTC
>JABDLU010000150.1 GCA_013002865.1 Acidimicrobiia bacterium
GCACCGACCCCGAAATCGCTGCCCATTTCGCAGCGGTCACCTTCCGATCCGACAACCGGGAGGACCTGAAACGAGTGAAGATTCCGACGCTGGTGCTTCAGTGCTCGGATGATGTGATCGCCCCCGATGAGGTGGGTCTCTTCGTCCACGACGCCTTACCCGACAGCAGGTTCCGGAAATTGTCCGCCGTTGGACACTGCCCGAATCTCTCGGCGCCCACGGAGACGGCCGAGGCAATCAAAGCCTTCCTGTGACGCCGACCGACCGGTACGAACACGCACCATGCGGGTTGGTGACAGTGAATCGGAGCGGCGAGATCGTTCAGGCCAACGGAACGTTCGGCGACATGATCGGTTCCTCCCTGCTGGCTGGCATCGCCCGGTTTCTCGACCTTCTCCGTCCCGGGGACCGGATCTTCTGGGAGACCCATATCGTCCCGCTGCTGGACATGCAGGGATTCGTGCGGGAAATTGCGATCGAGCTGCGCACGACCGGCGAGCCACTTCCGGCGCTGCTCAACGCCCGCAACCAGCGGCCCGGCGAGCCCGACTCCCTCATCGACCTCGCCATCTTCTCCGCTCGCGACCGACGATCGTACGAGCAGGAGTTGCTGGCAGCCCGCAAGCAGGCCGAGGCCGCCGAGGCTCACGCTCGCAATCTGGCCGAAACGTTGCAGCGGAGCCTCATCCCGCCGTCGCTGCCGAAGATTCCGGGTCTGGAGGTCGGGGCCGCCTACCGGCCCGCCGGGCTGGGCGATGAGATTGGCGGGGATTTCTATGATTTCTTTCGAGTCAATCCAACCGAGTGGGTCATCGCTCTCGGAGACGTCTGCGGAAAGGGGGCCCGGGCAGCCGCCATCACGGCGCTCGTTCGCTTCACGGTGCGGGGAGCGGCTATGGAAACGGACGATCTTTCCGACGCACTGCAGACGGTCAACCGGACACTGCTGCTCGACCAGGGCGCGGAAACCTGTACTGCACTGCTGGCGCGCTTCCGACCCCTTGAAACCGGCCACCGGGCTCGCATCGTGTCTGCCGGCCATCCGTTCCCGCGTCTCATACGCCGGAGCGGGGAGATCACCAGTGTCGGCGGGCACGGTCCCCTGCTCGGGGCCTACCCCGGTATCTCGCACACGGTGGCGCGGGTCGTCCTGGGCGCAGGCGATACGCTGGTCATGTTCACCGACGGCATCGTGGAAGCACGCCGGGGTGGCGACTTCTTCGGCGATCACGGACTCGATTCCCTCCTGGCCGAACACGCCGGAGCCGGCGCCGAGGCGCTCGCCTCGACCATTGCCAATACCATCGTCGAATTTCAAGATGGATCACCGAGGGACGATGTCGCCGTAGTGGTGGTCAAAGAGCCCCTGACCTGACACCGGGCCGGAGATCAGCCGGACTTCAGAACTTGCCGGAGTTGACCCACTCGGATTCGGGGCCGATCGGCTCGGCGGCATCCCAGTGCTCCTCGATCAGCCCGCCCTCGAGGCGGAAGAGGTCCGCCTGGGCGTAGGAGACGCCCGCCCGGTTGGTTCGGCTCAGCGTGGCCACGAAGTTGCCCTGACCGACCAGCAACTCGATTCCGCCGTAGTTCAGTGAGCGCCCGGGGTCTTGCACGAGCTCTCGGAACGCCTCGAGCCCGTCGGCCAGGTCCCGACTGTGCTGGATGAACCGCTCAGACGAGATGAAGTGATCGAGCTTGCCGAGATCGCCGTCCGTGATCAGCACATCTTCGATGAGGCTGCGCACGACGCGCTTGTTGTCGTCCGTCCGGTCGAGGTCGGTCACGTCGGTCGGGCCGTCGATCGAGGTATGACCCGATGGGGTCGTGCCCGCAAACTCGGCGATCACGTCCCAGTGCTCGACGATCTTGTCGTCCTGGTCGGTGTCGAAGAAGTCCATAGTGATGTACTCGGCGTCTCCATTGTTGAGCGATTGATACGCCTGGACGAATAGGTAGCGGCCATCTTCCAGCGTGCGCTTGATCTCGATGTCACGCACCGGGTTGCGCTCGATGAAGTCCTCGAAGAATTCGACAAAACCCTCGATGCCATCCCGCACGCCGGTCGAATGCTGGGTGTACCGGTCACCGGTGTATTTGGTCACCGCCTCGCGGGCATTGCCATCCCGGATCCCCTCCAGGTACAGCGCGGTGGCGTTCTCGATCTTCCTACTCATACGGCCAACCTACGCCGGTCGGCCGGCCCCCACAACGTCGACCTCGAGCCAATCGGCGAGATCGCGGATTTCGCCACGAACCGCCGCCTTCATGCGGTTGCTGAACGTCACATCCTCGTGAACGGCGTGGACCGTCAGCACACCCGAGGTCCGGTCGACCGAGGCGTCGAGCTTGCCGACCAGCCGGTCGAGGTACAGGATGGGCAATGCGTAATACCCCCACCGCCGTTTCGCCTCCGGCTTGTACATCTCGAGTGTGTACTCGAACCCGAACAGCTCCTCGGCTCGCCCGCGATCGTGCACCAGGCGGTCAAATGGCGACAACAGGGCGGCCCTGCCCACGAAGGGCTGATCCACGTAGGCCGGATCTACCCGCCACTCCCCCTTGACGCCGTCAACGGCCGCAGCCACCCCTGTTTCGCCAACATCGATGGGCTCAACCGGCATTTTGCGGGCCGTGGCCCGGGCGATGCCGAGCGCGCTCAGACGCCGTTCGTTCTTGCGGCGTTCGGCTTCCGCAACGGTCGGGATGGCCACGTCGTCGGGATAGACCCGCGACGCCAGGTCCCACACCCGCTCCCGACCGACCCTCCCCGAGACGGCCACCTCGCCCCGGGCAAGCAGGATCTCGAGCATCTGCGTGACGTTACGGTTTGCCGTCCATCCGCTGGACGGCCACGCAACTACCGCCGTGTCCGGGATGTCTCGGGAGACGAGCGGACCGGCATCGCCGAGCAGGGCGAGGATGTCCCTTCGAAACCGGTCGTTGTCCCGCAACCAGGACCGCGACCGTTCGTACGAAGGGCGGTCGGACGCCCCCGCCAGGTAGAGGCCGAGGTCGGCAATGGGCCGAACGACTGCATTGAACTCAAACAGCGTGCGGTCCACTTCCAGCGCCCGCTTCAGGTCGGTTGGCTGATAGGACGAGCCGAGCCGGCTCCAGGCCACGAGGTCGGCGCTCGGCGCAACGGCCGCGGTGGGATCGAGCTGGAGCATCGCCAGGCGGTCGGTAACGGCGGCAAGGCCAACCGGGCGCTCGTTCTCCAACAGCTGGGCGGCAACGGCGATGCGCCGCGCCTCCCTGGCCGACAGCTCCAGCACACGGTTGGTCATCGGTCCCGACCCCGCGCTATGCCCTCGGCACCGGTCGGACAGTAGTGAGGCTCACGCATCGCCGGGTCATCTTACGAATCGTCGATAATCTGTCGCCGTGACCACGAAGAACTCCGTGTTTGCCGATGCCGCGGTGGAAGCGGCCTTCGCCTCGTATCCGCCGCCAATCCGCTCTCAGCTGCTGAACCTGCGACAACTCATCATCGACACCGCTGAGGGGATCGACGGAGTCGGCCCGCTCGAAGAGGCACTGCGATGGGGACAGCCCGCCTATCTGACCACGGAGTCGGGCAGCGGGAGCACAATACGTTTGGCACCGACCAAGCCGGAGTCACCGCACGACTACGCGATGTATTTCATCTGCACCACCAACCTGGTAACGACGTTCACGCACTTGTTCGGCGAGGTCTTCTCCTACGAGGGCAATCGAGCCTTGCTGTTCACAGCGGGCGACGACCTACCCGAGCCCGAGCTTCGGGAGTGCATCGGGATGGCGCTGACCTATCACCGGCGGTAGCCGGAGAGGCCATCGACCGTTACGCCACTCCGGCGCCGGAGCCACCGGCCGCAACACTGGTGTGTCGCAATGGATAGGCTCCGCGACATGACTGATGCTTGGGATGCCGTCGATGAATTCGTCGAGGGAGTGCTCCACGACGAGGATCCGATTCTGACCGACGCCGTGGCGGCCGGCCGGCAGGCCGGCTTGCCGGAGATCCAGGTTTCCGCGCCCCAGGCCAAGCTGCTGCATCTCCTCGCACGCGCCATCGGTGCCAAGCGGGTCCTCGAGGTCGGCACCCTGGCCGGCTATAGCGGCATCTGGCTGGCCCGGGCGCTCCCGGTGCACGGCCGGCTGGTGACGATCGAAGTCGACGAGCGCCACGCCGAAGTGGCGCGGGCGAACTTTGCCTCGGCCGGCGTTGACGAACGGGTCGACCTCCGACTGGGCGCCGGACTCGATGTGCTGCCGCAGATTGCCGCAGAAGATCTAGACCCATTCGATCTCTCCTTCATCGACGCCGACAAGCCAAACAACGCCGCCTACCTCGAGTGGGCCGTCCGGTTGTCCCGCCCGGGGGCGCTGATCGTGCTGGACAACGTGGTGCAGGGCGGTGCGGTGGCCGACCCAACGGACCAATCGGGCGCGGCCGC
>JABDLU010000154.1 GCA_013002865.1 Acidimicrobiia bacterium
CGAGAGCACCAACGCCCTGGGTTAACTTGGCAACTACTTTCCGTGGTAGCTTGGGCGGAGCACTGGACCTTGGAGGGGGCATCATGCGACGCTTCGCAATCGTGTTTTTGGCGGCATTGACCATGGCGACACTGGCCGTACCGGCCGGCGCGAGCCATTCCCGGGCGGACCGGCTCACCGCCATGACCCAGAACCTGTACGTAGGCACCGACCTGTTCGAGCTGCTCGTGCCGGTCCCCGAGTGCGCCGACTTCGACGCCCTCGGTATCCCCTGCAGCGTGATCGTGCAGGGTGGCCGCGCCCTCGACGACGTGGCCGCTACCAACTACCCGGAGCGAGCCGCCAAGATCGCCGACCTCATCGCCGTACGGCGCCCCGACATCCTCGGCCTGCAAGAGGTCTCCCGGGTCACCGTGATTCCGGCCGACCCGCTCGGCAATCCGGTCGGCGAACCGGTCGTGACCGACTACCTCCAGATCCTGCTCGATGAACTGGCCGCTCGCGGCCTGGAATACCAGGTGGCGGCGTCGGTTGACAATGCCGACATCTTCCCGGTGCCGACTGGTGTGCTCACCCCACAGGGACCGGCGATTCAGAACCTGGTCGGCCTCCTCGATCGCGACGTGATCCTGGCCCGTCCCGGCGTCAAAGTCCACGCCGACACCGCCATGGGCGCCCGCTTCGATTCCGCCCAGCTGTCCTTCCCGCTGGCCGGGCAGGACGTCGAGTTCACCCGGAGTTACGTCAAGGTCGATGTGACGGTGCGAGGACGCCGCTACGCCGCCGTCAACACCCACCTCGAGGTCGAGTTCGGCCCGGCAAGCGGGCCACCGCTGTACCCGGCGGCCAACGCCATCCAGGCCGCCCAGGCCGGCGAACTGGCCAAGATCCTGTCGGTTGAGGACGACCCCATCGTCCTGCTGGGCGACTTCAACTCCGCCCCGGACTCCAACAACGGGCTCGAAGGCGTACCCACGCCCTATCAGATCCTCGCCGGCAGCGGTTTCTCCGATGTGTGGAACCTGCGGTCCTTCGGCTCCTCACCCGGCTACACCTGCTGCCAGGCCGAACTGCTCGACAACCCGGTCTCAGATCTGGACGAGCGCATCGACCAGATCTGGCTCGGCCCCGGCCTGGAAACCCGCTGGGTCTTCGCCAACACCGTCGGCGACCGCCCCTGGCACAAGACCCCGTCCGGCCTCTGGCCCTCCGACCACGCCGGCGTCATCGGCTACCTAGGCCTCAAGCGCTGAGGTAAGAAGGGGTTCGGATACCTCACCCGCGAGCTCCGCGAGCGGCGGAGGCAAGAAGGGTGTTACCTCCCCCGCCGAAGGTGGCGGAGGCAACGAGGGGGTTTGGTTGATACCTCCCCCGCGAGCTCAGCGAGTGGGGAAGGCAAGGAGGGGCTCGGATACCTCCCCCGCGAGCGCAGCGAGTGGGGGAGGCAAGGAGGGGGGTGAAAGCGCGTTCCCGTGTTCTCGCCAACACCGGCGCGACACCCACCCAACCCCTCCGTGTACATTTGGCGCGTCGCAGAAAGGGGGACTGCATGCGACTTGCCTCGTCGATCGAGATCGACGCCCCTCCCGAGAAGCTGTGGGAATTGATGTGCGATCCGGCTCGGTATCCGGACCTGGACGAATCAACGGAACGCTTCATCGACGTATCCGACGGTGAGTTCGGCGTTGGCTCGGTCTACCGGGAATACGGCGGGATCGCTCCGTTCAAGAGTGAGAGCGAATGGACGGTCGTCGAGCTTGAACTGATGCGGCGCCAGGTCCACGACGGCACCGACGGACATGTGGATTTCCACCTCGTCGTAGACCTGACCCAAACCGAAGCCGGAACGACCCGGGTAGACCAATCACTCGACATCACCGGACCGTGGTACCTGACACCCATCAACGCCCTCCTGATGATGAAGCAGCGAGGACAACGGGCCATGGACCGCTCAATGGTCAACGTCAAACGCCTCGTAGAAGGCCGCTAACCGTCCGCTCGCCTGAGCGGAGCAACGATCGGCGCCACCGAGCAGCCGCCCAGTAGCGAACTACTCGTCAGTCCCCCGGCCCGCAGGGCTGGGGGAAGGTACAGGTCGCCGAAGGCGAGGGGTAGGGGGCTCTGGCCTTGTCGACCGAGGCTCGGGAAGCCGCTCCGAATGGCTGCACAAGGCGGGTCTAACCCCTCACCCGCCGGCCGATCACGACCCGCTAGCCGAGCAGCGCACCTACCGCTTGATCAGCACGATCAGATCCTGCTCCAGGTCCGCCCCGGCCAGCCCGGCGACTACCTCCCAGAGTTGGCGGTGGTGGTTGTTGACCTCAACGCGGACTCTCAGGCCGAGTTCCGTCGCCCGATCCAAACAGGCAGCTACCAGCCCCGGCACCACCCACTCCGGCGCGCCTTCGCCGACCCCGACCTACGAGAACCAGGCGACTCCGCTGCCAACGAAGGGTGGCGGTGAGGTCAAACACGCAGCACCCACCATCTCGCTTCCCCCCGTGGCAACGAACAGGGAACCGTCCACCGCCTTCCCGAGGAAGATCCGCTGCGCATCCGCGGCCGAGAACGGCTCCGGTGGGTTCCACAGATGGGTGCGCCGATACGTCTCCGCGATGGTCATCGCGGCCGCCGCCTCATCGGCCTCCCCGGCCGGCCGAATGGCACCACCGGCGCCTGCGATTGCTTCCCGCAGGCCATCGGCTGCGACCTGGAGCTGTATCCAACCCTCCAGTGCCCGCTCGACTTCGGCAAACCCATGTGCGAGCGCGAACTCCAGCGCTCCCGGCCGGGACCGCAGCGCCCGCCCAATGAACAATTGCGCCGGATTCTCGGTCATGGCGCGTATAAGGACCTGGGAACCGATCCCACGTCGCCGATGGTCGGCAACGACATCGACATGAACGACCACGGTGCCCTCCTGCCGGCGGCCGCGCCGGGCTGTCGCGGCTCCGATGATCGCCTCGCCCTCGAGCGCAATCAATGAACCCGGCCCGTGCAAACCCGGTTGGTTCATCACGTCGTGCCCCTCCCAGATTGCCGACGTGAGGGCATCGAGAGCGGGAACGTCGCCCGCCGCCGCTTCGCGTATCAACATGAGCGGAGCCTATGCGAATCGCGGCTCCCCACGCCCAACCGTTTGGCTGGTGCCAGTCCCCCGGCCCGCGGGGCCCTGACTCCGATGTAGCCGCTCGTTTGCGACTCAATCGACACCCAGCGGGCTTGCGGGGTAGCCGCCGACTGCAGGCACCGAAGTGGGCTGTCGTCCCTTTGGCGCCGACGTGTGGGATCGACGGATGCGATGTCAGCGCAAGCGACAACTCCGTCGCCGACCGTCCCTGCCTACCCGGTCACACTCTCAACGCCTAGGGAATCGCTATGTCCACATCAAGGTAGGTGTCGTCGGTTCCGCTGCCAGGAAGGCGCCGACTGAGCAGGACCGCCGAGTCAGGCTGGCTGGGCGACGGCCCGAAGTAGTCCGTGAAGATGCGATCGAAGTTTGTGTCTGCCTTGATGTCGAGTAGCTCAGTGCATCCGCCACACACGCTTCCCAACGGCCCGTTTTCGAAGTATTGCTCACCATTCGCATTGCTTGCGAAGGCGAACTCGGCCGTCCCACTCTCCACCACGATGTACGTCGGTCCAGCGATTCTCACCGCATCGATTGTGTGACGGGGGACAGCGAAGCCACCGAAGTCTGCGGGAGAACTCGGATTGAAGCCCGTCGGGTAGCGGCCCATGAGGATTTCGTCGCCAGCGGACACCACCCCGTCGTCATTTGTATCAACCAGTTTCGAGATGAAGACGTCCGAACCCATCTCGTCAAACCCGTCGACTCCATCGAGGTTGGAGTAGGCGACGGCAAGAACGGTGGACTCCTCCAGGGCGCATCGGTCGTCCAGTCCCCCCTGCCCGGGATAGACATCCCCGTGGTTGTCAATGTGCTTGGCAACCGCGCTGGCGAAGACGGTGATGTGAACGAAGACCTCATCGTCCTCGCTCCAATGACATACGTCGACGCGGGGCCCGGGCCGCTCTGCGACAGCCTGGACCGGTAATGCTGACAACAGCATCCCCACAACCACGAACGCGGCGAGCCTTCTCATCCGAATCCCCCTTCATGTTCGGGATTCTCGAATACTTCGTTCCCAACGCATGAAGCTCTAGGGCCAAAAGCCCCTTTGTGAATTTGTGAAATGTTTCACCCCGTCCCAACCTTCAGTTGTCCGAAGCAGCGTTTGACCACCGCCCCAGCCGGGTAGCTCAATGTCTACCGCCCGCAGACAACAAGGGAGACGGACGTGGGCCAGGCCCCACCCACCCAGACCGACGCGCCTGCGCCAACCAACAAACCCGACACCGCCCGGGCCCTCAGCCGCGATCTCGGCCTGCTCGACATCGTGCTCTTCGGCGTCGGCGGGATCGTTGGTGCCGGCATTTACGCCATCATCGGCGAGGCGGCCGCCTTCGGTGGCAACCTGCTGTGGGTCAGCTTCCTCGGTGCCGCAGTGGTGGCGCTCCTGACCGCCGCCACCTACGCCGAGCTGGTCAGCCGCTACCCCGACGCCGGCGGCAGCTTCGAATACGTCAAGCAGGCCTTCGGTCTCAAGGTGGCGACGGGCGCCAGCGTCTTCATGCTGTTCACGGGTGTGGTGGCGGCCGGTGCCATCGCCATCTCCTTCAGCGACTACATGGCCCGGCTGGTGGGACTCCCCACCGTTCTCACAACGCTCGGCATCATCGCCGCCATGGGCGTCCTCAACGGCCTCGGGGCCGCCCAGGCCAGCTGGTTCAACACGGTGGCCACGGTGGTGACGCTGCTCGGCCTCGGCGCCGTGGTGGTTGCCTCGGCGGGTGACATCGGCTCGGTCGACTTGCTGTCCTTCGAGGACGCCACCCTCGTCGGCCTCGGCACGGGCAGCGCCCTGATCTTCTTCAGCTTCATCGGCTTCGAGGACCTGGTGAAGCTGGCCGAGGAGACCAAGCAGCCCGAGCGCACCATGCCACGGGGCCTACTGCTGTCCGCCGGGATCGTGCTGGTGGTGTACCTGCTGGTCGCGGTTGCCGCCGTGTCGGCCCTGGGGGCCGACGAGCTAGCGCAGTCGTCGGGCCCTCTGGCCGAGATCCTTGACGTCAAGCTGGGCGCCGCCTGGGCGACCGGCATCGTCGCCATCGCCCTGTTCGCTACTTCCAAAACGATCTTGAGCAACATCCTCGGTACCAGCCGACTGCTGTTCGACGTCAGCCGGGACAATGAGATCCGCTGGTTGGACGCCCTCGCCCGGGTCCACTCCGCCACCCGGACCCCGGTGCGGGCCATCGCCGTCGTCGCCGCCATCGCCATGGCCTTCGGTGCCATCGGCAACCTCCGCATCGTGGCTGCGGTCAGCAACATCCTCATCCTGCTGGTGTTCCTCCTCGTCAACATTGCCTTGCTCCGCATCCGCTGGTCTCGTAGCGACGACGCCCCGTTCCGCATCCCTGTTTCGGTCGGCCCCTACCCCCTCTCGGCCCTGCTCGCCATCGCCGGAGTTGCTGCCCTCCTGCTCCTCAATGTGCGGGCCATCGTGACCGGGGCCGCCTAACCACCCGGCATGCCCGGCCCGGTACCATCGCCGCCCATGTCAATGCCACCCGGCGGGATACCCGACCCACCAGCCGAGCCGACTCCGTTCCAGCAGGCGGTGATCGCCGTCGTGTCTGCGCTGAAGCCGGGTGAGGTCGCCACCTACGCCGAGGTCGCCGCCGAGGCCGGTCACCCCGGCTCAGCCCAGGCGGTGGCCAACGTGCTGCGCCGGGTCCCCGGGCTGCCGTGGTGGCGGGTGATCCCGTCGTCGGGTCGCCTATACCGCACCCACCGCCCCACCCAGGAGCCGCTCCTGCGCGCCGAGGGAGTCCTCATCGACGACTACCGATGCGTCATTCCACCGGATGCCGACTGACCTCCGTGGCTGGAATCGCCATCTGTTGGCCCGCACACGCGTGGCGGCTTGGATCCGACGCGATGCACAGCTCAGCCCGGCCTACTCAGCGACTTTCGAGCAACCGACGCCAAAGGGACACTGGCCGGTGTCACTCCATCCAGGAGAGCTGCTCGGGAGGAGCTGGCGGTTCGATATCGAGGCACGCCAGCACCTCGTCCGCCGTTCGCACCGGGACGGCACCAAGCTCTGCCAGGCGCTCATTGCCTGGGCCCTCGCCCGGACCACGCCACACCGCCACCACACCGTTCTTGGCTTTGAGTGCTTCGACGGCGCCGGCCCAGGTACCACCGGTGTCCAGATCGGACGCAATCACCATCGTCACCCGGCTGAGGGCGTAGATCAGCTTGTTGCGACCCATGGCCGAACCCGGCGTGAAGCCGGCCAACGGCACCTGCTGGGTGATGAGTGCGGTGGTGCCGGAGTCGAGGGCTCGCAGGACGTCGGGTTTGCGGATCCGGGCCTGCAACGAGTCGGCCAGCACGCCCAGTACCCGACCACCGCCCATGAATGCTGCGTTCATGGCGAGCTGATCCACTCCGCGCGCCCCACCCGACACCACCGTGTAGCCGGCCTCCACCGCCACCCGGGCGACCTCGCCGGCCGCGACAGCACCCGCTTCGTCGACATTGCGGGAGCCAACGATGGCAATGCCCTGCTCGGCCAGTAACGCCGCCGGCCCTGCCCCGTAGAGAATGGGCGGCGCCAGCCTCCCGAGGCGTTCGGACAACGCAGCCGGATACCCGTCATCAACGATCGTGAGCGTCCAGATCCCCATCTGATCAAGCTCGGCCGCCGCCACGGTCGCGGCGGCTGCGTCGGCCAGCAGCGCCCTGACCGATTCGGCGACGTCTTGGGCGACACCGGGCAGCGCCGGATCGAACTCCGCTGAGAAAACGTCGGCCGGCGACAAGCCGGCATCGGCTAGAGCGGTGGCGAACCGGTCCCAGCGGGTGGGAGAAAGGGAAGGCCGTCCGCTGTCTCCGAGTCTGGTGGTGAGGGCAATCACCGCTTTCGCATCAC
>JABDLU010000160.1 GCA_013002865.1 Acidimicrobiia bacterium
GATCTACTTCGCTGATGCCGGCTTGAGCGTTGGCCGCATCGGTGTGCTCGCTGCCATCTATCCCGGCGTGTGGGGTGCCGGCCAGCTCTACACCGGCGGGCTCTCCGACCGGATCGGCCGCAAACCCCTCATCGTCGGCGGCAAGCTCACCCAAGCCGTCGCCATCGCCATGATCGCCGCAACGTCCGGCTTCTGGGCATGGGCGCTCGGTGCCGCCGTCCTCGGAGCCGGGACGGCCATGGTCTACCCGACCTTGCTCGCCGCCATCGGAGACGTCGCCCACCCCAACTGGCGAGCCCGATCCGTCGGCGTCTACCGGCTCTGGCGCGACGGCGGATTCGCCGTCGGTGCCCTCCTCGCCGGACTCATCGCCGACGCCGCCTCGATCGAAACAGCCATCTGGACCGTCGCCGCACTCACTGCAACATCCGGACTGGTGGTCATGGTCAGGATGTATGAAACGCACCCGCCGATTGCCGACCGGTGACCAGCGCTGAGCCTCGCAGACGTCGTCAGGTCAGCGCCGGTTGCGCCCGCGAGTTGACGTTCTCGCGACGCCGCAGGTTTCGGACGTCGGTGGACGCCTACGGACGTCAGCGGAATCGCGCGGGAGTTACCGTGGGAGTAACGCTCTTCTTTGCGACGAGAAACGCTCGCGAAACTCCTTGTCAGCGAGTTGCGGCCTGCTGTCGAGTGCCTCGAATCGGGTGGGGTTCGATTCCCGGTTGTGCTGGCGGATTCGCGCACGGAGTGGTCAACGCCGCTGACGTTCCGGCAGGCCAGACCGTGTTCCGCTACGCATAGTGTGCGGTGGAGGGGTTCGATTCCCCTCGAAAAGTGGAGCTGGGGGGAATCGAACCCTGACGTTCTGGTCGCCGCGTGTGCCCTGGTCAGAGCGTTTTCGGGCCGCAGAATCTGGCCGGTGGGAGTTACCGCGGGAGTTACCGCACTGGACGTGTACCGAGGCGCGACCGCGATGTAGGCCACGGACGGCGGTGGACTTCGACGGACGTTGGTGGACGGACCTATGAAACGGGCGTTCGCGGGGCTGTGTCCACGGACGTCCACAGACGTCCAAATCACCGCTTGAGTCAGTGACGCCAACACGACCGGCACGGATCGGCCGGCTCCGCTGAGCTGGCGACGCACCACTACAAGACCAACATTTCCGCCGCCAAGACGATCGACGCCATCGCTGCGGACCTGTCAGCGCTTCGACGGGAGCTGCGGGGCGCGACTACTCCACCCGAGGGCTGACTCGACGCCTCTTCCAGCCGTCGACGACCACCGATCGATGGCTCGCGTGGGGATTGCTCCGAGGTTGCGATGTGCCCGAAGGGGCCGCCGGATTCATCGAGAGTTGTTGGCGGCTCGTCCGGCTCGGATGCCGTTGGCGATGACGAAGACTTCGGCGATCTCGTGGGTGGCGACGACGGTGGCGAGTCCGAGGATGCCGAGGGCGGCGAGGGGGACGAGGGTGATGAGGATGGCGCCGGAGAGGGCGAGATTCTGTCGCATGATGCGTCCGGCTCGTCGGGCGTGGGTGAGGACGTCGGGGAGGTGGTGGAGGTCTTCGCCGAGCAGCGCGACGTCGGCGGTCTCGATGGCGACGTCGCTGCCGGCGGCGCCCATGGCGATGCCGACGGTGGCGGTGGCGAGGGCGGGGGCGTCGTTGATGCCGTCGCCTACCATCGCTACGGGGCCGAGCGTGGTTTGTAGTTCGGTGATGGCGCGGCTCTTGTCGGCGGGTTTCAGTTCGGCTCGCACCTGGTCGATGCCGAGGTGGTGGGCGATGGCGGCGGCGGTGCGGGGGTTGTCGCCGGTCAACATGACGATGTCGGCTATCCCGCTGTGGTGGAGGGCCTCGATTGCTTCGGGTGCTTCGGTGCGGTATTCGTCGCGGAGGGCGACGAGGCCGACAACGCGGTCGGGACGTCCGACCAGCACCACCGTCTTGCCCTGCTCGCGCAGCTCCTCGACAATCCCCAGTTTGTCCTCGATGTCGGCCCCGAGGTCTGCGAACAGGGTGACGCTACCCACGTAGACTTCGTCTCCGTCAGACCGGGCGCGGGCCCCGGCGCCGGTGAGGGCCTCGAACCCGTCGGCGCGCCGTGTCACGATCCCGTCCGCCTCGGCCCGCCGCACGATTGCTTGGGCGAGGGGATGTTCCGAGGAGGCCTCTACTGCTGCTGCGACCCGCAACAGCTCGGCCGGGTCGGTGTCGGCGAAGGGGATCAGGTCGGTGACTTGGGGTCTGCCCCGGGTGAGGGTGCCGGTCTTGTCCATGGCCAGCACTCGGACCCTGCCCAGGTTCTCGAGGTGGATCCCTCCCTTGATGAGCACCCCCCGTTTGCCGGCGGAGCCGATCGCCGAGGCGACCGCCACCGGGGTGGACATGACCAGGGCACAGGGGGCGCCGGCCACTGCCAGGGTGACGGCACGCCGGATCCACACTGACGGGTCACCACCAAACAGTAGGGGTACCACCGCCAGCAGGGCGGCTGCTCCCAGGATGGCCGGGCTGTAGTAGGTACCGAAACGGTCGATGAGCCGCTGCGTCTGGGTCTTTTCCTCCTGGGCTTCCTCGACCAGGTGGATGATCTGAGACAGGGTGTTGTCGGCGAAGGCCCGGATCACGGTCACCTCGACCGCACCCGTCAGATTGACCGTCCCCGCAAAGACCTCGTCGCCGGGTCCCTTCTCAACTGGGACCGATTCGCCGGTGACCGGCGACTCGTCCAGGCTCGTTGAGCCGGCACGGATCGTTCCGTCGGTGGCCAGGCTCTCACCAGGACGCACCAGCATCACGTCGCCCGGCGTGAGCTCCTCGGCGACAACGACGGTCTCCTGTCCGTTGCGGAGCACGGTGGCGTCCTTGGGGGCCAGATCCAACAGCGCCCGGATCGCCCCTCGAGTCCGGTCATAGGTGTACTCCTCGAGACCCTCGGCGCCTCCATACAGGAACGCCAGGAACGCCGCCTCCTCCCACAGCCCCAACGCTGCTGATCCCACCGTGGCGACCAGCATCAATACGTCGATGTCGATCCGGGGCCGGGTGATTGTCTCGAACGCTTCCCGGCCCCAATGAGACGCCCCCAGCACTGCCGCCACCACGTACAACCCGATCGCCGCTGAAGTCGGGATGACCTCGAAGCGTTCCAACGCAAACGTCGCCGCCAGCAGCGCCCCCGATAGCACGGCGTTGCGTAGCGGCGGGAAGCCCCACCAGGAACCTCGGTATGGCTCCTCGTGCTCGTCGGTGTCGTCGGGGCCGATGTCGGTGTCCGGTTGCGTCATCTCATGCTCCTCACCTGTGGCCTCAATCGACCGCCACATGACGATGATATCGTGATCAGCCGGATAATCGAAGTTCGTCCTCGGTCGCTCTATCCAGTCATCGGCAGCGGTCATTCGACGAGGCGGAGGGTTCCTGGGAGGTCCATGCAGCTCGATCAGCACCTTCGCCACCTCATTTCATCGATCAATCACGATGATCGGCAATAGGCGATCTGGCACGGGCCGAAGGATCCTGACGTGCAGGGCCTTTCGTCTCGGACCGCGGGGAGTGGCTCAGCTAGCGGTTTCGGACGGTTCGGCCGGGGCCCTGGCAGCGACCAGCATCACGGCCGCGACGCCGAGGGTGATCCACACGTCGGCGAGATTGAAGGTCGGCCACCAGCCCAGATCGAACACGTCGATCACAACCCCATCCCCGATCCGGTCCAGCACGTTGGCGATGGCGCCGCCCAGGATCAACCCACCTGCCAGCGGGGGGAACCCACCGCGCCATATCATCACGGCCAGCAGGATCGTCACCGCCGCTGTCGCACCGATCACCAGTCCCACCGGCAGCCCGGAGCCCACCCCGAACGCCACCCCGGAGTTTCGCACCAGACGCAGATCCAACGGGCCCGGCAAATTCACCGGACCGTCCGTCAACGTCGACACGCCCACCATCTTCGCCACCACATCAGCGGCAAGTGCGACCGCCGCCACCCCAAACACCTGCCACCGAAACCTCGAGCGGAGGCTGACCGACGGTTCCGGCGCCACCACCTGTGACCCCAATGACACCATCCTCACGCGTCCAGCCGGTAGTTGGGGCACAGCTCGATTCGCTGACCCGACACGGCCAGGAGCGCCTCAGCAGACCGCAACGCCGCCACCACCTCGGGAGCGGAGATCCGGTAGAAGACCTGGCGCCCTTCAGGACGGTCATTCACCAGCCCACAGTCCTTCAAACACCCCACATGGCCCGAAATGTTTGACTGCGACCCACCCAAACGCTCGACCAGGTCTTTCACCCGCAGCTCACCCGCCGCGGCCAACTCCTCCAAAATCGCTAGACGCGTCGGGTCGCCAAATCCCCGGAACAGCTTCGCCGCGACCTGCACGTCCACTCTCGTCTCGACACTCACAGCGCCACATCTCCTCTACTAAACGGTTAAGGGCGATGATAGCTCCTGGCAGCGATACACCAGCGTTTGGAGCCAGCCTTCGATGAGGGCGGTGTCGGGAAGGAACGCCGCCACGAGAACCAGAAGGTACGCACGAACGGGATCGGCTCGAGGGCTGCCGGTGAGGGGTCCGTCGATGGCGTCGGCGAGCACATTCCAGATGGTTTCACACGCCACGACGGCGACGCACACCAACATCTTCTTGGCGAGCAAGGGTGTGCACTGTGGACGGAATTGATGCGGCAGGTACTGGCTCATCCAGGTGCTGTCGAAGTCGTCCAAAATGATGAGCCGTCCAATGTCGCATCGCCGGTGACCCGGGAACCCATTCATTTCTCGAGGGACAGGGCATCGCCCCCGGGGCCGCGGTCACCGTGCTCGCCCTCTCCGGCGATGGGGGATGCCTCCTCGATGCCGGACGGGCGCGGGCTCACATCTCGGGAGCGCTCGCCCACCTCGTGTTCGTATCAGGTAGCCGTCCCAGCCAGCTCGATTATTAGGCTTGCCCTACAATATTCACAAGGCAGCATTCACAAGCCTGAAATGATGCGGCTGGTTCCATGAAGACAGATCACTACCTCGACGCCCGTGGGCTCATGAAGCGCTTCGGCGGCCATGTGGTGGTCGACGACGCCTCCTTCACCGTGCCTGAGGGTGAAACGCTGGCGCTTCTCGGCCCGAGCGGCTGCGGCAAGACGACCCTCCTGCGTCTGTTGACCGGTCTCACAGGTGCCGACGGTGGATCAGTCTCGGTGGCAGGCGAAATACTCACCGGGCCCGGTGTCCATGTTCCGCCGGAGCAGCGCCGGGTGGGAATGGTGTTCCAGGATTGGGCCCTGTTCCCGCACCTAACCGTCGAAAAGAACGTGGCCTATGGCCTCAGGTCAGGTGACATCGCGCGGGGGCGAGCCCGTGAAGCGCTCGACATGGTCCGTCTGGCTGATCTGGCGGAGCGTTACCCGCAGGATCTGTCGGGTGGGCAGGCCCAGCGGGTGGCCGTTGCGAGGGCGCTCGCGCCTCGACCCCGCGTCCTCCTCCTCGATGAGCCGTTCTCGAACCTCGACACCGAGTTCCGGATCAAGCTCCGGAGTGAGGTGGCAGGCCTCATGCGGGAGGTCGGCATGACCGCCGTTTTCGTCACCCATGACCAGGAAGAGGCATTCGTGGTAGGGGACCAGGTGGCCGTCATGCGGACCGGTCGGATTATCCAGCAAGGCACTCCCACCGATGTGTACGAACACCCGGCCACGCCGTGGCTTGCCTCATTTGTGGGAGAAGCCAATCTCGTGGAGGCAGTTGCGGAAGGTCAGACGGCCTCCACGATGTTTGGGGAGATCCGTCTGTCGGAGCCGGCGTGGGGTTCGTGTCGGGTGACGCTTCGGCCCGAGCACCTGCTCATCGGGAACGGAGACGACGGGCTGGTTACCAATGTCGAGTTCTACGGTCATGACACCGCCTACGCGGTTGAGCTCGACGCATCCACCGTTCAGGTGCGGGGGATGGCGGCCCCACGCTTTCGGCCTGGCGATCGAGTTTCCCTGACGTATTCGGGGCCCGATGTGGTTGCCTTTGCTGCCGGTGGGCCGAATTCCAACATCCCCGACTCGCAGGATCGTTAGGCACACCAGATTAGAAAGGTATGGCTGCTCTTACGAATCGGTCGCTTCTCTCGTGTAGCCTCCGCGCAGAAGGGCCCGGAGGACACGGTGAGGGTCGGAGGACACAGGGTGCGAACCAGGGCAAGTGTGACAGTGGTGGCCGCCCTGGCACTGCTGGTGAGTGCATGTGGCAGCAGTGATCAATCGATCACCATCTACTCGGGGCGGACGGAGAATCTCATCGGCCCGCTCCTCGAGGACTTCACCGAGGAGACTGGCATCGGGGTGGCCGTCAAGTACGGCAGCTCGGCCGAGCTCGCCCTGCTGATATCGGAGGAAGGCGACCGAAGCCCCGCAGATGTCTTCATCTCCCAGAGTCCGGGTGCAGTCGGCTTTCTCGTCGAAGCGGGGCTGCTCCGTCCGCTCGAGTCCGGGGTGCTCGATCTCGTCTCGCAGAAGTTCCGCAACGCCCGAGGATTGTGGGTCGGCCTGTCTGGACGGGTCCGGGTACTCGTGTACAACCGCGAGATGGTTGACCCGGCATCGCTCCCGGGCTCGATCTTCGACCTCACAGAGCCGCAATACGAGGGTCAGGTCGGCGTGGCACCCGCCAACGGATCATTCCAGGATTTCGTGACCGCCATGCGGGAGGTCCACGGGGACGAGGTCACGCTCGATTGGCTCGAAGGCCTAGAAGCCAACGGCGCCCAGACCTATGTGAACAACACCGCCATCGTGCAGGCAGTCGGCCGGGGTCAGGTTCGGTATGGCCTTGTCAATCACTACTACAACTTCCGGGCCCGAGCCGAGGATCCGAGCCTCCCATCGGAGAACTACTTCTTCCCGAACGGTGACATCGGATCACTGGTCATCGCAACGGCCGCTGGCGTTCTCGACAGCAGCGACGACTCCGATCTCGCCAATGAGTTCGTCGAGTACATGCTGGGGGAGTCGGCCCAGATGTTCTACAGCCAGGAAACACTCGAGTATCCGCTGGCATCGGGAGTGCAACCCTCTAGTGCGCTTCCCGCCCTCGACACCCTGAACGCGGCAACCTACGACTTCGACCGGCTGGGTGGGGGCCTCGAACGCACCAAGGAGTTGATCGATGCGAGTGGGCTCGAGGCCCCATAAGCTGCGACCCACCGTGGGCAGCCGGCAGCTCACCGTGGCGGCCGGTGTCGTCGGACTCCTCTTCCTGTTTCCCATCGGCTACCTGCTCGTCCGCACCGTCACCCTCGGCAGTGATCTCGGAAATACCCTGTTCAGTTCGACCACCGCCCGGCCCCTCGTCAACTCGCTCCTCATAGCATCTTCGACGGCGGCGCTGTCGGCCGTCGTCGGAACCACCCTGGCGCTGCTGGTGGCGCGGACCGATTTGCCGGGTCGATCGATCTGGCGGTGGGCGCTTGCCCTGCCGCTGGTGATCCCTTCTTTTGTGGGCGCCACGGCCGTGCTGGCGGCCTTCGGGCCCGGCGGGCTCATCGAATTGGTGCCCCGCATCCAGGGCTTCTGGGGTGCGCTTGCCATCCTCACGCTTCTCACCTACCCGTACGTGTATTTGCCGGTCCTGGCCCGGCTCTCGACAACTGCCTCATCGCTCGAAGAGGCAGCCAGGCTGCTCGGAGACTCGTCCTGGCAAGCGGTGCGGAAAGTTGTGCTTCCCCAGGCGCGTGGTTCCATCGTGGCGGGAACCCTGCTCGTGTTCCTGTACGGTCTCAGCGACTTCGGGGCCGTGTCGTTGATGCGCTTCGACACCATCACCCGGGCGATCTTCTCCGCTCAGCTGTCTGATCGCGCTACCTCGCTCACGCTCGGACTCGTGTTGGCACTCGTGGCGCTCCTGGTGGCCGCAGTGGACCGGTCGTCCGCCGGTCGGCGCCCACCCGTGACCACGGTCGGCAGCGGCCAGCTCCATTATGCGCTGGGGTGGGCGACCGGTCCGGCGCTTGGCTTCACCGCGCTCGTCGTCGGATTGGGCCTCGCCACACCCTTGCTGGTCTTCATCGTCTGGGTGGTGCGAGGGTCGAGCACCATCGGGGTCGGGTATTCGGGCCTTGGTGATTCCCTCGGGTTCCTGGTCGAACCGACGCTGAGCTCGGCCGGTGCCGCTGCTCTTGCTGCGGCTGCTGCGGTCATCATCACACTCCCCGTCGCCTACGCCTCGGTGCGGCGTCGGTCGTGGGTGTCCGAGTCGGCGGGCACCGCGGTCACCTCGGTGTTCGCTCTGCCCGGGTTGGTGGTGGCGATTGCTCTGGCGTTCTGGGCCATCCGGGCACCCGGCTTGATGGGAGCCTTCTATCAGACGCTTCCGCTGCTCGTTCTCGGCTACGTACTCCATTTCGGTGCGCAAGCTCTTGGTCCCTCCCAGGCAGGCATCGCCGGTATCCCGAAACGATTCGACGAGGCTGCCCGCACGCTGGGAGTAGGTGCCCGGCGCCGGTTCCTCACCATCGAGCTGCCTTTAATGGCGCCCGGCATATTGGCCGGGGCCGGCCTCGTGCTCCTATCAACCCTCAAGGAGCTCCCCGCCACGCTGATTCTCGCCCCCATCGGATTTGAGACCCTAGCGACCCGTATCTGGAACGCCGCCGAGGACGGCTTCTTCGCCGAGGTCGGCATCACGGCGCTCGTCCTCGTGGTGTTGAGCGCCGTCCTGACCTGGCCGCTCCTCATTCGCCGGGGAATTTCCCGAGTAGGTCGAGACCATCGCGGCGGACCCGAATGCGGGCATCGACGCGGGGTTGGAGACGCCGAGTCGAGATGAACTCGGGTACGTCGGGGAGAGAGACCCCGAGGTCCAGTACGTGGGCTGCTGACTGGTGCGAGACCCACAGGGTTGGGCGGTGGGTGCGCTGGCGAGGCGCCAGTGTTGGAGCGAGGCGGAACCACGTCACGCGGAGATCCTGATGGAGGTCGGTGCCGGCGCCGGCGACCCGGTACACCCCATGGCCGAGGCGGAGGATCTGTCGGTAGGTGACGGCTCGGGCCAGCTCGAAGTCCTCAACCCCAGCCGCGAGTTGCGTCCACGGACGTGGTGTATGGCGGAGGGAAATGCCGCTGAATAGGTGATCACCGCGTCAGCCTCCATGGAAGTGATAGCAACCTTGAGGAGGAATTTGCGACGCCAGGGCCCTCGCCGGCCGCACTGAGCCGATGAGCGCCCAGCCGTCCGGGTACGTCTAACCCCTCGTGTCTTCTGACTCTTCGTCGTCCGCCAAGCCATCCTCCAAGCCCTTCTGGAGCTCCTTGCTTCATTATGTCGCTGATCCCAGTTAGTGGGAAATCACTGTCAGTGGCGGTGGCGGTGGCGGTGACGCGGAACGCTGTTGGGCGGCGACCGAGGCAGCAATGTAGCCCGGCCACGAGCCACGGATGGTGCTGGGTTGGTGCTTTGTGTCGCCGAGGGTTGGTTGCCGGCTAGGCATCGGCACCGTCGGTGGACTTGTGCCGCAGGGCTGTGGCCGAGCTGGTGGCTGCGACTGCGTCGCGGAGTTGGTGGGGTCGGGCGGTGAGGTAGCGGCGGGTGGTGGCGATCGACTCGTGACCGAGCAGCGTCTGCACCTCCACGATGGAGGCCCCGTTATCGAGTAGGTCCATGGCGAAGGTGTGGCGGAGGGCGTGGACGAGCGCGCCGTCGGGTACTTGGGCCCGTACCCCGGCCTCACGGTAGAGACGCTCCAGCAAGTACTGCACCTGCCGGGCTGTGACCGCCTGGCCGGTGTGGGGGTGGACGAAGAGAGGAGTGGTACGCCGATCCAGCTGGTGGCGGGGAAACCGTTCCCCTCGTTCCTTCTGATAGACGGTGAGGCGCTCAACCAGGCCGTCCAACGCGGGGATGGCCCGGTACTTGGCGCCCTTACCGACAATGTCGAGCTGGTATTCGCCCGGTTGACCGGTGAGGGATTGGCAGTGCAGGTCAACCAGCTCAGCCAGGCGGACCCCAGTCGACATCAAGGTGCTCACGATGGCGGCGTCCCGGGTCGGCCACCGGGCCGGGCTGCGCCCCGGTGGGGGAGTGGTCGCGGCCTCCAGCATCCTGGTCGCCAAATCCGGGGCATCAATTGAACGGGGTCGGGTGGTGCCGGTCTTGACCTTCTCGATCTCCTCGACCGGCGACGTGACCACGAGCCCTTCGGTGCGACAGAACCGGTAGAAGCGCGACCACACCGAATGGGTACGGGCCATGGTCGCCGGCGCCGAATGCTCGGCTCGCATGCCGAAGGCGGCCCGCAGCGCCGGCACCGTCACATCGGACAGCATCAGGTCCTCGACGGGTTGGTTGATCGGGTCGACCAACAGCTCGGCCACCGCGGTGAGGTCGCGACGGTAAGCGGCGATGGTGTGGGGAGACTTCTTAGCCGCCGCCAGCGAGGTGAGAAACCGGTCGAAGGCCTCGGTGAGTGCAGTGTCGGGCATCGGGGAGACACTAGACCATGTGGTGCATAATCACGGTTATGCACCAAGACGGTCGCGTGCTCGCTGATATGGATCCGCTGCCGGCAGCCTGTGCAGGCAGAGATGCATTTCGTACGACCATGTAGCCGAAATCGTTGGGATGCGCGTCCGAGAACGGGCCGGTGCAGTAGCCTCGGCGGCTGTGGCCGCCTGGCACTATGAAGACGACGTGCTCCGGATTCGGGAGCTTGTGGTCGGCCCACTCGAGAACAACGTCTATGTAGTCGTCTGCGCCCGCACCGATAAGGCAGTGATCATCGATGCCGCCGCCGAGCCGGACCGCGTCGAGGCCGCGGTTATCGACGTTGAGCCGATAGCGATCTTGACGACGCACGGTCACCACGACCACGTCGGGGCTGCCGTTGAGGTGCGGCGGCGATTGGCGTTGCCTTTCCGGATACACAGCGCCGACTCCGCCGCGGCCGGCATTTCGCCTGATCTGGCGCTCGAGGACGGCGAAGAGGTCGCAGTGGGTGAGCTTCGGCTGGGTGTCGTTCATACCCCCGGCCACACCCCCGGTTCTACATGCTTCACCCTCCCTGGGCACTTATTTTCGGGCGATACGCTGTTCCCGGGCGGACCTGGTGCCACCGGCCAGCCGGGGTCGAGCTTCGAGCTGATCATCGAGAGCATCCGCGACCGTTTGTTCACCCTGCCAGACGACACGCTGGTGCATCCCGGGCACGGGCTTGGCACGACCGTCGGCACCGAGCGTCCCTATCTACCAGAATGGATCGCCAGAGGTTGGTGAGACCCCCACACACCGTACGTCAGCGAGAACCGGGGTCTGCGTAGTAATGGAACAGGTTTCTTGCTTCAGCGTGCTGGCTGGGTGGTGGTGAGTGGTCGGTGGGTTGGCTCCGATAGGCTCCCGTGCCAGCCCGCTCCCCCAACCTGCTGGCGGTGACTCGCCCTGACGGGACTTGAGCCGGGATAATATACATACGGCCTATCCACTTGAGTACAGCGGTGGGGAGCCGGTCGCTCTGGGCGGCCATTCAGACGCTGGGTTCCCCACAGAATGGCCACTGACGGGCCGGAAGTGGGGCGATCCGGGCATCAACTGTACCG
>JABDLU010000174.1 GCA_013002865.1 Acidimicrobiia bacterium
ATCGGCAATCGGCTATCGGCTATCGGCTATCGGCTATCGGCTATCGGCTATCGGCTATCGGCCAGAGCCTTGCGCGTGGGATTGACCACACTGACGACCATTGACCATTGACCACTGACCACTGACCACGCCGGCGAAAGTCGGCGGTGCATGGAATATGATAGCACCCGACTCAGGTTATAATCTGCACGCAGACTAAGACTTGTGAGGAGAACATGGCTCGCGCAGTAGGAATCGACCTGGGAACGACCAACAGTGTCATTGCCACTATGGAAGGTGGCGATGCAACCGTCATCGCCAACGCCGAGGGGCACCGCACCACCCCATCGGTTGTGGCATTTTCGAAGAACGGCGAGGTGCTCGTCGGTGAGGTTGCCAAACGGCAGGCCATCACCAACCCCGACCGGACCATCCGCTCGGTGAAGCGCCACATGGGGCGCGACTGGAACATCGAGATCGATGACAAGGAGTACACCGCGCAAGAGATCTCGGCGCGCATCCTCCAGAAGCTCAAGCGCGACGCCGAGGCCTTTCTCGGCCAGCCGGTGACCGAAGCCGTCATCACGGTGCCGGCCTACTTCGGCGACGCCCAGCGTCAGGCCACTAAGGAAGCCGGCGCCATCGCCGGGCTCGAGGTGTTGCGCATCATCAATGAGCCGACCGCGGCCGCTCTCGCCTACGGGCTGGACAAGGAAGAGCACGACCAGACCATCCTCGTGTACGACCTCGGCGGCGGGACGTTCGACGTGTCCGTTCTCGAGATCGGCGAGGGCGTCTTCGAAGTCAAGTCCACCTCGGGCGACACCGAGCTGGGTGGCGATGACTGGGACGAAGCCGTGATGGACTGGATGGTCAAGGAGTTCAAGAACGACAACGGCATCGACCTCAGCAAGGATCCGATGGCGATGCAGCGTCTCAAGGAGGCCGCTGAGAAAGCCAAGATCGAGCTGTCAAGCGCCCAGTCGACCGAGATCAACCTGCCATTCATCACTGCCTCCGATGCCGGCCCACTGCACATGCAGAAGAACCTGAGCCGGTCGGAGTTCCAGAAGCTGACCGAGGATCTGGTCGAGCGTACCAAGGCGCCGTTCAACCAGGCGATCAAGGATGCCGGCATGAAGGTCGGAGACATCGACCACGTGATTTTGGTCGGCGGCTCAACCCGGATGCCCGTCATTCAGGAGCTCGTCAAAGAGCTGACCGGCAAGGAGCCCCACAAGGGCGTCAACCCGGACGAGGTCGTGGCATCAGGCGCAGCGCTGCAAGCGGGCGTGCTCAAGGGTGACGTCAAAGACATCCTGCTGCTCGACGTGACACCGCTCACGCTCGGCATCGAGACCAAGGGCGGCGTGTCGACCAAGATGATCGAACGCAACACGACGATCCCGACTCGCAAGTCGCAGATCTTCACGACCGATGCCGACAATCAGCCCGAAGTTGAGATCAACGTGCTGCAGGGCGAGCGCGAGATGGCCCAGTACAACAAATCGCTCGGCCGTTTCAAGCTCACCGGGATCCCCCCGGCCCAACGCGGCACCCCGCAGATCGAGGTGACGTTCGACATCGACGCCAACGGCATCGTGTCGGTCAACGCCAAGGACCTCGGCACCGGCAAGAGCCAGGCGATGACGATCACCGGTGGCACGGCGCTCTCCAAGGACGAGATCGATCGGATGATGGGCGATGCGGAAGCCCACGCCGAGGAGGACCGCAAGCGGCGGGAAGCCGTCGAGGCCCGCAACAACGCCGACAACGTCTCGTATCAGACCGAGAAGCTCCTCAAGGAGCACGAAGAGCTCCTCTCCGACGAGGAGAAGGACGAGATCGAGCAGAAGCTCACCGAGCTCAAAGCCGTGCTCGGTAACGAGGACGCCGAAGCCGATGAGCTGAACGAGAAGACCGACGCCGTCATCGCGGCCTCGCAGGTCTTCGGTCAGCGGATAAATGAGGCAGCCGCCGCGGCCGCCCAGAGCGCCGAAGGTGCAGCCGGAGAAGGCGCCGACACCGCAGACGACGATGAGGAGGTCGTCGACGCCGAGATCGTCGACGACGAGGACTGATGACCGAGGAAGCCCGATCCGAGACGGCCGCACCGGGCAGCGATGGCTCTGCCGAGCTGTCGCTGCCCGCCGATCCCATCGAGGCCCGGGAGGTCCTCGTCGAGCGCCTGGCGGCCAGCCGGAATGATGCCCGCACCTACCTCGAAGACCTCGAGAAGGTGACCGCCGATTTCGAGGAGTTCCGCTCGGGCGCGGTCCCCCGCGATGAGGCCCAGCAGTACCTCGACGACCTGAAGCGAGTGGCGGCCGACTTCGACAACTATCGCAAGCGCACGCAGCGCGAGATGGCCGAAAACATCGAGCGCGCCAGCCAGCGGGTGGTGTCGGGTCTGCTGCCCGTGCTCGACAGCTTCGACCTCGCCGTTGCCCATCAGCCCGAGACTGAGAGCGAGGCCAAGCTCCTCGGCGGGATCGCCGGCACTCGCCAGCAGCTGCTGGAAGCCCTGATAAAGGAGGGCCTGGCGCCGATCCCGGCGGTGGGTGAGCCGTTCGACCCGGAGGTCCATGAGGCCGTCTCCATGCAGGGAAGCCCCGAGCATCCCGTT
Organism: Acidimicrobiia bacterium; assembly: GCA_013002865.1. GTDB lineage: Bacteria > Actinomycetota > Acidimicrobiia > Spongiisociales > SHLN01 > SHLN01. Next base: position 2,606 of record JABDLU010000174.1, read on the forward strand.
GTGGTGACTGAAATGCGGCGCGGCTACACCCTGCACGGTCGGGTACTACGGCCCGCCCTGGTGACGGTTGGCGAGGACCCGATCGCCGCCGTCGACGATGACCCAGGAGCGCCGGATGGATAGAGAGTGGTTCGAGAAGGACTTCTACGCCGAGCTCGGCGTCCCGAAGACCGCCTCGGCCGCCGAGATCAAGAAGGCCTATCGCAAGCTCGCCCAGGAATTCCACCCGGATGCCAACCCGGGGAATAGCGATGCCGAGGAGCGCTTCAAGGAAATATCCCACGCCTACTCGGTGCTGTCGGACGAGGAGTCCCGTAAACAGTACGACCAGGCCAAGGAGTTGTATGCCTCAGGTGGCGGCTTCGGCCCGGGGCCCGGGCCGGGCGGCGGGTTCCAGGTGGAGGATCTGGGGGACCTGCTCGGCGGGCTCGGGGGGCTGGGAGATCTGTTCGGCGGTGCCCGGCGAACGACCACTCGTCCCATTCAAGGCGAGCACCTCTACAGCACCGTCAACCTGGCCTTCACCGAAGCGGTGTCCGGGACGACTGCCACCGTGGCCGTCGACGGCGACACGGTGTGCCGCACGTGCTCAGGGTCCGGCGCCGAGCCGGGCACGGCCATGGCGACCTGCCCCCGCTGCCAGGGGTCGGGCTCGATCGCGGCCGGGCAGGGCATGTTCTCGATCAGCCAGACCTGCGATGTGTGCCACGGAACGGGTCGCGTGGTGACTACGCCCTGCCACACCTGTGGAGGGCGGGGCACCGAGCAGCGCGTCCGCTCGATCAAGGTACGCATTCCCGCCGGGGTCAGGAACGGCGCCACCATCCGGGTGCCGGGCAAAGGCGCCCCGGGACGAAACGGCGGTCCACCCGGCGACCTGCATGTGCGCGTCAACGTGGGCAACCACCCGCTCTTCAAGCGGCGCAAGAACGATCTGCGGATCACGGTCCCGGTCACGTTCACCGAGGCCGCCCTGGGCGCCGATATCACGGTTCCCACCCTCGACGGACGGGTCCGCCTGCGGGTTCCGCCCGGGAGTGACAGCGGCAAGACGTTCCGGATCAAGGGCAAGGGGGTGCCGGGGAAGAACCGAACCGGCGACCTGCTGGCCACCATCGAGGTGGCGGTGCCCGATGCGGTGGACGACGAGACTCGCCGTCTGCTCGAAGAGCTCAAGTCACACGAACCGGCCGACGTCCGCTCCCATCTCGGAGTGAGCTGATGGTGGCGGGTCACCGGAGGCAGGCATGAAAAAGGACGAAGCGGTCTACATCATCTCGGTAGCGGCGGAGCTGGCCGGGATCCACCCCCAGACGCTGCGCATTTACGAGCGCCGCGGTCTGCTCAACCCGTACCGGACCCCGGGCGGGACCCGCCGATACTCGGAGAAGGACCTCGACCGGCTGAAAGCCATTCAGGCCCTCACCCAGGCCGGCATCAACCTGGAGGGGGTGAAGCGCATACTGCAGCTCGAGACCGCCGTCGACCGGCTGCAGGGCCAGCTCGATGAGATCAAGCGCGAGCTCGCCGACGCTCGCAGCGATGCCGGTGCCTCGCTTTCGAGCCTGCCCGACATCCTCCGCCCGTCCATTCAGGAACTGCTGGACGACTGAGTGCGACTCGCTGCGCTGCTGGTCGCCGTCGCCCTGGCGGCCGGCGCTTGCGATAGTCCAGAAACGGCGACCACATCCACGCCGACTGGAGCCACGTCGTCTTCACTTGGGCCGGTCATCTCCGATCGCCTCGTTGCCGAGCTGCAGCTCGAGGAGCTCGCCGGCCGCGTCGAGAGCCTGCGAGAGCTCGAGTTCCTGCAGCCGGTGACCGTCTCGATCGTCGACGACGACGACTTCCGGGCCCGCGCCATTGCGCTGGCGTCCCCGCCGGTGGACCTCGACGGCGATGTGGCGGCCGGCTGGCTCCGGCTGCTGGGCGTCCTCCCCCCGGAGACCACGGTGTACGCCGCGACCGGCCGACTCCTGCAGACCGGGGCTGCCCTCTACGACCGGACCTCGAACGCCGTTCTGGTGCGCGCCGGAGCGGGCCTCGACGCTTACGTCGAAGCGGCCGTCGTTCACGAAATGGTCCACGCCCTGCACCACCAGCACTTCGGCACCCCGCGCCTGCCGGCCGTCGGAGAACCGGCCTATGTCTATCGGGCCCTATCCGAGGGCGATGCGCGGCGCATCACCGATCAGTTCATCGACCAGCTCGACCCGGCTGCTCGAAACAGCTTCGAGGAAGGCGCCCTAACGGCCGACGAGGATGCCACCGCGATTCGGGCGAGCACTCCTGCCTATGTTCTCGATTTGCTGACGCTGCCGGTCTCATACGGTGCGCGTTTTCTCACGTCGAACCAGCAGGCCGACAGCCACCTGGCTGCGTTCGCCGACGGCGTGCCCGTCTCCAGCGAGGAGCTCATTGTGACCGGGGCCGACACCGAACGGCTCGACCCGGAGCTTCGGCCGGTCACCGTGCTTCCCTACGAACCGTTTCCCGTGGTCGACACGCTCGGCGCCGGCACGCTGCAACTGTTGTTTCGGCAGGTCCTGCTCGAGGGCCTGGCCGGGACGGCGGTGGTGGGCTGGGGTGGCGACGCAGTCGACATCCGGGTGGACGGGTCGGAGGTCATCCTGGCCTATGCGTTCCGGGGTGAAACGGCGGCAGATGCCGAGGAGGTTGCGGCGGCGTTTCGCCTCCTACTCGACACCCGCCTCACCGACGGCGCCTATGCGGCGGTGCGGGTGGACGGCGATACGACGCTGGTTCTCGCCGCATCCGATCCCTCAGTTGCCCCTCGCCTCGACGACCTGTTCGGTAACTTCGGCGATGAGGTCTTCGTAGTAGAACTGGGCGGGTAGCCGCACAAAGCCACGAAACCACGGGTCCGGGTCACATAATCGGTCCATGCTGCGCGTGTTTCATGCCGTTGACGACGAGTCGACGCTGCAGGTCTGCCCGACCTCGCAGCTCACCCGCTGCCGGGAGGAGCCGGGCTGGGTGTGGGTCGACGCCGGCAGCGCCACCGAGGAGGAGCTGACGATGCTCTTCGAGGAGTTCGGCTTCGACCAGCTGGCATGGGAGGACGTGCTCGAACCGTCCCACTTCCCCAAGGTCGACGACTACGGGGAGTATCTCTTCGTGATCCTGCACGGCGCCACCGCCGCCGACCAGCGTCTCGCCACCGGTGAGCTCGATGCCTTCCTCGGACGGGACTACCTGGTCACGATCCATGGCGAGCAGGCGTTGTCGATCGACTTTGCGATCGAGCAGGCCAGCCGGGTACCGGCGCTGGCCAGCGGCGGAGCGGACTCGCTGCTCGCCCGTATTTCCGAGTGGCAGAGTCGCCGCTACCTGCCGATCATCGACGAGCTCGACGACCGGATCGAGTCGCTCGAAGCCGAGTCGATGGAAGGGTTGCCGAGTGTCATCGGCGACGTTCAGGCGCTCCGACGCGACGTCGCCGTCTTGCGCCGTGTCATTGGCCCGCAGCGGGAGGTACTGATGACCCTGAGCGGCGACTATTCCCCGCTGCTCGACACGCCCGCCCGGCAGCGCTTCAACAGTGTGTACGACCATCACTACCGGATGGTCGAGAGTCTCGATGCCTCGCGCAACATGCTGGCGGCTGTGCTCGACACGTATCGCAGCACGGTGGCCGAGCGCATGAACGAGGTCATGAAAGTGCTGACCGTCTACGCAGCCATCCTGCTGCCACTGTCACTGATGGCCGGCATTTACGGGATGAACTTCGAGGAAATTCCTGAGCTGGGGTTCCGCTGGGGGTACTTCATCCTGCTCGGCGTGATGGCATCGATCGCGGTGGGGCAGTGGATCTATTTCAGCCGCCGGGGCTTCATCGGCGGCCCCAGCCTCCGCCGGCTGCCGAGCCTGGTGGGCAGGGGCTTGACCAGCGTTGCGCTGCTCCCGGTGCGCACCGTGGGGTCGCTCATCGACGTTGTCGTCGGCACAGAAGACAAGCCGACCGACGAAGACTGACCTGGAACCGTTGGGATCGATTCGACGTCGAAGTTGCATGAAACGACTCCTCTTCGCCGCCGTCGTCATCGCGACGGCCGCCTGCGGTTCGGCCGAAACAGCCGGACCGGGGCCGACCACCTCGACATCGACCACTTCGACGACCACCACCGTGCCGGGCGGCACCCAGCGCACGCTGCTCGAACAAGCACGGGCTACGTGGACAGCCAGCCGGCCCGATACCTACCGATACACCCTGGCGCTGGCATGTGAGTGCGACGGGGGACCCTGGGTGATCCAGATCGATGGCACGACCCTCATCGACCTCGATCGGCCGAACCCCGATGGGCCCGCCGACTACCTCCCGTACACCACCATCGAATCGATCTTCGCCGACATCGAAACGACCCTCGAGGAGGGTCGCGTGCCCGTGGACGTCATCTACGACCCATCGCTTGGCTACCCCGTGTCCTACACCTGGAACGGCCCCGAGCTGCCGGTCGACGGAGGGTTCATCCTGACCGTCTCGGAGTTCGAGGCCGACCCGAAGCCGGCCGACCCGACGCTGACCCGGGAACTGCGGGACGCTCAGCAGCGGTGGGAGTCGTGGGGATGGGTCGACTACGACTACCTGTTCACCCGGGGCTGCTTCTGCCCCCGGGAGTGGGTGGGGCCCTACGCGGTGCAGGTGCGCGAGGGAGAAATCGTCGGCGCCACGTACAACGGGACCGACCTGTTCGACATCGGGTCACTCGAGATCGGGCGCTACGACGAGATCATCAAGACCGTCCCCGCGGTGTTCGCCGAGATCGAGCGGGCGCTCCAGGAGGCCGACCACATCGACGTTTCCTATCACCCCCAATACGGGTATCCGACCGATGTCTACATCGATTGGGACCGCGCCACCGCCGACGAAGAGGTCGGCTACACCATCGCCGGCTTGCG
>JABDLU010000178.1 GCA_013002865.1 Acidimicrobiia bacterium
CATCGACGGCCCAACGTTGACATTCAGCCAGCACCTGGCCTGTGAGTTCGACGGCATCAGCTACGAGGAGCTCCAACCTCGCAACTTCTCCTTCAACAGCCCGTACGGGGCCTGCACGGAGTGCTCGGGCATCGGGACCCGCTTCCAGGTCGACATGGACCTCATCGTGCCCGACCCCGACCTGTCGCTGGAGGACGGCGGCCTGGTCATCTGGTCTGGGCATCGCGATCGCTACCACCAGCGGGTGCTCGGGGCGGTGGCGGAGCGCTTCAAGATCCCGATGGACAAGCCGTACGGCAAGCTGACCAAAAAGCAGCAGAAGATCCTCATGTACGGGGCGGGCGACGAGCCGATCGAGGTTTCCTACGTCAACCGGTGGGGACGGCGCCGCCGGTACATGACGACCTTCGAGGGTGCGTTTCCGTTCATCAACCGCCGGTACGCCGAGACCGATTCGGACGCCGCCCGGGCCTACTACCAGCAGTTCATGCGGGAAGTGCCCTGCGACGCCTGCGAGGGGGCCCGTCTCAACCCATTCTCCCGGGCCGTCACCGTCGGCGACATGGCGCTGCCCGAGCTGAGCGCGCTGTCGTTGCGGCGGGCTGCCGAGGCGATTGATCAGCTCGATCTGTCCGACCGTGATGCCAAGATCGCCGATCTCATCCTGCGAGAGATCACCGCCCGCCTCAAATTCTTGCTCGACGTCGGGCTCGACTACCTCACCCTGTCGCGCACCGCCGCCACCCTGGCCGGGGGAGAGGCCCAGCGAATCCGTCTGGCAACGCAGATCGGCTCCGGCCTGGTCGGCGTGCTCTACATCCTCGACGAGCCATCTATCGGGCTGCATCAGCGGGACAATCAGCGGCTCATCGAAACGCTGCTGCGCCTGCGCGACCTCGGCAACACCGTGATCGTCGTCGAGCACGATGAGGACACCATCCGGGTGGCCGACCACATCGTCGACATCGGCCCCGGGGCAGGCGAGCACGGCGGCCGGATCGTGGCCGAGGGCCCGCTCAAGGCGATCCTGGCCGAGCCCGGATCCATCACCGGCGACTACCTGGCGGGGCGGCGGGAGATAGCCGTGCCCGAGGAGCGCCGCTCCCTCGACGAGCGGGCCCTCACCATCGTCGAAGCCACCCAGAACAACCTGCAGGGCGTCACCGCCCGGTTCCCGCTCGGGCGGTTCGTTGCGGTGACGGGTGTGTCGGGCAGCGGCAAGTCGTCGCTGGTCCAGGACGTGCTCTCAAAAGGCCTCGCCGCCAAGCTCAACCGGGCCCGCGAGCTGCCCGGCCGGCACAAGCGGATCGAGGGCCTGGAAGAGGTCGACAAGATCATCAACATCGATCAGTCGCCGATCGGGCGCACCCCGCGCTCGAACCCGGCTACCTACACCGGCGTGTTCGACCGGATCCGGGAGTTGTTCGCGTCGACCCCCGACGCCAAGGTACGCGGGTACAAGCCGGGCCGGTTTAGCTTCAACGTCAAGGGTGGCCGCTGTGAGGCGTGCAAGGGCGACGGCACCATCAAGATCGAGATGCACTTCCTGCCCGACGTCTACGTGCCGTGTGAGGTCTGCAAGGGCCAGCGCTACAACCGGGACACCCTCCAGATCCTGTGGAAGGGCCATTCGATCGCCGATGTGCTCGACATGTCGGTCGAGGAGGCGCTCGGGTTCTTCGAGAACCAGCCCCGCATCGCCCGGATCCTGCAGACCATCTACGACGTCGGTCTCGGCTATGTCCGGCTCGGCCAGCCCGCCACCACGCTGTCGGGCGGTGAGGCCCAGCGGGTCAAGCTGTCCTCGGAGCTCGGAAAGCGGGCGACGGGCCGCACCGTGTACGTGCTCGACGAGCCGACTACCGGGCTCCACTTCGAGGATGTGCGCAAGCTGTTGACGGTGTTGCAGCGGCTGGTCGACTCCGGCAACACGGTGATCGTTATCGAGCACAACCTGGACGTCATCAAGACGGTCGACTGGATCATCGATCTCGGCCCCGAGGGGGGCGATGAGGGCGGCCGGATCGTGGCCGAAGGCACCCCCGAGGAAGTCGCCACCGTGCCCGAGAGCTATACCGGCAAGTTCCTGCGGGACCTTCTGCTCGACAAGTAGACCGAGGCTGCTACGGCAGCCAGGGCCCACAGCGGCGCCAGCACCCGCAGGGTGTTGTTCCCGAACTCCCACACGAACTCGCTGCTGATCACGCCGACTCCGACCCAGGCCGCCAGCAGCCAGCTGAGCAGCCGATCACCGACCGCCACCGCCAGGACGGCCGAAACGGCCAGCAGCCCCAGCGCACCGACGGCCAGCACCACCTCGCCGGTTGAAACATCGCTCCACAACCCGATGGCGCCGGCGATTCCCGTGAACGGGGCGGCCAGGTTGCCCGCAGTCGACGGCCCGAAGCGGGCGAAGACGTACAGGGCCCACAGCGCCGCCGGCACGGCCGGGACGATCGTCAGCCATCGGGCCCGGGCTCGATCGGTGGGCCACACCCATACCGCCAAAGCGAGCGGGATGACGAAGTAGGTGGTCTTGGTGAGCACCGCCAGTGCCAGGGCGATCCCGCCTGCCCGATCGCGGCCCTCGACGGCCAGGGTCAGGCCCACCATGGCCAGCCCGAGCGCAAGCGCATCGGGGAGCAGGAACCGCACGGCAAAGACCAGTCCGATGTTCACCAGAGCTAGTCCGGCGATCCGGTGGGTGCCGCCGAGCTGCTCGGTGACCCGGAGAGCGGCCGCCCCGGCGAGGCCGAAGCCGGCAACAGCCAGCACGGCCATGGCGGCCACCGTGACGTCGGCGGAGAACAGGCCGAAGCCGCCCGACAGGAGCGGATAAAGGATGTGCAAATAGCGATAGCTCGGGTTGTCGAGCAGGTCCGGGACCTGGCCGGTCCCGAACGGATCCCGGGCGATCCCGAAGTACTGCTGGCCGTCGTGGCCGACGCCGCTCGCCAGCTCGACGCCGGGCAGCTCGGCGACAACGAAGTCCCGGATCGGGAAATCTTCGCCCACGGTGAGCAGGCCGGACAGGCCGCCGTTGGCGGAGGCAACGGCCAGCACGATCACCACCGCCAGGGCGGCGGCCAGAAAGAAGCCGGCCCGGGGGCTGGGCTCACCGGATGTTGCTGACATGTGTCCTACCGTGAGGTCCGCATGACAACGGACTGGGACGCGCACTGGTGGCTGGCTGAGGTCGCCAACGACCCTACCTACGAGGAAGAAGTCCTCCCACTACTCATCGACCTGCTCGAACCCCGCCCTGAGCACCGGTATCTGGACATCGGATGCGGGGAAGGACAAGGAATGCGGGCGGTGGGGGAGAGCGGCGCCACCGTCTTCGGGTGTGATCTCGATGCGGTGTTGCTCGGACACGCGACCGGTCCGGTGGCCCGGGCCCGACTGCCGGAGCTCGCCTGGCTCATCGATGGTGCGTTCGACGGTGCCTACCTGGTCCTGGTACTCGAGCATTTATCGAACCATCGCCGGCTGTTCGCCGAGGCACACCGGGTTGTCCGGCCGGGCGGCGTCCTTGTCCTCGTGGCCAACCACCCGGCGTTCACCGCCCCGGGAGCCGGGCCGCTCATCGACCCGGGGGACGGTGAAGTGAGCTGGCGGTGGGGCCGTTATCTGGAGCCGGGCACCAGCGTCGAACCGGCCGGCTCGTTCAACCTCACGATGCATCACCGCCCCCTCGGGGAGCTGCTCGTGGCCGCCGCCACCGAAGGCTGGGCTCTGGCCGACCTGGTGGAGCGGGGCCCGGGACCGGCCGCCCGTCAGCGGGACCCGCTGCTGGCCGCCCAGGCCAACATCCCCCGGTTGCTCGGCGTGCGATTTCACAAGGCTCCGTAAACTCCCCGGGTGCAGCGACCGCTCCCCTCGGAGATCCCCGACCTTCCCGGTGCTTACCTGTTCCGCAATCGGCACGGGGAAGTCATGTATGCCGGCAAAGCCAAATCGCTCCGCAAGCGCGTCTCTAGCTACTTCACGAAGGGCCTGGCCGCCCGGACCGCCGCCATGATCGACGCCTCGGAGACGGTGGAGTGGATCGTCACCGAGAACGAGGTCGAGGCGCTCATGCTGGAGTACAGCCTCATCCAGAAGCACAAGCCCCGCTTCAACATCCGCCTGCGTGACGACAAGTCCTATCCGTTCCTGGCCATCACCCGCTCCGATGAGTGGCCCAGGGCCATGGTCATGCGGGGCAAGCGCAAACGGGGCACCCAGTACTTCGGGCCCTACGGTCATGCCTATGCCATCCGGCAAACCCTCGACCTGCTGCTGCGGACCTTCCCGGTGCGTACCTGCACCGACTCCAAGTTCCGCCGCCACGAAGCCTCCGGCCGGCCCTGCCTGCTGTTTCACATCGAGCGGTGTTCGGGGCCGTGCGTCGACGAGGTGACCCCCGAGCAATACACCGAGTACGTCGACGGGCTGGCCAACTTCCTCGCCGGGGACCACGACGTGGTCGTGGACCGGCTCACCACCGAGATGATGGAGGCATCGGAGCGACAGGAGTACGAGCTGGCCGCCCGGCTGCGCGACCAGCTGGCGGCCATCCAGAAGGCCTCGGCCCGCCAGGAGATGGTCACCCGACGGCCGGAGAACTTCGACTTGCTCGCCGTCACCGAAGACGAGCTCGAGGCGGCCCTGGCGGTGCTCACGGTGCGGCGGGGCCGGGTGGTGGGGCGGGTTTCGGCCATCATCGACAAGGTCGAGGAGGTCACCACCGCCGAGCTGCTGGCCACGATGATCGAGCAGCTCTATGGCAGCGATCCGCCGCCCGGCCTCATCCTGGTGCCGGAGATGCCCGATGAGGCCGACGTGCTCGGTGAGTGGCTGGAGATGCGCCGCGGCGGGAAGGTCGAGCTGCGGGTCCCCGAGCGGGGAGCGAAGCGGCGCCTGCTGGAGACCGCCCGGGCCAACTCGGCCGAGGAGTTCGCCCGCCACCGGCTGCGCCGCAACGCCGACCACAACGCCCGCGCCAAGGCACTGCGCAGCCTGCAGGCCGAGCTGGATCTGCCCGAGCCGCCGCTGCGCATCGAGTGCTACGACATCTCGACCGTGCAAGGCACCAACACCGTCGGCTCGATGGTGGTGATGGAGGATGGGTTGCCCAAGCCGTCCGACTATCGCCACTTCCGCGTGAAAGGCGTCACAGGCCAGGACGACTTCGCCTCCATGGAGGAAGTGCTGCGGCGCCGGTTCACCGCCTATCTGGCCGAGCGGGATCTGCCGCCCGACCAGCGGGGCCGCTTTGCCTATCCACCGTCCCTGCTGCTGGTCGACGGCGGCGCCGGCCAGCTCAGCCGGGCGGTACAGGTCCTCGATGAGCTGGACCTCGACATCCCGGTGGCCGGTCTCGCCAAGCGCATGGAAGAGGTCTATCTGCCGGGCCGGGCCGAGACGGTGCGTATACCTCGTGGGGAAGAAGCGCTGTATCTGCTGCAGCGGGTGCGGGATGAGGCGCACCGGTTTGCGGTCAGCTATCACCGCAAGCTGCGCGGCAAGCGCATGGTGGACTCCATCCTCGACGAGGTGGAAGGCGTCGGGCCGGCCCGCAAGAAGGCGCTGCTGCGCACCTTCGGCTCGCTGAAGCGGCTCCGCGAGGCCACGATTGAACAGATCGAAGAGGTTGTGCCGCGTAATGTGGCTGAAGGCGTCTACCAGGCTCTGCATGGCCTGGCGGGCGTGGGAGCGACCCCCCGGAGATATCGTGACGAACCGTGAAGGTGAGGCCGGACCGCCGCTCGTAGTCGTCGTGACCGGCATGGCGGGTGCGGGGCGGTCGACGGCGGCCAAAGTGCTCGAGGACCTCGGGTTCTTCGTCATCGACAACCTCCCTCCCAGGCTGATCGGCCGAGCCGTCGAGCAAGGCGATCTGGCCGATGTGGCCCGTCCCCGATTCGCCGTCGCCGTCGATTCCCGGTCCGGTGTGCTGACCTTTCCCCAGCTCGAGGAAGAGATCCTCCGGCTGGAGCGGGACGGCGTCTTGACGCTGACGGTGTTCCTCGATGCCGACGATGAAGCGCTGGTGCATCGCTACCAGGAGAACCGCCGTCCCCACCCGGTGGCCGCCCCCACGCTGGAGGAGTCGATTGCCGAGGAGCGCAAGCTGCTCGCCGACGTGCGGGGCAACGCCGACGTCCTCATCGACACCACCGACCTCAGCGTGCACGACTTGCGGCGGCGGCTGCAGGACGCCTTCGAAGCACCCTCGCCGCGGCCGCGCATGAAGGTCTCGGTCGGCTCGTTCGGGTTCAAGCACGGCAGCCCGCGTGACCTCGACCTGGTGTTCGACGTGCGGTTTCTGCCCAACCCGCATTGGGTGCCGGAGCTGCGCCCTCTCACCGGCATCGACCGGCCCGTCTCCGATTACGTGCTCGGCTCGGAAGCGGCCGGCGAGTTCGTCGACCGCATCGACGAGCTGCTCCAGTTCCTGCTGCCTCGCTATGTGGACGAGGGCAAGGCCTATCTGCGGGTCGGGATCGGCTGTACCGGGGGGCGCCATCGCTCGGTAGCCATCGCCGAGGAGCTGGCCGAGCGGCTGCGGGCCGGGGGGACCGACGTGACCGTCCGCCACCGGGACGCCGACCTGACATGAGCGCCCTCGAACTCGAAACCGAGATGCTCGACGTCATCGCCCTCGACCCGACGGGTCCCCGGGTGGTCGCCATCGGCGGCGGCCACGGGCTGGCGCAGGCCCTCGTCGGCATCCAGAGCTATGCCTCCCGGATCGATGCCATCGTCACCGTGGCCGACGACGGGGGCTCGTCGGGCCGGCTCACCTCCACCCTCGACATCCTCCCACCCGGGGATATCCGCCGGTGCCTGCTGGCGCTGAGCGCCGAACCCAGCCTGTGGTCCGAGATGTTCGAGTTCCGGTTCCAGTCGACCGACGTGTCCGGCCACTCGCTCGGCAATCTCCTGCTGGCGGCGATGTCGGAGCTGTTCGGTGACTTCGAGACCGCGATCAGTGTGGCGGAGGAGGCGCTCGGTTGCGTCGGGCATGTCATCCCCAACTCACAGCGCTCGCTGCACCTGCAGGCGATCATCGATGGAGCGCTGGTCGACGGCCAGGCTGCCATCGCTACCACCCGGGGGAGCATCACCGAGCTGCGCCTGCTGCCCGAGGACTGCACGGTGAACCCGCGTGCCCTCGAAGTGGTGGGCGCGGCCGATCAGATCGTCATCGGCCCGGGCAGCCTGTATACGTCGGTGATCTCGGCATTGCTCGTCCCGGACCTGATCGACGCCGTCAACGCCTCCCGGGCCGACGTGGTGTATGTCTGCAATCTGACGACCCAGGATGGTGAGTCGCTCGGCATGGGAGCAGCCCAGCACGTCGGTGCCCTGCTCGACTTCACCGGCATCAAGACCCCCCTCACCGCCCTCATCCATGACGGCGACCGCCCCTTCCCGCCCGGAGCCGAGGAGGTAGCGGCCGATGAGGAAGCCGTACTGGCCCTCGGCGTCAAACCGGCGTTGTGGGATCTGCTGGACCGCGACCACGACTGGCCCCAGCACGACCCGCTGCGGCTGGGTCGCGCGCTGGAGCAGCTCTGGGCAGACTGGAGCGAATCCAGCCGCTGACGCGGTGGCGGCCTAGACGGGCGCCAGTTGCTTGCCGACCTTTTCGATCAGATCGACCACCCGGCTGGAATAGCCCCACTCGTTGTCGTACCACGACACGATCTTGACGAACTTGCCGTCCAGCACCTGGGTGGCGTTGGCGTCGAAGATCGACGAGTACGGGTTGCCGATGATGTCGGTCGACACCAGCGGCTCCTCCGAGTACTGCAGCACCCCGGACAGCTCACCGTCGGCGGCCGCCTTCATGGCGGCGTTTACCTGCTCGACAGTGGCCTCGCTCTCCAGTTCGACGACCAGATCCACGATGGAGCCGTCCGGCACCGGGACCCGCATCGCCATGCCGTCGAGCTTGCCGGCCAGTTCCGGCAGAACCAGTCCGACCGCCTTGGCGGCACCGGTGGTCGTAGGAATGATGTTCTCGGTGGCCGCCCGGGCTCGTCGCAGGTCCTTGTGGGGCACGTCGGCGAGTCGCTGATCGTTGGTGTAGGCGTGCACCGTCGTCATGACGCCCCGCTTGATCCCGAAGCTGTCGTTGAGCACCTTGGCGACGGGGGCAAGGCAGTTGGTGGTGCATGAGGCGTTGGAGATGACCTGGTCGTCGGCTTCCAGCGAGTCGTCATTCACGCCCAACACGACGGTGGCGTCTACTTCGTCCTTGGCCGGCACGGTCAGGATCACCTTCTTGGCGCCTGCCTCGATGTGCTGGGCGGCCAGGTCGCGGGTCCGGAAGATCCCGGTCGCCTCGACGACGACATCGACGTTGAGCTCAGACCACGGCAGCTTGGAAGGATCCCGCTCCATGAGCATTTGCACCGTGTGCCCGCCGGCGGTCATGACGCCGTCCGAGGTGCTGACATCGCCCTTGAACTGTCCCATCACCGAGTCGTTCTTGAGCAGGTAGGCGAGCACGTCGTCGTCGGCCAGATCGTTGATCGCCACGACGTCGATACCCGAGTCGGGGCGTTCCGCGATGATCCGGAAGACGGCGCGGCCGATACGGCCGAACCCGTTGATTGCTACCCGAACGCTCATACTGCCTCCAATTGCTCGGTCATCTTGTTGAGTACCTCGACGAGCCGGACCGAGTAGCCCCAGCCGTTGTCGAACCACACGATGGATTTGATCATGGTGCCGTCGACCACCATGGTTGCCAGGCTGTCGAAGTTGCCCGACTGTGACGATCCGATCACGTCCGAAGAGACGATCGGGTCGTCGACGAATTCGATGATCCCCTCGTACGATGCCGCGATCTCCTTGCGAACCGTCTCGTTGACCTCGGCCGCCGTGGTGGCGGTCCGGACGAATGCCACCAGATCAACGGTGGAGCCGTCCGGCACCGGAACATTGAGCGCCATTGCCGAGAGTTTCCCTTCGAGTTCAGGCATCACGTGGGTGAGGATCTCAGGCGAATTGGTGCTCGACGGGATGATGTTCTCGCCGGCGGCCCGGCTGGAGCGGAAGCTCGAGGTCGGCACGTCGGCCAGGCGGGCCTGGTTCGTGAAGGCATGGACGGTCGTGAAATAGGCCCGGTCGAGACCCCACGTCTGGTCGAAGATACGCAAGATGGGCGCCAGGGCATTCGAGGTGTTCGATCCCAGGGAAACCACGGACAGGTCCGGGGTGAGGATCTCGTCGTTGATGCCGCGCAGAAGGATGGGCACATCACCGGGTACCTCGGGAGTCGAGGCCAGGATGACCCGCTTGGCGCCGGCCGCCAGGTGCTTCTCGCACCACTCCCGGGTGCGATATTTGCCGGTTGCCTGGATCACGATGTCGACCCCGTGCTCGGACCAATCGGCATCGCCCGGTTCGGCCGCATTCAGGAACGGGATCGGTGTCCCGTCGAGGACCAGATTCGACCCGTCGAGCTCGACCGGCTTAGGGAAGCGGCCGTAGATGGAGTCGTATTTGAGGAGGTACGTGAGTGCCTCCGGATCGGCGACGTCGGCTATCGCCGCCACTTCAACGCTGTCGTCGGCCGTAAGCAGACGAAACACGTTTCGTCCGATTCGCCCGAAGCCCATGAGGCCTACCCGCGTCATGTCATCTCCCTTGAATTGACTCGGCGGAAGCCTACCGCCGCCCCGGCTTGGACCAACCGTCGGGCGCGGATAACGTTTCGCTCTGTGACCGCATTTCTGACTCTCGATGACATCGACGTGAGTGGAGCGCGCGTCCTCGTCCGATCCGACCTCAATGTGCCGCTCGAGGACGGGGCGGTGGGTGATGACTTTCGCATCCGATCGAGCCTGCCGACCATCACCCGGTTGCGTAACGACGGTGCCATCGTCATCGTCGCCAGCCACCTGGGACGTCCAGAAGGACGCGACCCGCAGTTCTCGCTTGCGCCGGTTGCCGAGCACATGGTCGAGCTGGCCGGGTACCCGGTGACTCAGCTGCCCGGCGTCTATGGGCCGGAGGTCGATAACGCCCTGGCCGGGGCGGAGCCGGGCGACGTATTCCTGCTCGAGAACACCCGGTTCGAGCCCGGAGAGAAGAAGAACGATCCGGAGCTGGCCGCCGCCCTCGCCGGCCTGGCCGACTACTTCGTGCTCGACGCCTTCGGGTCCGCCCACCGGGCGCACGCCTCGACGGTCGGAGTCGCCGACCACATCACCTCGGTCGCCGGCCCGCTGCTGGCCGCCGAGGTGGCGGCCCTCGGCGCATTGCTGGAGGATCCACCTCGCCCGTATGTTGTCGTACTGGGCGGCGCCAAAGTGTCGGACAAGCTCGGGGTCATGAAATCCCTGCTCCCCAAGGTGGACGCCATGCTGGTCGGGGGAGGGATGTGCTTCACACTGCTGGCCGCCCAGGGCTACAAAATCGGCGAATCGCTCCTGGAAGAGGACATGATGGATGAGGTGGGCGAGTTGCTCGCCTCCGAGCGGGGCTCTCGCATCTCCCTGCCGACCGACATCGTGGTGGCCGATCGCTTCGCTGAGGACGCCACCGCCACGGTCGTGCCGGCCACGGACATGCCCGCGGAGGGCCTCGGGTTAGACATCGGGCCCGACTCGGCGGAACAATTTGCCCGGGCGATAGCCGAAGCCGGTTCCGTTTTCTGGAACGGGCCGATGGGCGTGTTCGAATGGGAGTCCTTTCGGGCCGGGACCGAGACGGTCGCCACGGCATTCGCGGCCTCGCCGGCCCTCACGGTGGCCGGCGGCGGCGACTCGGTGGCGGCCCTGCGCTCCTTCGGCTTGGAGGGTGAGATCTCCCATGTCAGCACCGGCGGCGGCGCCGGCCTGGAATTCCTGGAGGGAGATTCCCTCCCCGGTCTCGTAGCTTTGGAGAGGTGGGCCAATGACGCGTAAGAGCTTCATCTGTGGAAACTGGAAGATGAACGCGACCCATCTGGATGCCATTCAGATGGTGCAAAAGCTGAGCTACCGGCTGGAAACGGCCGACTACGAACGGGTCGACGTCGTCGTAGCGCCCCCCTTCACCAGCCTGCGGTCGGTACAGACCGTCATCGAGGCCGACCACCTCGCCATTGAGCTGGCTGCCCAGAATGTGCACTGGGAGCAGAGCGGTGCCTACACCGGCGAGGTGTCGCCCCCCATGCTGGCCAAGCTCGGCGTTGGCTATGTAATCGTCGGCCATTCCGAGCGGCGCCAGATGTTCGGCGAAACCGACGAGACCGTCAACAAGAAGGTCAAGGCCGTGCTGGCAGCCGACATGGTCCCGATCATGGCGCTGGGCGAGACGCTGGAGGAGCGCGAGGAAGGCGTCACCGAGCAGCGGGTCGGATCCCAGCTCGTAAACGGGCTGGCCGGCCTCACACCCGACCAGGCGGTCGGTGTGATCATCGCCTACGAGCCGATCTGGGCAATCGGAACCGGCCGCACCGCCGAGCCGGACGACGCCGCTTCGGTGATCGGGTTTCTGCGGCGGACCTTCGGTGACACGTTCGGCGGCGAGCTCGCCGAGCACGTCCGCATCATCTACGGCGGCTCCATGAACCCGGGCAACGTGGCCGCCCTGATGGCCAAGAAGGACATCGACGGTGGCCTGGTCGGCGGGGCCTCGCTGGACCCCGATCAGTTTGCCTCGGTCGTGAGGTACTGGGTGTGAGCGGCCGGCTGTTGGCTATCGGCTTTCTGCCAGAGCGAAGGAGGACAGCGTGAGTACCCCGAAACTGGTTTTGCTTCGCCACGGGCAGTCGGTGTGGAATCTCGAGAACCGGTTTACCGGGTGGACCGACGTCGGGTTGACCGAACAGGGTGAGGAGGAGGCGAAAACCGCCGGCCACCTCCTCACCGAGGAGGGGTACTCGTTCGACATCGTGTTCACGTCGCTGCAAAAGCGGGCCATCTTCACCGCCGACCTGACGCTGCGGGAGATGGACCTGAGCTGGCTGCCGGTTGAACGGTCATGGCGGCTCAATGAGCGCCACTACGGGGCGCTGCAGGGCCTCAACAAGAAGGAAACCGCCGAAGAGCACGGCGATGAACAGGTGCACATCTGGCGGCGGAGCTACGATATCCCGCCTCCTGCGCTGGACTGGGACGACGAGCGCCACCCCCGGCACGACGCCCGCTACGCGGCGCTCCCGCCCGATGTGTTGCCGGCCACCGAGTGCCTAAAGGACGTGGTCGAGCGCATGATCCCGTACTGGCACGACGCCATCGTGCCTGCGCTGCGGCGAGGTGAGCGACCACTCGTGGCCGCGCACGGCAACAGCCTGCGGGCTCTGGTCAAGCACCTCGACAATGTGAGCGACGACGAGATCCCGTCCCTCAACATCCCGACCGGCATCCCGCTCGTGTACGAGCTGACCGACGACCTCACCCCCATCACCAGCTACTACCTCGGCGACCCCGAAGC
>JABDLU010000183.1 GCA_013002865.1 Acidimicrobiia bacterium
TCACCCTGGCCCCGAGGTCGGCAAACACCATCCCGCAAAACGGCACCGGCCCAATGCCGCCCAGTTCGAGGATGGTGACGTCTTGCAGCGGGCCCACACCCGGAATCAAACACAAACCGGCTGTCAAATCCAAGCCGGCACGGAATCCGGCCTCGCCGATAAGGTGACCTCAGAATCGGAGGCGCTGATGGTCGAGCGGAAGGTGGGACGCAGCCGCGCTGCGGAGGTTGGCGCCTGGATGCGACGGTCCGTTCACGAGTTGTGGCCTGCGGCCGTGCTCGTGCTCGCCGTTGCGGCCATCGCCCGCTGGGTGGACCGCACCCTGTTCCTCCCCGAATCTGCCTATCGAAGCGACATCCTGGCGTGGGAGATCGTCTCCGAGCTGTTTACCTCAGGCCTCGGCTTGTTCGGATTGGTGGGCATCGGGGCCGTGGCGGTGGTCCGGACCCGTGAGCTGTTCACCACCTGGGCAGGCCTGACCGATCATCGTGGGATCAGGGCGTTGGCACTCGGGGTAGTCGGCTGGGCGACGTGGGCGGCGGTGACCTTCGACCACAACCTCTTCTACGACCAGAGCTTCAACGTCGACCGGGTGTTGCTGGTCGGGCTGGCCGGGCTGGTTGTCTGGCGGCCCGTGTTCATCATCCCGTTCCTTTTCCTGTTCGAGGCGATCGAGCACCAATTCGACCATCCGTTCGGACGCCAGATCTTCTCCCGCGCCATCCTGGAGCATCTGCTGGTGCTGTTAATGGCGTGGCTGATCGTGACCGCCATCATTCGGCGCAGGGAGGCCCGCACCTTTGTTTTCGTCGCTTCGGTGTTGCTCGCCTCGTTCTATTGGTATCCCGGCCTCGTCAAACTGGGCCGCAACTGGCTGTTCGAGGGGACCCCGTACCTGGGAGGGTTCGCCGCGTTCGCCAACGAATGGCTGGGCTCCTGGCCGATCGAGCAGGTCGACGCCCTGCTCGAGGTGGGGCGATTCCTGGACGGGCCGAGCCGTCTCTTCACGCTGGTAAGTGAACTGGGGGCGGTGCTGTTTTTCGCCCACCGACTCGCTCCGCGGATATTGCTCGTCTCCTGGGCGGTGCTGCATGCCGGCATCTGGGTGTTCTCGGGAGTGTCCTTCCTGGTGTGGATAGCCGTCGATTTCGCCTTTCTCGGGTTCCTCTTCTTGAGGCGCAACCCGCAGCTCTTCACGCCCGCTTATGCCCTGGCAGGAGCTGGGCTGATCATCCTCTCACCGATCTGGCTCCGCCCGCCGGGCGTTGGCTGGTTCGACACTCCCCTCGTCTACACCTACCGGTACGTCGCGGTCGACAGCGCGGGCAACACCGGCGACTTTCCACAAGATGCCACCCCGCGGGGCCAGGCCTGGTGTGCCCGGGACTACCCGTACGTCCTCACCGAACCATCGCTGCTGGTGCAATTCGGCAAAACCAACGATGCCGAGCTGGCACGGCGCGTCGCCGGGCTCGACGGGAGCCTGGGAGCGCTGGTTGCCCTCGAGGAGGAGATCGGCGAGGTGCACTTCGATGCGGCAGCGGCGACCGACCTCGACCGCTTCCTGGCGGAGACCGCCCGGAACTGGAACGAGCGGCACAGCTGGCACCATCCGCTGAGCTGGGCGGCTCCGCCGGCCACCTGCCTGTGGCCGCGCTCCGCACGGGAGGCACCGCTGGATAGTGGGCTGCCAATTGAGGTCATCCACGTCGAACAACTCACGTACTTCTACGACGGCGACACCTACGAGCCCGTGCGGCGCCAGCGGGTTCGCTCGGTCGAGGTGCCCGGGTGAGCTCGGCCTCGTAGAGTCTCCCTGTGAACGAACCGCAGGACACCCTCGACCTGCTCGACTACCGCCGCGACGTCGCCGACCTGTACGCCGACGCCCGCCACGGCGGCGGCGGGGCCGCCACGTGGAGCCGATGGCGGACCGACCGGGACGAGTTGTTCGCCACGCATCCGCAAAGCGCCCTGAGCCCGGAACGACGCGAAGTCTTCGGAGGTCTGCCCTACTTCCCCTATGACCCGGCCTGGCGGCTGGAGGGGCAGGTAGAAGCGGTTGATCCCGGCGAGGCCATCGAGGTCGGCCACAGTGGCTCCGGCACGACAGCGTTCCGGCGCTTCGGCCGGGTGGACCTCGAACAGGGCGGCGCACGCTTCTCGCTCACCCTGTTCTGGCTCACCGGCTACGGAGGGGGCGCCTTCTTGCCCTTCCGGGATGGCACGTCGGGTACCGACACATACGGCGGAGGGCGCTATCTGCTCGACACCGTGAAGGGCGCCGATCTGGGCCACGACGGCGGCATCGTCATACTCGACTTCAACTACGCCTATCACCCCAGCTGCGTACATGACAGCCGCTGGTCGTGCCCGCTGGCGCCCCCAGAGAACTGGCTGGACGTGGAGATCCGGGCAGGTGAGAGACTGTGAAGAAGGTCAACGGTCAACGGTCAACGGTCAACTGAGCCGACAGCCGATTGCTGATAGCCGATAGCTGATAGCTGCCACCTACCGATCACACAAGACGGGGAAGGCGGATTGGGCGAGGCGGCGGACCCGGCCGGCAGCTTGCGCCAGGCGGGTGCGGTCGAGGGTGCCGGCGGCAACGGCGGCTTCGATGGCTGAGACGACGGGACCAACCTCGGCCGGATTGTCGACGATGAGCAGGTCTTCGCCGGCGATCAGAGCCTGGACGGTCAAATCGCCGACCGAGCCGCCGGCCCGTACGCCGGCCATCGAGAAGGCGTCGGTCATGGCAACACCGTCGAAACCGAAGTCGTCGCGCAACATCTCGAGCACCGCCGGCGACAGGCTGGCGGGATTGTCGGGGTCGAGGGCCGCGTAGATGGGATGGCCCACCATGATCGCACCGATACCGTTGTCGATGGCAGCCTGGAACGGCGGGAAGTCGGTGGCGAGCAGGGTGGCCAGGCCGGCATCGATCGGCGTGACCTGCAGATGCGGGTCGACCGTCGACAAACCGTGGCCGGGGAAGTGCTTGGCCGTCGTCA
>JABDLU010000190.1 GCA_013002865.1 Acidimicrobiia bacterium
GCCAAAGGCGGCGCCGGCGGTCGATCGCCGCGCAATTTTGTGCCCGCGGATCTTGTCCTGGATGCGCATCAGACCCTCCAGCAGCGATTCGGGCCGCGGCGGGCAACCGGGTACGTAGACGTCGACGGGAATGATCTCGTCGATGCCCTGCATCACGTGATAGGCGCGGTAGAAGCCGCCCGAACAGGCGCAGGCGCCCATCGAGATCACCCACTTGGGCTCGGTCATCTGCTGATAGATCCGCTGGAGGACGGGGAGCATCTTCACGCTGACGCGGCCGGCGACGATCATCAGGTCGGCCTGGCGGGGCGAAGCCCGGAAGACCTCCATCCCGAATCGGGCCAGGTCATTGTGGGCGGCGCCGGTGTGCATCATCTCGATCGCACAGCACGCCAGCCCGAACGTGGCCGCCCAGGACGACTGGTAACGCGCCCAGTTGGCGACGGAATCGAGGGTCGTGGTGAAGAAGCCGGGAGGCTGGGCCATCAGGCGGCTTCCTCCAGATCCTCGCGCACATAGCGTTTCCGGCGGGGCGGGTTCCAGTCGAGCGCGCCCCGTTTCCACACGTAGATGAGGGTCTCGATGGCGAGGCCGACGAACACTGCGATGGTGCCGACCCCGACCCATCCCAGCTCGCTGAACCTGGTTGCCCACGCGAACAGGAAGATGATCTCGATGTCGAAGATGACGAACAGCATCGCCACCAGATAGAACTTGACGGGAAAGCGCTCGACCGGCTCGACCTCGGGAACGATGCCCGATTCATACGGCGCCAGCTTTTCCGGCGTGGGCTTGCTTGGTGAAACCAGCTGTGAAATCAACAGCGAGACGACGGCAAAGCCAAGGCCGAGCACGACCATGATCGCGATCGGCAGATAGTCGAATAGCTCCACGCGGCAAGACCTTTCCGTCCGCAGTGGAGGTTAGGAGGCGGGGAGGCCCTCACCAAAGTCCCTCATAGGACCCGCTTCAGCAGATGCCGGTGCCCGGTGACGCTTGCCAGCTGACGATGAAGTCGGCGAAATTCGAGTCGATGTCGGCACACCCGTTGAAGCCCCGGTCATAGCTTCGGTCGTATGGGGCGAAGGGGCCGTAGTCGGGCAGCGGTGTCCCCTCCGCCGCGCCGCCACCCCATGCCACGGCATCAACGACTGCCGCGGTGTCAGTTCGCAGTTCCAGATGTCCGGCGAACTGCACGAGATACGGAAAGCCGACCACACCGTTGTAGGTGTCGTCCTTGAACCCGGGGTAGCCAGATCCGGGGGCCACCACATACCGGCCACCGGATGGAACAATCGTGCCGATCTGATAGGTGTGGAGCACGCCGGTGCCCGTCTCAACCAGCTGCCAGCCGCTGATATCTGCTGCGGCCCCGGTGGGGTTGAACACTTCGATGAACTCGTCTTCGAATCCCGCCGGACCGGTGGTTCGGAACTCCGAGATGACGAGCGTCGTTGCCGTCGCGGGAGTTGCGCACGGTGTGACCGGCATCGCGCTGTTCTGCGGCGTGCTGAGACCGTGCCGGCGGACGAAATCTGAACGGTTGGCGTCGGAGTCCACACAATTCCCGAAGGTCAGTCCCGCCCGACGCTCGAAGCTCCCATCGGCGCCGGTCGTGACCCAGGCGGGCAGGGCGGCGCCTTCTCCGACGGTGGGTCCGGCCCCGTAATGGAATGCATCAATCTCCGCGCCGGTCGGCGTGAGGATCTGAACGTCACCAAAGGCGGGCCCGAAGAGAACGCCTGAGATGACCCCGTCGGCTCCAAGCCCGGCCGCCACCGACGTGTTGGCTACGAGGTAGTGCTGACCTGGATTCAGAGTGAACGCGGGGAAGGTGTAGAAGTCGACATCGACGCCGCTGGTTACATGCAATTTCCAGCCCGTCATGTCCACCGCGGTAGTACCGGCGTTGAAGATTTCGACGAACTCATCCAACGCGCCGAGCGGACCGTCCGGGCGGAACTCGCTCACCACGATGGCCGGGGTGAGCACCGTGATGGTGAAGGTATGGCTCGGAGAAGTGTCGTCGCCGCCGTTGACCGTGCCACCGTCGTCCTGAGCTTCGATGGTGATGGTGGCCGTTCCGGTCTGGCCGGGAGCGACGGTGAATCCCAGAGTTCCAGTCGACGCAACGAGCGGCGGAGCCGAGAACAAGGCCGGATTGGTGTTGCCGGTTGTGTTGAACGCCACCGACTGGCCGGATTCGTCGGCCGGTCCTGGGCTGATACCCGTCGCCCAGCCGACGATGGCGTGTGCCCCCGAGTCGGGGAGCACCGTCTGGTCTGGTCCCTTCGTGAAGGAGGGGGCGTCGTTGACGGCGTCGACGGTGATCTTGAATGGCCGCGTAGCTGAAGTGTCGATGCCACCGTTCAGCGTTCCACCGTCGTCGGAGAGCCGCAGCTGAATGTTGGCGGTCCCGCTGACGTCCGCAGCCGCAGTAAAGGTCAGATCTCCGGTCGTGGGATCGACCACCGGCGCGACGGCGAACAACGGCACATTGTCGTTTGCCATGATCGCGAACGTCAGCGCCTGGACCGGGGGCTCTTCGTTGGGGACGCCTGCCGTGATCCCGGTTGCCCAGCCGGGGAACGTCTGGGCACCGGCATCTTCGTCGACCGTGACATCCGGACCGTCGCTGAAATCCGGCTCGTCGTTGACCGGCGTCACCGTGACGGTGAATGCCTGACCTGGTGACGTATCGACGCCGCCGTTCGCAGTGCCGCCGTCGTCCATAGCCACCGCGGTGAAGTTGAAGGTGCCGAACACATCGCCGGCGGGTTCGACCCGGAGCTCACCATCGTCACGAATCTCCAGGGTGTCGAATTGTGCAAGGTCGCCGGGAGCGCCGGCAATGGTGAAGCTGACGGTCTGCGTGTCCTCATCGACCCCGCCCCCCTCGTCGATCCCGGTGGCCCATCCGGGCACGTCCGTCCGTCCCGAATCCTCGAGAACCACCTGATCGGCGCCCTTGGTGAACACCGGGGCATCGTTGACTGCGGTGAGCGTCACCGTGACGGTGGCAATGCTGCACACCGGGGTGGTGTCGCAGACCCGGTAGTCGAACGTGTCGACGCCGGCGAAGTCACCGGCCGGTGTGTAATCGAACGTGTTGTCGCCTTTCAAGACGACGGTGCCGACCGGTACCGGAAAGGGCTCGAGCGCCAGACTGGAGGGATCAAGGTCGGCGTCAAAGTCGTTGGCGAGGACATCCAGGTTGACGAGTGGCCCGTCCTCGAGCATCGGGGGCACGAGTGGATAGTTGTCATCAACCGCAGCCGGCGGCACATTTGCGAGCGTGAGTTCGAGCTCGGTTGGATGGGTGGCGTTCATATCGACCCACACGTCCTCATGATCAAACTGCAGGCGCAGCTTGAGAACTCGTCCGGGGACCAGCGTGTGGGTGAGGGAACCGACCGTGACTTCTCGATACGAAAAGTCGGCCACGCCACCGTTCCAATTGTCTGTGTGGACGTCGTACGTGAGGAGGGCAGGCGTGCACGAGCCGAGCGCGACGGCATCGCAGTCGTACAGCCGGACCGTTAAGTCGACGTCCGTGCCGAGTTCGTAGTTCGCCACCGTGCTCCACAGTTTCAATACGACCGGTCCGTTGATCTCCAGCGGGGCCGCCCCCGGATCGAGAATCCAGTTGTGATACTTCGCCGGGTCGGCCTCGGCCTCCGAGCCGTTGCTCGCCCGCACGGTCAGTCCTGGGTTGGAGTCTCCGTCGGGGTCTGCCAGACCGGGGCTGGGCGGAGCCGGAACAAAGTCATAGTCGTCCGGGGTCGAGCCGGTGTCCCCGAAGTACCACGCCAGCCCTGAAATCCCCGAGTCGACCGTGATCGTCACCGTCGCCGGAGCGGACAGGAGGGTGCCGTCGAACGCGGTGTAGGTGAAGCTGTCGGTCCCCGTGAAGCCCGGATCAGGGGTGTAGGTGAACGACCCGTCACCGTTCAGTACCACGCCACCATTGGCGGGCGGGTTGTCGAGGCCGGCGGTGAGGGGGTCGCCGTCGTAATCGCTGTCGTTGCCGAGGACGCCGGGAGCGGCCGCGACGATGGGAACGTCCTGATTGGTGGCATAGGCGTCGTCGGCGGCGATCGGTGTGTCGGGAACATTGCTGACGGTGATCGTCACCGTTCCGCCGTCGGTGGCGACCCCGTCCGTGACGACGTAGGTGAACGACTCGACGCCGAAGAACTGCGGATCCGGGACGTAGGTGAAGCTGCCGGCACCGTTGTCGACCAGCGAGCCGTTGACGATCCCCGACGTGTCGAACGAGTCGATCGTCAGCGGGTCGAGGTCGACGTCTGTGTCGTTTGCCAGCACGTTGAATGTGACACCGGACGGGTTGTCCTCGGCGACAGATGGAGCGTCGTCAGTGGCGACCGGGGCGTCGTTGACGGCCGTCACTGTGATCGTCACCGTTGCTGTGTTGCACGCACCCGTCAGATCGCACACCCGATAGTCGAAGCTGTCGACCCCGGCGAAGTTCGGATTGGAGTCGTAGTCGAAGGTTCCATCACCGTTTGCGGTAGCGACGCCGTTGGTCGCCGGGGCCTGCACGACGGCCGACGACGGATCGAGATCGGCGTTCGGATCGGTGTCGTTCGCAACGGCATTGATCGTGATTGGGGGATCATCCTCAGCCATCGGTGCACTGTCATCAACCGCAACCGGACCCATCAATCCCACGGTGACCGTGGCGGTATCGCACAGCCCTCCGGTGTCGCAAATCTCGTACACGAAACTGTCTGTCCCGGTCTCGCCCGAGGACGGTGTGTAGTCAACGGTCCCACCCGGCTTGACCACTGCGGCTCCCTTGGACGGGGGCACGACCAGAGACAGTGTCGAGGCGTCGATGCCCGACTCGGGGTCCATGTCGTTGCTGAGCACCGGAATGGAAATAGCGCCGGGACCCGACGTGGAGGCGGCATCATCCTTGGCCACCGGCGCGTCGTTTACCGGTCCGATTTCGATGTCAACGGTCGCCGTTGCCGATCCACCGAAACCGTCGGTGGCGGTGTAGGTGAAGGAGTCCGACCCGGCATAGTTGGCGTTCGGCGTGTAGGTGAACGAGCCGTCGGCGTTGACCGTGACCACACCCTTGGCCGGGGCCGCGTTGACGGCCGCCGCCAGGTCATCACCGTCCACATCGCTGTCGTTGCCGAGTACGCCCGGAGCGGTAATGGTGAGAACGCCGTCCTCGAGCATGGCGTAGGCGTCTGGCTGGGCGACCGGATCGTCGTTGAGCGCCGTAACGGTGACCGAGACGGTCACGCTGGCGGTAGCGCCACCCGGGTCCGACACGGTGTATTCGAAGGAGTCGGCGCCGGTGAAATCCGGCGGCGGCGTGTACTCGAGGCTCCCCTCAGCGATCGAGCCGCCCGCCGCTGACACGGCGTCGAACGAGTTGAGGGTGAGTGCTCCGCCCTCAGGGTCGGTCGCTCCGGCGAGCGGATCGAAGGAGATCATGGTCTCCTCGGGAGTGGTGAGGGGCCCGGGGCCGGGGACCACCGGCGGGTCGTTGACGGCCGCCACCGTGAAGCTCACGCTCTTGCCGGTGCATACAAAGGGATCACACACTTCGACGGTGAGGGACTCGGCTCCGAAGAAGTCGGGGTCGGGCGTGTAGAAGATCGACCCATCTTCGTCGACGACCGCAGTGCCGGCGCTTGGCCCGGCGATGATCGACGTCGACAGCGTGTCGCCATCGGCGTCGACGGCGTCGACGAAAATCGAAACCGGCGTGTCCTCGACGGCGGCGGGCCTGACAATCGACACTACGGGAGCATCGTTGACCGATTGCACGGTGACCGGAATGCTGTGCAGCAGACAGAGACCGCCCGTGTCACAAACCTGGACCGTGAACGAGTCGGATCCGCTGTAGTTCGGAGGTGGCGTATAGGTGAACGTACCGTCGCCATTGGCTAGGACGAGACCCTCGGCTGCAATACCTGCCAGGGTCACGGTGGCCTGATCGGCATCGCCATCAGGATCGGTTACGTGCGCAATGACGTTGATCACCACCGAGGAGTCCTCCTCGACGGTGGCGGGCACCCCCCCGAGCCCCGGCGGATCGTTGACGGCGGAGACGGTGATGGCCAGCACCGCAGTGTCGCACCCTCCGCCGATCCCGCAGACCTCGTACACCAGTGAGTCGGTGCCCGAAAAGCCGGGGTCGGGCGT
>JABDLU010000002.1 GCA_013002865.1 Acidimicrobiia bacterium
GCGCCTACAACGCCCGCCGCACCGCCCAGGCCGGTGCGCTCATCGACTTCACGCTCGAGCGGGTATTCGCCACCGGCGACGGCGACGTGCTGGTCATCGGCGACTTCAACAGCTATGCCATGGAAGATCCCATCGCCACGCTGGAAGGGGCCGGCTTCCTCGCCAACCTGGTGAAGGACTACCTGACTGTCGACGACAGCTACTCGCTGGTCTTCTTCGGACAGCAGGGGCTCCTGGACGGGGCGTTTGCAACCGTCACCATCGAACCGAAGGTGACCGGGGTCGACATCTGGCACATCAATGCCGACGAGACCAGGGTCCTGCAGTACAACGACGACGTGGTCGATCCGGCCGAGCGGTCGAGTGACTTCAACCAGCCGGTCTCGCAGCCGGATCAATACTCGTCGTCGGACCACGATCCGATCGTGATCGGCCTCCAGCTGGGCGGCACCATGCCGGTGGCCGGCGGGCTGGTCAACCCGCGGCACATGAACTTCGGTTCGGACGGCACTCTGTACGTCGCCGAGGCAGGTGCCGGCGGAGACGGCCCGTGCCTCACGGGTGGCGACGGCAGCGAAGAGTGCTTCGGCACCAGCGGTGCCATCACGGCGATCAGCGATGCGGGCCAGACCCGCATTGCCTCCGGTCTGCCGTCGGTGGCAGCCGATGGGTTCGCGGCCACCGGGCCGCAGGACGTCGCCGTCGCGGCCGACGGGACGGTCCGGGCGCTGATCGGCCTGGGCCAGGACCCGGCGGTGCGTGAGGAGATCCTCACCCCGGCCGGGGGCGGAGCGCTCGGGCAGCTGGTCAATATCGGTGCCGACGGCTCGGCAACTCCGGTGCTGGATGTGGCGGCCTACGAGGGCGCCAGCAATCCCGACGGTGGGCCGGTCGACAGCAACCCGAACGCGATCTTGCACACCGATACCGGGTATCTGATCGTCGATGCGGGCGGCAACTCGCTGCTGCACTTCGACGGGACCGCAATGACGACCGTGGCCGTGTTCCCGGACCGGATGGTGCCGGCACCGCCGTTCATCCCGGAGGACATGATCCCGATGCAGTCGGTCCCCACGTCCGTGGCGATCGGACCGGACGGCGCCTACTACGTCGGCGAGTTGACGGGATTCCCATTCCCGGTCGGTGCCGCCAATGTGTACCGGGTGGATCCGGCGACCGGCGACGTGACGGTGCACGCTGCCGGCTTTACCAACATCGTCGACCTCGAGTTCGGGCCGAACGGTGACCTGTACGTGGTGCAGATATCCTCGAGTGGCCTCCTGTCGGACGATCTCGACGGCGTGGTCATCCGGGTGAGCGCCGACGGCACCATGGAGACATTCCTCGGCGGGCTGTACGCCCCGACCGGCATCGCCATCGATCAAGCGACCGGCGATGTCTACGTTGCCAACTGCGGGATCTGCCCCGGGTTCGGCGAAGTGCTCAAGGTGGCCGGTGACGTCGAGCCGGAAGGCCCGATCAGCCTCGGCTTTGCCGAGACCAATGACCGGGCCGTCACGATGCCGCTGGCCGGAGCAACCGTGGGAGGAACGATCTACCCGTTCGTGCTCCCACTCGACCCGGGCCTCGGGTTCGTCACGGTCGACCTGTATCTCGATGGGGTGCTCAACCGCACCGAGTACAAGGCGCCGTACGACTTCCAGGGCGGGCTGGACACTCGCGCCACCGGCTGGGACACCAGCGCAGTGGCCGACGGTGAGCACACCATCCGGGCAGTGGCCAACCTGCCCGATGGCTCAACCATCGAGACCAGCGCCACGTTCACGGTGAGCAACGCCGCCGAGGCCGCCGACTTCACCCTGGCGGTATCGAGTGATCCGTTCCGCACCGGAGCGGTTCCGCTCAACGGCGCGGTCGTGCACGGACCGGTGTATGCCTTCGTCGACCCGTTGTTCCCCGCCGGGTATGAGGGATTCCGGTCCGTCGACTTCTTCCTCGACGGCACGCTGCTCCATACCGAGTACGCCGCCCCGTACGACGCCATCTCGGGTGGCACGGAAAAGGCCAACGAGGCGCTCGACACGACGGCGCTGGCCGACGGCACCCACGAGATGACGGTCCGGGCCAACCGGGACGGCGGTCCGCCGCTGTCCGCCACGGCAACGTTCACGGTCGCCAACAACGTGGGCGACATCGTGGACGTTGCCGCCGCCGACGGCCGCTTCACCACTCTGGTGACGGCCGTGCAGGCGGCCGGGCTGGAGGAGACCCTGCGCGGCATCGGACCGTTCACCGTGCTCGCCCCCACCGACGAGGCCTTCGGGGCATTGCCCGCCGGCACCGTCGAGGGGCTGCTCGAGAACCCCACGGCGCTGGCCGACATCCTGAAATACCACGTGCTGGCCGGCTCGGTCGACTCGGCGACCATCGCCGGGTTGACCGCCGCCACAACGCTGCAGGGCTCGGACGTGACCATCGAGGTGGTCGACGGTGAGGTGATCCTCAACGGAACCGCCAAGGTGATCGTCACCGACGTCCCGGCATCGAACGGGATCATCCACGCCATCGATATGGTGCTGATGCCGCCGGCCGCGCCCCCGGTGCGGTTCGCGACGTTCAACGCATCGCTCAACCGCAGCAACGCCGGTGACCTGATCGCCGACCTGTCGACGCCCGACAACGAGCAGGCCCAGACGGTGGCGGAGATCATTCAGCGCACCCGACCCGACGTGCTACTGATCAACGAGTTCGACTACGACGAGAGCGGTGAGGCCGCCCGCTTGTTCCAGGAGAACTACCTGTCGGTCTCCCAGAACGGGGCCGACCCGATCGTCTACGACTACGCCTTCAGCGCGCCGTCCAACACCGGTATCCCGTCGGGACTCGACCTCGACAACAGCGGCGATGTTGGCGGACCGAACGATGCCTTCGGGTTCGGGTTCTTCCCCGGCCAGTTCGGCATGCAGGTGTACAGCCAGTATCCGATCGACTTCCCCAACGTCCGGACCTTCCAGAACTTCCTGTGGGCCGACATGCCGGGCGCCCTGCTCCCCTTCGACCCGGTGGCCTTTGCGCCGTGGTATTCGGAGGAAGAGCTGGCGGCGGTTCGCCTCTCATCCAAGAGCCACTGGGACGTCCCGATCTTGGTCGGTGACGGCACGGTGAACTTCCTGGTGAGCCATCCGACGCCGCCGGTGTTCGACGGTCCCGAGGACCGCAACGGAACCCGCAACTACGACGAGATCCGGTTCTGGAAGGACTACGTAAACGGCGCCGACTACATCTACGACGACACCGGGATGGCCGGCGGCTGGTCGGGCGACTACTTCGTCATCGCCGGCGATCAGAACTCCGATCCCTTCGATGGTGACAGCCAGCCCGGTGCCGCCCAGCTGCTGCTGAACGACGCCCGGGTGAACACCAGCATGACCCCGTCGAGTCTGGGAGCGGTCGAACAGGACGGGCTGCAGGGTGGGATCAACCTGACCCATGTCAGCGACCCGGCGTTCGACACGGCCGACTTCAACGACGACCCGGCACCGGGCAACCTGCGGGCCGACTATGTGCTGCCCAGCGTCAACCTCGACATCGTCGACTCGGCCGTGTTCTGGCCCGAGCCGACCGATCCGCTGTTCGACCTGGTGGGGACCTTCCCCTTCCCGAGCTCCGATCATCGGCTGGTATGGGTGGACGTCCGGCCCGGATCCACCGAGCTGCCGCCTCCCCCTGAGCCGGAAATGCTGATGACCTATACGGTGACGGTGGAGAACCTCACCGGTGGCCAGCCGTTCACTCCGCTGGGAGTGACCGTGCACGACCCGGCCTTCGACATCTTCGAAGTGGGCGA
>JABDLU010000008.1 GCA_013002865.1 Acidimicrobiia bacterium
ACCGGCACCCGCTGGAGACGGCCAGGGCGTTCGCCAACATCGACCAGCTGAGCGGTGGCCGTCTGATCTTCGGCGCCGGGGTCGGCTGGGCCGCCGAGGAGTTCGAGGCGCTCGGTGTGCCGTACGACACCCGGGGCGCTCGACTGAATGAATGGATCGAGATTCTTCGTTCGTGCTGGACGGGTCGGCCCGAGCCACGGCAGTCAGAGCACTATGACCTTCCCGGCGGTCTGCTGATGTTCCCCACCCCGGCGGCACCCCCGCCCATCCTGGTCGGGGGTATGTCCAAGGCTGCGGTGCGCCGGGCAGGTCGGCTCGCAGACGGATGGCTGGCG
Source organism: Acidimicrobiia bacterium (assembly GCA_013002865.1). GTDB lineage: Bacteria > Actinomycetota > Acidimicrobiia > Spongiisociales > SHLN01 > SHLN01. The sequence goes on from JABDLU010000008.1 coordinate 336, forward strand.
TTTCAGAACGCCGACGCAGTCGACTACTCGACCCTGGAGGAACGACTGGCGTTGATGCGCTCGGCGGCCGCCGACGAAGGCCGCTCGGCAGGTCGGGTGGTCGTCCGGCTGACCGGGCCGCAAGATTCAGTGGTTCGGGCCCTCCCCGGGTTGGCCCGAGTTGGGGTCGACGAGGTGATCATCGAAGTCGACTGGGGGTCGGACGATGGTCCGGATCGCACGCTGCAACGCATGCGATCGAGTATCGCCTGAGGAGGCAAATCATGGACGCAATCACGACAGAATCAGCTCCGGAGCCCCGGGGGCCCTATCCCCATGTGCGGATCGACGGGGACCACATGTGGGTGACCGGCCAAATCGGCCGCGATCCCCAGAGCGGCGCCTTCGTCGACGGAGGGTTCGAACCCGAATTCCATCAGGCGATCAGCAATCTGGAGGCGATTCTGGACGAGGCCGGCGTGACGTTGGCCGATGTGGTCCACACGTGCGTGCAATTCGTTGTTGAAGACGATCTCGATGCGATGAACCGGATCTACGCCGAACGGTTCCCCACACCGTATCCGGCCCGGACCAGCTTCGGTGCGGCCTTTCTGTGGAAGGGTGCCACGGTGCAAATCGATGCGGTGGTGAGGCGCCCGACTGCCTAGGCCGTCGACTCCTCGATGCCGAGCACATCGGGGAGCAGTGGGGAGTGCGCCACGACGCCGGCCACGCCCGGCACCCGTTTCATCACGATCATCTCGATGCCCGCCACCATCGTCATCATCGACAACGGGCAGGTTCCGCATGCGCCCATCAACTCGACGCTGACCACTCCGTCGGCAGTGACACCGCGCAAGACCAGGTCGCCCCCGTCGGCTTGCAGGGCAGGTCGAATCTCGCCCAATGCGGATTCGAGTGCTTCGGTGTCGATGTCGACCGCCATCAGAACACCGTAATCCAGGTCCCGGCGTTGGCGGCCAGTGCCAGGTCGTAGACCAGGGCGGCGACCGCGGCGTCGAGTGCGGGCATTCCCATGTGGGTCATGATCGTGCGTTCGTCGGCGGCTTCACGACCGGGCTTCGTCCCGGGCATCAGCTCAGTGGCGATATCGGCGTAGATGTCGGCCGCGGAGAGGTCGCCCGGCTGCAGGCCGCCGAGCCGCCCCACCTCCGGTCCTTCGATCCATTCCAGATCCCGTCCGTACCAGCCGACGGCCCACTTCTCGAAGCGCGTCGCGCAGGCCTTGTCGACATCCCGAAACCCGGTGGCGGCGCACACGTGCGTTCCCGGCTGCACCCATTCCTCCATGAGGACGGGCTGAGGCGCGGTGGTCACGACGCACACGATGTCAACGTCGGCCACCGCGCTCTCGACGCTGTCGGCGATTGCGACGGGTACCCCGAGCAGATCTCCGATCTCGGCGGCGAACCTCTCGGCAGCGCCTTGTTGGGTGTCGAAGGCGACGACAGTCGAGAGGGAGAACAGCTCGTTGAGGGCACGCACGTGCGTGCGACCCTCGTTGCCGCACCCGATGACGGCGACGGACCCGGAATCAGGCCGGGCGAGGTATTTGGCTCCGACGGCGGCGTGCCCGCCGGTCCGCATGTTCGTGACCGATGTCCCGTCGACCAGCGCCAGCGGCATGCCGGTTTCGATGTCGGTCACCAGGTCGAGGGCTGAGATGGCGGGGAGCCCCCGGCGTGGATTCTGCCGATACGAGCCCAGCCACTTCACCGCGGCCCGTTCGAGGGGACGGATCATCGCCGGGAACGCTTGCACCACACCGTGTCCGAACTCCGGCTCCGGGCCGAGGCGATCGTGCACGTAGAGGTTCACCGGGTTGGTTTGCTCCACCTCGCCGGCACCCACCCACCGGAAGGTGTCGAGCACCCGGTTGAGGCACTCGGCGGGTGTCAGGAGTTCTTCGACCTCCTGTCTCGAGACGACGAGGATCTCGCCGGGTGCGCGGTCCCGGTCTGTCACAGCGGCTCATCCAGCGCCTGCAAGCCGGCCGCCGCCTTGCGTATCTCCGCCACCGCCCCCTCCGGTATGGGTCGGTACGGCTTGCGGGGAGCACCGGGCCGGGCGCCCCCCATCTCCGACAGGGTATTGAGGTAGCCGTGTTCGTGGGAGAGCATTGACGGCATGTCGGGCCGTCGGATGGAGGCCGACAGGTGCTGCAAGGCGGCGAAGGCGTTCTGCACCCACGGGTCGTCGTGATTACCGCTGCGGCACTCCTCGATGAATCGGTTGCCGGCCTTGAGGCCTGCCCAGCTGAAGATTCCGGTCGCCCCGGCTGCGCCGAGCATCGAGGCGTGGAAGAACGCCGGGTCGTTGCCGGAGAATACGTTGACTCGATCGGCGATCGTGAGCAGCACTTCGTCGAAGTGCGGGAGAGCGGTGTTGGATTCCTTGATCGACTTGATGTTGTCGATCTCGAGGAGTCGTTCCCACATGCGGGGAGTGATGTTCACTCCATTGAGCGGCCCATAGTTGTACAGCATCAGCGCCATTTCGCCGTCGAGTGACTCGGCAACCTCGACGAAGAAATTCATGGCCCACTCCGGCGTCACCGGGAGCGCATACGGGGCCGCCAGCATCGATCCGTCGGCTCCGGCTTGCTCCGCATAGCGGGCCCGGCGGACCGCCTCCCGCTGATAGGCCGCGGTGCTGCCGATCACCACCGCCATGTCGGCCGCAGCGGCCGCCTCGACTGCGGCGTCACATACGGCATTGAACTCGTTTTCTGCGACGTTGGTCATCTGGCCCATCGACCCGAACACGATGCAGCCCGGGACTCCCGCCTCGGCCAGCAGGCCGATGCTGTGTCTCACTCCCTCGAGGTCGACCTCCTCGTCAGCATCCAGACTGAGGGGAACCAGCGGGAACAGCCCCGCCAGCGGTTTGCGATTGAACTCAGGCATCGATGCCCTCCATAGTCGTGAGTCGTTCAAAGAGTTTCGACAGCTGGGCCGCCCGGTCGGCTATCTGGTCGCTAGCAACGGAGTCTCCCGGCAGGCCGAGCTGATCCATGGCGGCCTGGGCGGATTCCGTGTAGACGACGGTGGCGTCGGACTGGATCTCTTCGATCCCATCCCAGCGAGCGGCGTCCTGGTTGAGTGCGATTGCGGCGTCGGTATCGAGGCCGGCCGGTAGGTCGAGCTCGATGCCACCGCCATCGACCTGGACCGGGTAGCCGCCGGGCAGGCCGTTTGGGCCTGAGATGTGGGTGCGGACCGTTCGATCCCCGATGAGGGCCAGTACGTTCTTGACGGCCGAAGCTGCGAAGAGCGAAAACTCGTCCACCCGCGACCAGTCGATCGGCTCGGGCCAGGCGAGCATCGTCTCCAGTGGGTGATCCCCGGTCACATCGCGGCCGGCGAGCTCGATATGCAAGTGATGGGGCACGTCCGTCCCATGACTCAGCAGCGCATGTGAACCCACCAGCGACACCTCGAAGTCTTCGGGGACGGCGTTTGCCACGTCGACCAGATAACGAGTGATCTGGGCAACGCACACCTCGACGTTCCCGGCCCCTGCCACCGGGCCGCGGCCGAAGTGCCGCCACAACACTGGATTGACCACGTCCGGAAAAGAGGCGTTGACGATGCGGGTGTCGACGCCTGCCGCCACCACCGCTTCCATCAATTGCATGCCAGGGAGGAGATGCCAGGGGAGCCACATCCCGAACCGGGCCTGGCGCAGCACGGCCCGAACATCGGGCGCCACCCGGGCGTTCATCAACCGGCGGGGAGACTGCACCGTGGCCGAATGCAGGATTGCGTCGGGGCGGGTTTCCGCAAGCAGTCGGGCGAGCCGATCGGTGTCGGCCAGGTCTAACTGGTGGTGTTCCCAGCGCTTGGCATGACCCTGAAAGACCGCGCCGATCATGGTCAGGTTGGTGCGGGAGGGACCATCCCAGGGCGAACGCTTTACGGTGATGATGCGATCGATTTCCGGGGACCGGGCAAGGAACTCGAGCGCGCCGCGGCCGAGCGCACCCAGACCCGTCATCAGGACCGTCTTCACGGCGACACGCCACCTCCGGCCGGCTCCACATTGCTGCTGTGATGGGGAGTACGGCTCAGTACGCGTCGTAGGCGCGTGTTCACGCTGGTTCCCTGTCCGTTGGTGGCGATTCGCTGTGACTTTATCAAGTGCAGGAACTCGACGGTGGCTCACGCCTCTGGTGCTGCGGCCGTCGAGATCATTTCGACGAGGCTCTCGACAGTGGCTGAGGTGAAACTGTGCTGGGCAACCACGGCTCTGGCCACCACCCCGGCGACCAGTGTCTCCAGTGCGAGGATATCGACGTCGGGTCGCACGTCCCCGCGGGCAATGCCACGCTGGATGACACTTCGGACCGCACGGCTCAGTTGCTCCACCCACTCGGCGAAGAGTGCCTGCAGCTGCGGATCGGTGGTGGCGGCGCCGACCAGGCTTCCGACCAGCCGCAGGGTTCCGGGTTCGCGATAGTCCCGCGAGCGATGCTCGAGGATCCAGCCGATTTCGTCGGCGAACGAGTCCAGTGTGGGTGCTTCCACGTCTCCGAAGTGCTTGCGGGCTGCCGCTACGACCAACTCCTGTTTGGTGCGCCAGTGGCGATAGATGGTGGCCTTGCTCACCTTGGCGGCTGCGGCAATGTCGTCGGTGGTGACGTCCGCATATCCCCGGCTGATCAGCAGGTCGTAGGTGGTATCGAGGATCGACGTACGGACCAGGCCGGCTGTGTCCTGGTGGCGCATACCGTGCTCGTGCTCCACTGCCATGACGCGGGACGCTAGCTCGCAGGGGTCGAGCCGGCCGGTCGCCGCTCGGCCGGGTGGGTTCGTTCGCGGTGAAAGTCCGTGGTGGCGACGGTTCTGAGGGTGAGCGCCGTCATCTTCCAACCGTCCTCCGTGCGCCGACACTCGACCTGATAGCGACCCCACAGGTGCCCGTCGGCCGACCGGTCGAGATACCGGTGCCAGGCGTATACGTACGCATGGAGGGAGGCGGCGGTGGCCGAGGTGAATGCAACTTGGGCGTTGCTGATGTGATGACTGGTTGCTTCGAACACGGTGTCGAGACCCGGGCGGATCCGGCCGGGAATTTCGTCCCGGCCCCGGATCGCCGGGAACTCCGGGCCGTAGTCGATGACGGCGTCGTCGGTGAACAGCTCGGCGACCAGGTCGGGCTCGTTGCGGTCGAAGTGGTAGGCGTATCGGTTGAGCAGTGCGGCGATCTCCAGCTGATCTTCCGCCGTCCCGGCTGCCGATCCGCCGCCGTCCGATAGAGAGTTCGTGTTCATGGGGCCTCCGCCGATTGGGCCGCTCCGCTCGCAGAATGTCCGTCCGTTAGGGTACCCGCAAGTACCGATCGGGTGCAGAGCACAGGGGAGCAGTGTCGAACTCTCCCGGGAATCGAGGCGGCGGAGGGATGTCATGAGCGAAGAGCAGTCGCAAGCGCGCAGCACGCTGTGGGACCGTACCTACCAGGTCGGTGTGGTCGTCCGGGACCTCGATCGTGCGAAGGCGTTCTACGAGCGCATCGGCATCGGACCGTTCGAGGAGGGTCCCTCGGCCCACACCTTGCGCCGGGAGATCTACGGTGAGCCGGCGCCCGATGTCGAGGTGCGCGGCACCCTTGCCAAGATGGGCAGCATTGAGTTCGAGTTGATGCAGCCGGTGTCCGGCAATTCGATCCAAGCCGAGTTTCTGGAGCGACACGGCGAGGGCATCGTCCATCTCTGCGCATTCACCGATGACCTCGAACGCGACAAAGAGGAACTCACCGGCCTCGGCTACACCGTGATCTCCGAAGGGTGGCTGGACGACGGTGGCCACTTCGCATACTTCGACACCCGGGAGGTCGGCGGCCTCGTTCTGGAGCTGTTTCAGACGGGGTCGAGCTGGCAGTAACCCGGGGGAGGCAATCACGATGACCATGGTGCGCTGGCGGATGGGCCTCGGTGTGGCCATCATCTCGTTCAGCGCCATCCTCGTACGGCTGTCAGATGGCTCTCCCATCACGGTGGCGTTCTTCCGAACCGCTTATGCCATTCCCATCCTGCTCGTGCTGAGGGGGGTCATGCGACGCAGCGACACCCGGTCGAAGCGCCAGCGGGTGCTCGCCGTCACTGCCGGGTTCGCTCTTGCCGCAGATCTGGCGGCCTGGCACGTCGCCATCGAGCTGATCGGTGCCGGGCTGGCCACCGTCGTCGGCAGCGTGCATGTGGTCACCACCATGGCTGCCGGATGGCTCCTCCTCCGACAAAAACCAACCGTGCTGGCACTGGCCGCCACCCCGGTCGTATTGATCGGCGTTGTCCTGATCTCCGGATTTGGGAGCAGCGACGCCCACGGAGACGATCCGGTGATTGGCGTGTTCTTCGGCCTGCTCACCGCGGTGCTCTACACCTCGTACGTTCTCCTGTTGCGCGGCGCAGGAACGTCCGGAGCCTCACCCGTGGATCTGCTTCTGGATGCCACGACCGGCGCGGCCGTCGGATCGCTTCTCCTCGCCCCGCTGGATAGCGGCTTCACGCTGGCCCTGTCGTGGCCCGCCCACGGGTGGCTCCTTCTGCTGGCCCTCGGTGCGCAGGTGACCGGCTGGTTGTTGATCACATCGAGCCTGCCCTTGATTGAGGCGTGGGAAGCCTCGATGCTGCTCGTGCTCCAGCCGGCCGGCACCATCCTCTGGGCGTACCTCGTGTTCACCGAAGTGTTCTCCCTATCCCAGTGGCTTGGCCTGGTAATCGTCATCGGCGGGGTCATGGCGGTCACCGTCGACCGGGCACGCGCTGGTGCGAGCTCGCCTCCACCCGCTAAAGTCGGTACTGACGGGTACTGAGAACGCCCGCTGCAGTTCGTCGAAAGCCGGGAGAAGCAATGGCTGTGACCGAATACGACAAGGTCGAAGTGGCCCATCCGGAGCTCAAAGAGCTCGCCGATGCCGTTCAGGACGTCAAGGGCGACCCCCACGCTCGCACCACCGTCGAGCGCGACCTCGAGGGTCAGCAACGGTACATGGAGAAGTATCGGGAGGTGTCGGCCACCGACCCGATCCAGCAGGGATGGGACGCCAACGAGCCCGAGTTCCATGCCAAGACCAAGATCTTCTCGGTCATGGCCTCTGCGTTCGAAACCGAAATGGGTCACGACGAGGGTCGGGCAGCCGTCAACCGGGCCCGCCGCCGCCAGGGCGAAGAGATGGGCACGATGATGGCCGAGAAGGTCCGGGCAAAAGGACTCCCGCTCAGCCTCGGCAACTTCTTCAACGAATTCTGGTCGTACTTCCAATGGTCACCCAAGCTCGACACAGAGAAGTACTTCGACGACAGCGGCAACATGGTCAAGTACGTGCTGCGACTGAACTGTCCCATCGGTGACTACTTGCGCGACAACTCGCCGGACACCGACTACTCCTCGAACTACTGCGATCTCGACGAGTACATCATCAAGGCCTACAACCCCAACGCCCGCTACTCCCGGAAGCACTGGGTGCCGGGCGGCGATCTGTATTCAGAGTTGATCTGGGAAATCGACACGGCGGACGCCATCGACTGACGCCCCTGGACGGCGGCCGGCCGAACAACACGCCGTTGGCCGCGGCCGACGGGCCTTCGAGGGATAGGGAGCTGATATGCAAGCGCTGCTCATGGTGGGGGAGGGCACCCAGGAAATCGCCGACATCCCGGTGCCCGAGGTGCCAGAAGGCTGGGCACTGGTACGGACGATCGCATCGGCGGCCGGGCTCTTCCACACGCAGATGGTCAAGGGAATGCTCGACACCGGAGGCCTCCCGAGAATTCTTGGTCACGAGATCGTCGGTGAGATCGTGGAAGCCGGCTCGCCGGCCAGCCCACCGGCGGGAACGCTCGTCGTTGCCGATGCCGTGGTCGGCTGCGGTGTGTGTGAATGGTGCATTCGCGGCGAAGACAGCGTTTGCCCGTGGATGCGTCATCTCGGAATCGACCTCGACGGAGGTTTCGCCGAGTATTCGCTGGTCCCGGAGTCGAACCTGTTTCCGCTGCCGTCCGATATCCCGATCGCCGAGGCGGTGATGCTGAGTTCAGCGCTACCCGCCGCCGTGCACGCCGTGACACGGGTCGGAGTCACGTCGGGCGCCCGGGTGGCGGTGAGCGGCGTTGGCAGTATCGGCTTCACCGTGTGCCAGGTCGCTAAGGCCTACGGGGCTACGACCATCGTCGCCGCCGACGTCAGCGATGAGCAGCTGGCGGCGGTGGAGCCGTGGGTGGATGCGACGGTCAACGTCGGCGACATGACACCGACCGATGCCGCCACCGCGATGAGCGAGGCAGGAGAGACTCCGCACGGGTTCGACATCGCATTCGAGACCGCCGGCCATCTCTCGAGTGTCGAGACAGTCATCGCCGCACTCCGGCCCGGAGGCAAGGCGATGATGATGGGCATCTGTGACGGCCCAACGGCTATCTCCTTCGACAGCTATCTCGCCCAGTTCGTGCGACGAGAGATCTCCCTGATCACGACCTTCGGATTCACCCGCCGGGACTTCCTGGTCGGCAACGCTCTCTACCTGGGCGGGCGGCTGGACCTCAGTCCGCTGGTCGGGCCGACCGTGGCGCTCGAGGATGTCCCATCCGTTCTCGCCCATATCGAGGAGCACGGAACAGGTGGCAAGCGGTATGTGGTGGACGTCGGGATGGCCGGGTGAGCGTCAGCTGGCCAGCCATCCGCCATCGACCGGGACGAATGCGCCTGTCATGTAGCTCGAATCGTCCGAAGTGAGAAACGCCGCTACCCGTGCGATTTCGGCCGGTTCAGCAGGGCGTCGGAGTGGTATGTGCGCCATGAACTCGGCGGACCGTTCCGGATCGGCGAGGCTGCCGGCGCTCATCGGGGTGTCGGTCACGCCCGGCCCGATGACGTTGACGCGAATGCCCAGCGGCGCCAGATCGAGGGCCAGCGACTTGCCGAGCATCAGCACGCCCCCTTTCGAAGCGCAGTATGCGGACGCCGACGGCAGGGCCACGTGTGAGTTGAGCGACCCGATCAGCACGATCGCTCCGCCGTGTCCTGCCGCCCGCATGTTTCGGGCGGCTGCCTGTGCGGTCAAAAAGCTGCCGGTGAGGTTGACATCGACCACCTGTCGGAACGCATCTACCTCGACGTCGAGCGCATGGCCGCCGATTTCTATCCCTGCACATGTGACGATGTTGTTGATCGAACCAAACCGCTCGGCGGTCGCCGACACGGCCCGCTCGACCTCAGCCTGGTCGGTGACATCTGCCGCCAGCGCGATGCTGCCGTCGAGAGCGGCGGCGGTCCGTTCGGCGCTTTCCCCATCGAGGTCGACGCACGCCACGGCGTCGCCGCGAGCAGCGAGAACGGCGCATGTCGCGGCTCCGATTCCGGACCCTGCGCCGGTTACAAGGGTGACGTTCCCCATGGTGCTCCTCGTCGACGGTGGCGCCCATCCTACGGTCGGGGCGCTTCCGCAGTCCCCCACGGGGGTCGTCGGGTTGCGGGTCGGGGACGGCATCTCGCACGATTACGATGCGACGAATCTCAGTTCGGCGAGGGCACCGGATCCCACCGTCGCAACAAAGGAGCCATGACGTGGAAGCTCCCCAGGCCTATGACTATTCGCAGCGGCCCGCCCGTCTGCCCGATCCCGTCGACGACGCCAACCGCGACCTCGACATCCCGTTGGAGACGCGGGTCGAGATGTACGAGATGCAACTGCTCCTCCGCCAGTTCGAGAAGCGCGCTTACGACCTGTTCATGCAGAACCTGGTTAAGGGAACGAGCCACCTTTCGTTGGGAATGGAGGCGATCGCGACGGGCTTCGGCGCAGCGCTCCGGCCCGACGACTACACGTTTGCGACCTATCGCGGCCATGCCCACACACTTGCCCGGGGAGCGCCGCCGGGTCCGGTGATGGCTGAGCTGCTCGGAAGGGAAAACGGCATCCTCCAGGGCAAGGGCGGGTCGATGCACCTGACGTCGGTCGAGCACGGCATGATGGGCAGTTACGCCATCATCGGTGCTCATTTGTGTATTGCCAACGGGGCTGCCTGGAGTGCCCAGATGCGAGGCACGGATCAGGTCGCCGTGTCGTTCTTCGGCGACGGGACCACCAACATCGGTGCCTTCCACGAGGCCCTCAACTTCGCCGTCGTGTGGAACCTGCCGGTGGTGTTCGTATGCGAGAACAACCTGTACATGGAATACACCCCGATCGATGTCGTATCGGCGGTTCCCAACCCGGCCGCCGACCGCGGTCCCGCCTACGGGCTCGAGGGGATTGTGATCGACGGGAACGATCCCGACGCGGTCTTCACGGCGGCACGGGCCGCCATCGAACGCGCCCGCCGCGGTGGCGGGCCGTCCCTGATCGAGGCCGTGACCTACCGCCACGGCGGTCACAGCCGGGCCGACCCCGGCAAGTACCGGCCTGAGGCCGAAGTGGAGGCGTGGCTCGAGCGGGATCCCATCCCCATGTACCACCAACGGCTCCTGGGCCTGGGAGTTGGTGAGGGGGACCTCGCATCCATCCAACAGTCCGTGGCCGGGGAGGTCGAGGCGGCAACCGAGTTCGCCAAGAGCGGCGACTTTCCTGATGAGGCCTCGCTGTTGACAGACGTGTGGGCCGACGGGGGTTCCGCATGGCGGAACTGACCTACCGGGAAGCCGTGGCGCGCGGGATCGCTCAGGAGATGCGTCGCGACCCGAGGCTCGTGATGCTCGGAGAGGACGTTGCCGCAGCGGGCGGAGTCTTCAAGACGACGGTCGGATTGATCGACGAGTTCGGACCGGACCGGGTTCGCGACACGCCGATATCCGAGCAGGCCATTCTCGGGGCAGCCATGGGAGCTGCGATGACCGGAATTCCCGTCATCGCCGAGATCATGTTCTCCGATTTCCTGGCGGTGTGCTGGGACATCGTCGCAAACGAGATGGCGAAGAGCCGCTACATGACGGGGGGCCAGGTGAGCGTCCCGGTTGTGATCCGGACCGCCAACGGCGGGGGAGCCCGCTTTGGCGCCCAGCACAGCCAGAGCGTGGAGAACTGGTGCATGATGATTCCGGGCTTGAAAGTGGTTGCGCCGTCCACGCCTGCCGATGTGGTTGGCTTGATGGCGGCCTCGGTCAGGGACCCCGATCCGGTGGTCTTCTTCGAGCATAAATCCCTCCTCGGCACCAAAGCCGATGTGCCAGACGAGGACGTCGTCGATCGCCTGGGTGAGGCCGTCGTACGACGGGAGGGGACCGACTGCACCATCGCCGCCCTGGCGCTGATGGTCCCACGAGCCCTCGAGGCTGCCGACCGTTTGGCTGAGGAGGGCATCTCCGCGGAAGTCATCGACGTACGGTCACTGGTGCCCCTCGACACCCGCACGCTGCTGGCCTCGGTTGAGAAGACCGGTCGGTTCATCACCGTAGAAGAGAATCCCCGACTGTGCGGCTGGGGGGCCGAATTGGCATCGATCGTGGCCGACGAGGCCTTCTGGAACCTCGATGGGCCGGTGGTGCGGATCACGACTCCCCACATCCCGCTCCCCGCAGCCGAGTCGCTGGAAGACATGAGCATCCCGACGGTCGACAGAATCCATCAGACGGTGCGGACCGCTCTCGCCTGAAGAGCTCGCTCGCGGTGTCGACGTCGACACGCGGGATAAGCCACGCTGGTATCCGCTGCAATCCGGCTAGAGTGGGCGCACGCACGGTTATCGTGCTTCACCTCGCTGTGCTTCTGTCGTTCCGTCGGGTTGCTGCGAAGTTGTTCGGTTGTGGGGTCGTCTCGATCCCGGATCCGGGTGCTTGGTTGCTGGGTGTCATCGACGGTTCAGCTCAAAGGAGCACGCAATGTCCACCAACATCTATGTAGGAAACCTCTCCTTCTCGACCAACACCGACGACCTGGAGCGCCTCTTCGCCGAGCACGGCGAAGTCACCAAGGCCCAGGTGATCACCGACCGTGACACCGGCCGCTCGCGCGGTTTCGGTTTCGTTGAGATGGCCTCGTCCGACGCCGCCCAGAAGGCGATCAGCTCGCTCAACGGCGCCGACGTCGAAGGACGCAGCCTCAAGGTCAACATCGCCCAGGAACGCTCCCGCTGATTCAGGTTGCAACTAGCCGGTTGCACACCTGCGGCAGTCTGACCTCGTCCGCTACCACCAGTGGGTAGGGGCGGGGGCGAAGCCGCCGCCAAGCGAGCCCGGGAGCGATCCCGGCTGGCAAAGCGGGCGGCCAAGGAAGCCAAGCGGGCCGAGCGAGCGGAGGACGACTCCGCTCTGTCGGCGGGCACGGAAGCCGAATTGATGGCGGAGTTCGCAGAGCTCAGTGCCGGATACGAGGCCAAGCGGGTCAGCCACGACGTGTTTGTCTCCGAGAAGCTTCGAATCTTCGAAGAGCTCGGGATCGAAGCCGGCTAGGAACAACCCAGAGACACGAAAGCCGGCCCGGTATCACTACCGGGTCGGCTTTCGCTTTGTACGGTTGAACTCGTCTCTGCGTAGCGTTGCCTCATGCCGATACGAATCTCCCGGGAACGGTTCGAGGAATTGGTGGCCGAGGCCCTCGACTCCATTCCCGACGAACTGGCCGAATACATGGAGAACGTCGCCGTCGTCGTGCAGGCCTGGCCGAATGCTCGCCAGCAGCGCACCCACCGCGGCATGCTCCTTGGCCTGTATGAGGGAGTCGATCTGACCCGCCGGGGCCCGCTGTCCTATCACGCGGTCATGCCCGACCGCATCACGATCTTCCAGGGCCCGCACTGCCGGATCACCAGTACCGAAGATGCGTTGCGGGACCGGATCGCCACGACCGTGATCCACGAAGTCGGGCACCATTTCGGTATTTCGGACGCCCGGCTTCAAGAGCTTGGCTGGTCCTAGAGCAGGAACTCAGCGGGGTCGGATGAGGCCGGGGGTGTCGAGGATGAGCTGGAGGCCGGCGGAGACACCGGAGGCCGACATCCCGGTGCTTCCCGGGGTGGAGGCGTTCCAGCGGGGATCGAAGCCGTACACGAAGTTGCCCATCACCCCGAGGTTCTTCATGGCAACGACGTCGTCGCGCACCTGTTCGGGGGAGATGGGGTTGTTGCCGTTGCAGGCCCAGGTGATGCCCTCGTAGCGCATCTCGCCGTTGCCCCAGATCGGCGCCCCGGTGGCGGCCAGCTCCTGCATCCAGTTCGACGCGGTGTTGGCGTCCGCACAATGCCCGGTCTGGGGAGCGTGGGCGTCCAGCCAGGGGGCTCCGACGTAGTTGAGGTGCTGGCCGGGGGCGGTGTGAAACAGGATCTGCGGTCCGCTGAACCCATTGGCGGCCTGGGCGTCCTTGATGCCGCGCACCACCTCCGCCCAGATGGCGCCGTGTTCGCCGCCGCAGCAGTCATCGGTGGTGTCGCCCCCCATCACCCAGGCGTCGATGGCGCTCCGGCCCGAGAAGTCGGGGCGGGTCCAGCGGCTGGCGATGGTGTTGCCGTATTGATAGGCGTTGCCGGCGTTGAGCTTGCCCGACTCCACCGAAAACTGATTGGGTCCGTCCCAGGCGACCACGATGCCCACCTTGAGGCCCCGGGCGGCCGCTTTGCCGATGAGCCGTTCGACATCGTTCAGGTAGTCGGTGTTGGGATTGGAGAAGTTCCCGAACGTGTGACCGAACCCGTTTCCGGTGTTGATGTCCTGATTGATGTTGACCACCGAGAACCAGAAGCCGGTCAGATTCTGGCCGCCGGTCCCGCTGGCATTGGCGAGGCGGTCGACATATTCCTGCATGGCGCCGTCGTTGGCCTTGGCGGCGATTTGCCAGGCGGTGTCCCACAGCCGCAGCGTGCCTCCGGTCTGGGGTGGCGGGGGCGGGGGTGGCGCCGTTGTGGTCGTGGTCGGAGGAGGCGGCGGGGGAGCGGTCGCCGGCGGGCTGGTCGTGGTCGTCGGCGCGTTGGTGGTCGGCGGGGTCGGAGGGGAGGTCGTCGTTGTAGCCGCGCCCGGTGTTGGGGCGGTCGTGCTGGTGCTCGTCGTGGTCGCCGGCGAGTCGTCGTCGGTGTCGGTCTCGCCGTCCGGCGCCTCGTCGGTTGTGGTCAGGGGATCACCGGCGGGTCCGGGTGCCAGCGAGTTGAGAAGGTCGAGCTCCGTGGATGCTTCGGGGAGATCCGGCAGAGCGGCTTCCGGGGACGGCCGGGTGAGGGCCGGTGGCGTCGTCTCCGACCGCAGCAGCACGCCGCCGGTCTGCTCGGGTGGCCCGCTCGTGAAGTACGCGCTGCCAGCGCCCAGCAGCAGGAGCGGAAGGACGAAGGCGGGAACGAGCCAGAGGGCGCGGCGCATGTACGGCTGGCGCCCCTAGCGGCCGGCCGCGGCGGAGTCGGAGGACGCCTCGGTATGCATGGTCCTCTATGTCGGCAAGCTAGCCGCAGGACATGAGGGCTACCGGGCCGATTTCCCGTCGATCAGTGGTGGGGGCCTAGGAAACGACGCCGTTCTGCATGGCCCACAGGGCAGCGGCCGCCCGGCCATACTGGGGCCGTGGACGAACGCACCGCCTGGAACCGTCGCTACGCCGAAGGCGACTACGTGCCCCGCACCGCTCCCAGCCCCTTCCTGGAGGAGTGGCTCGACCGGCTGCCCCGGGGTCGAGCCCTGGTCGTGGCGTGCGGGACCGGTCGCAATGCCATGCGCCTCGCTGAGGCCGGCTTCGAGGTGGACGCAGTCGACATCTCGGAGGTGGCCATCGCCCGGGCCACGGAGGAGTCGGAGCGGCGCGGACTCGGCGTGCGCTGGCACGTCTCGTCGCTCGACGACTTCGAGATCCCGGCCGGTGCCTTCCGGCTCGTCACCAACATCCGCTATCGCAATCCCCACCTTTGGCCGCGCCTCGTCGATGGGCTGGCATCGGACGGATGGGCGCTGGTCGAACACCACCTCAAATCGACCGCCGACGTCGTCGGACCGAGTCAGCCGGAATTCCGCCTCGACCCCCAGGAGCTGCTCCGGGCCTTCGAGTCGTTGCGGATCGTCTACTACTCAGAGGTCCTCGAAGCAGGCGATGTAGACGTCGGCGATTACGCCCTTGCCCGCCTGGTGGCTTGCAAGGGCGACCCCGGCTTCTGAGCCGGATCAGTCCAGCGCCTTCTCCAGGTTGTCGAACTGCTGGTTCATCACGCCGACGGCCTGTTCTTGGAGCTGACTGGACATCTCGTCGGGCGCTACTTTCACCGTCGTGTGGTTGTGCTGGGTGACCCGGGTGCCGCCGTTGGGAAGCGGCTCGAATGTCATCTCCGACCGATAGCCCATCATGTCGTTGTCGACGCTCCACTCGATCCGGTTGGGTCGGTCGACCACGTCCAGCGTCACGTCCATCGGGAAATGGTCGCCCTCCCCGACGATCTGGTCCCAGCGGTAGACGGCCCCCGGAGCCGGGCCGTCTCCCGTGATCTGTTGGCAGCCGTCGACGGCCGGGCACCAGATCGGGTCGTTGAGCGGGTCGACGACGAAGTCGAACACGGTTGCAGGGTCGGCGCGATAGTCGCGTTCGCCCCGCATGTCGATAGTTGCAGCCATGGAATCCCCCTTCCAGCTGCGGAAGCCCCCCGATCGGTGGGGCTACCCGGGAACATACCAAACTGATCCGACCGGAGGAGGGGCGGGGTCCGGCGCTAGCGCCCTTTGGCATACTGATGCGAATGGAACCAGACATCAGGCGGACGCGGCGTTGGAGCTTCGTCGGCGTAGGCGCGTTCGGCATCATCGTGTCGCTGGCCGCCGATCACCTCGGCTTCGGGTATCCCGGCTTCGGCGTGATCCAGGTCTCGGGTCTGCTGGCGTCGGCGGCCCTGGTCGTTATTGGCCTCGCCGGACTCGACCCGGTCGATCCCCAGACTCCCGATGTGCCCCGGACGCCGGCCCGGTTCGATCCGCCGCTCCACCACGAGCTCACCGCCTGGGTGCGTCCCCTGATCCGGATACCACGCCGAATGGTTCTGCCCATCGCCATCGGCCTGGTGCTGGTCGTCGGTCTGGGGTTGCTCGGGCGAGTGACCCGTGGGGAGCCGGTCCCGATGCTCGACCTTGAGATCGAACGTGATCTCCTCCTGTCCGACCGGCTGGCATCAGTGGCTTCAGCTCTGTTGGGAGCAACCGATCGGAGAGACCCGACCCTCGCCACTTTCTGCCCGGACGGGTGCCGGTTCGATCCGGCGTCCCTCCGCCGGCACCTCCGGGTCGAGACCGACGGTGAGGCTGGTCGCATCACGGTGGCCGTCCGCGACGACGATCCCCGTGCTGCCGCGGCCGGCGCCACTGCCATGGTCGAGGCCTACGTGCAGAACGTGGCAGCGGCTCCAAGGCGTCCGTACGGCGAGTCCGTGATTTGTCTGTTGTCCCTCAATGGGTCTTGTGAACCCGTGCAACAGCCGATTGCCGTGGTGGACCGGACCGGAGCGGGCGTCCCGACGGAGACGACGAATCAACCGCAGCCACCCGATGTTGCCGCCTTCGTTCTGATCGCCGCAGTCGCCGTCGCTGGAACCAGGCGCCTCGTCCGCACCCCCGAGCCGGCCGGCCGGTAACGACCACACCCGCCTGCGAAAAAGACGGGTCGGACGTCGCGCCACCCGCGGCTCTGAGGTCGTCGCCGACGGGCCCCGTGTAGGTTCGCTGGCATGGGCAATCGCGACGAAGGGGTGCTGGAGGCACCCGCCGAACAGTTCGATCCCGAGCGTGTTGCTGCCGCTCTGCGAATTGCCCAGTCCGTGCAGGCGGTCAACCACACCTTGGTGACGGTCATCGGAAACCTCGTGCCGGCAGTGGTCTTCGTAGTGCTCGATTGGGACGGTCTCGTCGCCAGCTACGCCCTGTACCCGCTGGCCGCAGTAGCGCTCGTGTCGCTGCTGGCCCTTCGCAGTTACTGGCGGCTCCGCAACCGGCCGCCGCCCGAGCGAGTGAGTCCCCGGCGCATCCGGGCCATCGAAGCCCAGTTCGCGATGAGCGGTGCGGCCTGGGGTTTGGCCACGTTCCTCGTGATGGGTCAGTACAGCCGATCAGACTCGCTGGTCGTGTTTATCGCCATGGGGACGTTCTCATATGCCACCGCTGGCACCTTTGGCACCGTGCCGCGGGGCACGGCCGTATTGAGCGTCCTCGTGTACCTCGGCATCTTCGGCGGAGTGCTGGTGAACGACGTTCTGTCGCCGGGGGTCTTGCTCCTGATCGGGATCGGCCAGGTTGCCGGGGTGGTGCTGACGATCCGGTGGAATTGGCTGACGGCGATCCGGTCTCTCCAGCTCCACTCGGTTGTCGAGACGCAACGGGAGACGCTTGCCGGTGTCGCCGAACAACTTGGCAAGTACATCTCGCCTCAGCTCTACGAGAGGATCTTCCGTGGCGAGCAGCGCGTGGAGATCCGTTCGACGCGCAAGAAGCTCACGGTCTTCTTTTCGGACGTGGTCAGTTTCACCGAAATCACCGATCAGCTCGAGTCCGAGGAGCTCACCGCCCTGTTGAACCATTATCTCGGCGAGATGTCGCTCATCGCCGAGCAGCATGGAGCGACGTTCGACAAATTCATCGGTGATGCCATCGTGCTCTACTTCGGCGATCCAGACACCCGCGGGGTCACCGAGGACGCGGAGGCCTGTGTGCGCATGGCGATCGACATGCAGCGGAGGGTCCGCCAGCTCCAAGGCGAGTGGCGGGATCGAGGAGTGGAACGTCCGTTCGAAATCCGAATCGGTATCAACACCGGCTATTGCACGGTTGGCAACTTTGGGAGCCCGGAGCGGATGAACTACACGATCATCGGGAGCGAAGTGAATCTGGCGTCTCGGCTGGAATCGGCGGCCGACGTCGGCGGCATCCTGTTGTCACACGAGACGTACTCGCTGGTGAAGGACTGGGTAATGGCCGAGGAAGCCCAGGCCATTACCGTCAAAGGATTCGCCCGTCCGGTAACGACCTATCGGGTTCTCGGGATCTATGACGACCTGGAACGCCAGGGCCGTGTTATCCACCGCGCCCATTCCGGGTTCTCGGTCACCGTGGACAAGGCCCGATTGAGCGAAGATGATCGGGCAGCTGCCATCCGATCGCTCGAGGAGGTGGTTGGCGAATTGTCTGAGCAGGACCCTGGCGCCGCGGGCTCGTCAGCCTGATGTCACGATGACCATGTCGGAGCCGGAGCGGCCGAAGGTCTCGGGGGCGTAGATCTCTTCGGCCTTGGTGGGGGGAACGACGAAGGTCCCGGGAGTGGTGGCCCGCGCCACGTAGGTGTACTCGTAGGTGCCGGCGCCGAGCAGTGAGCTGAAGGCTTCGGCCCGGTCGTCGCGCAGGTTCTGATGCTCGTACCACTGCCACCACCAGTAGGTGACCCGGGGGGCGTCGGAGAACTCCTCCGCCGGGATGGGTGGGGTCACCGCCAGCGCCGGGTTGAGGGGCTCTAGTCCGGCGGGGAGGGGGTCGACCAGGGCGACGTGGGTGCGGCGGCTGTCGGCCACCATGGTGAGGCGGACCCGGACGTCGGCGCCGGCCTTGATTTGCCAGGTGCCGTCGGCATCGCGAGTCACATCGCCCGGGTCGTCGACGGCTTCGTAGCTGCGCTGCACCGCGAAGCCCCGGTCGAGCGGATCGAGGTCGAGGTCGTCGGGGGCGTAGCGGAGGCCGAGCCGGTAGTAGAGGCGACCGGTGCCGTCCTTCTGAACGACGAGCCGGCTCTCGCCGCCGGTGGCCTGGTCGATGAGGTCGGCCATCGGGACGATGGTCTCCGCCCGATCGGTGGTGCGGCCGGCGAACTCGTGCTCGGCGGCGTACAGGTCGCCCAGCCAGATGCGGGCCACGAAGTCGGGGGTGGCAGCCTCGAACGTGTCGAAATACTTGTTGAGCGCCAGCAGGATGAAGGCGTTCTCCTGCACGTTGTTCCAGCGGCCCCGGGTCTGGTTGCCGAGCAGCCCGGCGACCACCTTGGGGATCAGGTCGCTGGCCGGGGCCTGCTGGATCAGGGCGTCGAGGACGATGCCGTCGGTGCGGCGGTCCGAGTGCAGCAGCAGGTAGGCGTCTTCGCCGTAATCGGTAGTGAAGGTGGCCGCCGCCGCGGTCTCGGTGACCCGGTTCTGGAAGGTGCGTTCGATCTCGGCGGCCGATGCGCCATCGCCGATCACCGGCCACAGCCAGGCCAGCGCGTCCAGTTCCAGCGTGGCACCGGCCCGCGAGTACAGCTGGCCGGCCTTGGCCGTGTCGCGGTCGCCCGCCACGTTGCGGACGTGGAGGGCGTAGGCGCTGAGGCTGTCACGGGTCTGCTGGGAGTAGTCGGCCGGGTAGAACTGCTCGATATTGCGCAGGTAAGACAGCGCCCGTTCCAGACCGCCGGACGGCACGGCGTAGCCGTTGGCCTTGGCCTCGACCAGGGCATGGGTGGCCTGGATGCTGTGATAGGGAATGGTCTCGTTGGTGCGCCGCCAGATGGCGAAGCCGCCGACGTCGGTCTGCAGGGCGAGCAGGTCGTCGATGTCCTGGGCGACCCGGGCGTCCAGTTCGGCGGCAGGCGGCAGTCCTTCGGCGTCGAAGGCATCCAGCACGTCCCTCAGGGCCGCAATCGCCAGGATGCGGGAGGCCAGCGCGTCCGAGCTGTCGTAGCGATAGTCGTTCAAGTAGATGACGGCGTCCGTCAGGGCCTGCAGAGCGGTTGATGAGGTGTTGACCTCCAGCCCGCCGAACTGCGGGAACACGGCGGTGGGGGCCAGGATCGACTGGGCGATTACCCCGTCGTCGACTACGCCGTAGGTGGCGAACGCCTCGCTGGTGGCCGGCGTGTACACCGGGAGGGAGATGGTGGCGGCATCGGCCAGGGTGCCGCTCACCGCCGCCACCCGGAAGCGGGCGGTCCCGACGTCCTCGGCGGCGGCCGGGAACCGGACCTCGATGCGGTCGTTGGCCGGCACCGTCACCCGCCGTCCGGCGCCATCGGTCAGCGTCAGGTTGGCGGTCTGGATGCCGACCTCGACGGTCAGGTCCTGGTCGGTCTGGTTCTGGAGCACGACCGGCAGCTCGAAGACGTCGCCGAAGTTGAGGAACCGGGGAGCGGACGGGCGGACCATCAGCGGCAGGCGGGCG
The DNA here is from genome assembly GCA_013002865.1 of Acidimicrobiia bacterium. Lineage (GTDB taxonomy): Bacteria > Actinomycetota > Acidimicrobiia > Spongiisociales > SHLN01 > SHLN01. The sequence continues at coordinate 20,387 of JABDLU010000008.1, forward strand.
GTGATGTTGGATTCGGCCGAACCAAACCGGTCGACGCCGTCGACGGCGACGACCATCACCCGATAGCGGGTGAGGTTGTCGGGCAACGGGATATCGACGGTGGCCGTACCGTCGGCGGCGGTGGTGACCTCCGGCTCGAACACGGCCAGCGCATCGAAGTTGCTTCGCACGTCGATGGGCGACTCGCCGTCGTCTCCCAGGCCGGCCGGGGCCATCGCACGGGCGGCGCCGTCGGCCGATTCCTCGGTCGCGAAATCGCTGCCGCCGGCGCCGGCAAGGGTGGTCGTGGCGGCGGAATCGCCGTCCGAGGCGAACCGCTCGGGGTTGGCGAGCTCGATAGTGCTGCGGAGGTAGCGGGTGCCGAGCTGGGACCAGATGGGCCGGTAGAAGACGTCGAGGGGATCTGGGAGCTGATAGTTGGTCAGGGCGAGGACCGCCTCGTCGACGACGACCAGGGCCAGCTCGGCGTCCGGAACCGGGGCGCCAGTGGCGTCGCGGACGGTCACATCGACCCGGGTGGTGCTGCCCGGCTCGGTTGTCGGGTCGGCCGGCGTCGCCGTCACCTGGAGAGTGCGGCTGACCGGGGGCACCTGCAACGTGAGGCTCCCGGTAGCAAAGGCGGGGCGCGGCGGAGCGTCGGAGAGGGGCTCACCGGCGTCGGTGGTCCGATCGGTCGATCCGACGACGTCAACCTGGACGTGCAGCGTCGGGATGTGCTGGTCGGCGATCGGGACGGTGAGCACCGTACCGGCTGCGGCCACCGTGAAGTGCTCCTGGGAGACCACGCCGTTTCGACTGATGGTGAGCAGGCCTTCGGCGGGCAGGAACGGCGTGTCGATCAGGATCTCGGCGACGTCGCCGGGGGCGTACTCGGCTTTGTCGGGGATCAGGGTCACGTCTTGCTGGGTAACGGTGCGCTCCGGACGGGGAGTGCCGCCGCTCACCCAGCGGGTCAGCTCGCTGCGGCTGGTGCGGCCGGCCGCATCCTCGACCACGGCGACCACCTGATACTGGCCGCCGATGTCGGTGGTGAACTCACAGGACAGCGGCTCGTCGGCCGACGACACGGTGCAGGTTTGGGCCTCGACTGCGATCTCCTGCCACTCGCCGTTGACGACCCGCCACTCCAGCCGGCCGGCGGTGATGGTCACCGGGCGTCCGGCAACAGCGGCACCGTCGATATCGGTCACGATCGCCTCGATCGAGAGCGGCTCACCGGCCTTGACGAAGGTGCGGGCGCTGCGCAGGCCGACATAGTTCTCGGCGGGGTGGACCAGCAGGTCGACGCCGTCGGCCCAGGCCTGGCGGTTGACGTCGAACACGGTGGCCTGGGATGAGACGGTGGTGGGGAGGCCCTCCCCGTCGCCGTCGAAATCGATCCGGAGGTAGTGGGCACCGTTCCCGTCGGTGCGGCCGGCGAAGGTCTCGACCGTCCCCGGATCGAACGTGGGACCGAAGCCCCCGCCGAACCCTTCGTCGAAGGCGACGTCTGCCCCGAACCCGCCGCCGCCGAAACTGTTGCCGCCGAAGTCGTCCCGGTACCACCACGGGATCCACACGCCGAAGGTGAAGTCGTCCCAGTTGGGCGGGGAGTAGGTGGCCTGGCGGGTCGTGACCGTCCACTCGACCTCGGCGTCGGGGAGCGGGCCCCCGGAGAAGTAGGCGGCGTCGACCGCCACGGTGGCGGGCCGGCCGACCACGTACGGGCCGGGCGTCTCGGCGCGGGCGCTGACTTCGAATTCGGGTCGGCGGAACTCCTGGATCTGGAACGTATGGCTGTGGGAGCGCTGCAGGTTGGAGGCACCGTCCAGCGAGAGGTTGACCCAGGCTTGCCCCAGGTTGGCGCCGGGGGGTATCTCGACGGCGAAATCGAATCCGCCGAGGGCGTTGAGGTCGACCGACCCGGAGCCGATCTCGTTGCCGAACCAGTCGTTGACCTGGTAACCGACCGACGCATTGGCGGCCACCTCGGCCAGCTGGGCGTCGGCGCTGGTGGTGAGGCGGCGCACCCAGCCCTTGAAGCGGGCCGTCTCGCCCGGGCGGTACATCTGGCGGTCGTCGAACACGTACCAGACGGACTGGTCGGTCTGGTCGGAGCGGTACCAATCGGAATCGAAGATGGTGCTGTCCTCGCCCAGCCGGGCGATCAACTGGCCGGCTCCGCTGTTGCGTGACGAGGGTTTGTCGAAGGTGGCCAGGCCGTCGGCGTTGGTGGTGGCGGTCCCCGAGATGTTGGAGAAGGACACCTCGACGCCGGACAGCGGCTGACCGGAGCGCAAATCGGTCGCCCAGGCGACCAGCTGGTCGTTGTCCTCGAACACGTCGGTCCCGACCGTGGTGGCCTGCGCCCATACCAGGGTGGGGCGGTTGCTCCAGTAGTCGTTGTCGTTCGGGGTGAGGGCGGCCAGCGCCCCGGTCGGCTCGACCAGCACGATCACGTGGCCCGGTGCGCCATCCAGGGCCTCGCCCAGCTCGATGGCGGTCTCGGTCAACTCGTTCTCGTCGGCGTTGGTGTCGACCGTGAAGTCGGCCACCTCCTCCCAGGCGGACGGCAGGGGCCTGGGCTCCCGGTTGTTCCAGCGGTTATCCCAGTAATTCGTGTACGACGGCCAATCGGACGGATCGACTGAGAAGAGGTGCACCCGGAGCTCGTCGTGATTGACCGTCGTGACCGACAGGGCGGGCTCGTCGGCCAGCGGGTCGAGGGTGATGAGGCGGTTCCGGAACTGATCGAGGTACGGGCGGGCGTCATCGATGTCGAACTCGACCCGTTCGTCATCGCCCAGCGTCTGGCCGAAGACGTCCGGCAGGTCGGCGTCGACGGTCACCCGGTAGGTGGTGCCTCCAACGGTGGCGCCGCGGATGGAGATCGAGTCGTAGTCGGCAAACACGCTCATCCCGGCCAGGGTGGGCTCGATGCGGATCATCGATGGGTCGAAGGCGTCGAGGTCGAGCGGGTTGTTGAAGCTGATCCACAGGCTGCGGCCCGGTTCACACCGATCGTTGCCCTGACACGAGAAATCGTCGATGGCGAGCGGGGCGTAGGTGCGGGCGGTGAACCGTTCGCTGCCGTCGGACACCCGGGGGCCTTCCGCCGAGGGGGTTTGCGGTCCCACCTGGATGGCCAGGGCGGTGTCGGGCTCGAACGCCTCGACGGCCCGGAACGCCAGCCAGCGATTCTCCAGCAGCCCGTCGGTGCGGTTGCCGATGCGGTCGTCGGCGGCGATCTCGTCGTCGGTGGCGAGGCGGATGGCCTTCTGGTCACCGCCGGCGGTCAGGGTGATGGTGTCCAGCACGGCGGCGGCGTCGACTCGCTGGTCGAACACCACCAGAAAGACCGGCTCCAGGGTGAGAGAGTCGCCCTGCGGCTGGAACGACTGCACCTGCACCGGGGGAGTGGTGAACTCCCACGACACGGTCTCTGCCAGGCGGCCGCCGGTCTCCGAGGTGGTGCCGGCCGGGATCTCCACCCGGTAGGACGTGGCCATCGGGAGGCGATCGAACAGCGTGCGGTCGTGCTCGAAGCGGAGCGTGCGGGTGCCGATCCATTCCCAGCGTCCCGGCAGCTCGGGAGTGACGGTGACGGGGACATCGAGCTCGGTGAGCTGGTCGAAGGTGGCGAGCGGGACCATCGGCTGGTTGAAGGTGATGCTGATGAACGGGGCGATGTCGACGTCACCCTCAGGCTGGAAGCGGAGCACCTCCAGTGGGCCGGTGGGAACCTCCGGTGGGGGGTCGCCCGGATCGGCCGGGAAGGGAACGTCGATGGTCTCGCCGACCAGTGGCGGGCGGAGCGACTCGGCGGGGCGGTTGAAGTCGAGCCGATCGTCGGCGGGCACCATCCACTCGGGGAGGCGGTCGAAGATGGCGGCGACGGCGTCCTCGTCGAGCGGTTCGCCATCGACGACGGAGATGGGCGCGGGGTCCTCGAAGATCTGGGCGGTCCCGGCGCTGAGGCGCACCGTCAGCGGCTCACCGGGCGGGCCGAGGGCGAGGATCTCACCGGAGCCGCCGGGTCCACCACCGCTCGGTGGGGGATCGTCGGACGATGAGGTGCACATGGTGGCAACGAGGGCGAGCACGATGAACACGACGAGTGCGCCTCCAATTCGCGTAGCTGTCCGACCGCTGGTAGCTGTCGCCATCCAGTCCCCTTGTCGCTTGTGGGGTCTGACGCTCCACGGCCCACGTTAGGTTCCAGGCCCGGCGTCCTCGGGATTCCATCGGCCGATGCCCACCGGGACTTGTGCCACAGCCCGTCGGTACGGTGTGTGTCATGCGAATAGGATGCACTGCATGAACCATGCATGTACAGTGGAGTCATGGCGATGATCCAAATCCGGGACTTATCCGATGATGTCCATAGGGCCCTGCGGGTCAAGGCGGCGGCGGCTGGTCTGTCGCTCAGCGCCTACCTGCGGCAAGAACTCGAAGCGCTGGCCCATCGCAAGTCTGTCGGCGAAGTTCTCGATGGCTGGCCGGGGGAGCGGCCGGACATAGATCGCAGCACGATCCTGGAGGCCGTCCGGACCGACCGCCCATGACGGTGGTCGACGCCTCGGTGCTCGTCGAGGCGCTCGTCAGTGGCAGCGCGCACGGGAGAGCGGCCCGGGGGCGACTGACGCAAGAGCCACAACTCCTCGCCCCCTACCTCGTCGATATCGAGGTAGCCAACGCGATCCGACGCCTGGAGGCAAGCGGGGCCGTGCCCCCTGCCCTGGCGGCGACGGCAATCGTTCAGCTGCGGCAATTGCCGGTGACCCGGGTCTCCCACACCCCCTTCCTTCCGCGGATCTGGGAGTTGCGATCCTCGATCACTCCCTATGACGCCGTCTACGTGGCCCTCGCCGAAGCCGCCGGCACCCCACTCCTGACCGCAGACACCCGCCTCGCCTCAGCCCCCGCCATCGATTGCCAGATCGAGCTCCTCAACCCCTGAGTTCGATAGGACGGGCGACGGGGGACGGGGGACTAGACCGTCACCGCCACCCGGCAGCCGCGGAAGTTGAGCCATTCGTCGGGGCGGAGGTCGTAGCGGTCGCGGCCCCGGTAGGTGGTGCGGGCGTGGACCTCACCGAGATACCAGGCGCCGCCCATCCCCACCCGGCTCACCGTGATGGGAGCGTTTTCGTTCTCGCGGCCGTCGTCGGGATCGTACGGGTAGGGCCAGCTGGTCTGGATGGGATCGTCACCCCACAGGCTGGAGGTGAGGTCGTAGGTGTTGCCGCATAGGTCGGCGATGCCTTCCGGGGTGTCACCGTCGGGGAAGACCCCGATCGGCGTCGGACCTCGCACGTGGGTCTCGGTCGTGTTGCCGCGCAGCGGGTCGAACTCGTTGCCGTAGGCGAACCGCCGCCGCTGGCGGCCTGCCGCGGCGGCCTCCCACTCGGCCTCGGTCGGCAATCGGAACGGCAGGTCGGATTGCACGGCCAGCCACAGGGTGTAGGCCCGGGCCTCGAACCAGCTGATCCCGATCACCGGCTGCATGGGATTGTTGAACCGGGGGTCGCGCCAGTGGCGGGGCTCGGTGCGGCGGCCCTCGGGGTAGTACTCACGCAGGTGGGCCTCGAATTCCTCGTCGGTCATGTTCATCCGACGCAGCCACAGCTCATACATGGGCCGCTCCATGCGGTCGCTGCGGTACTCCTCCTCAACCAGTTCGGGGTCGGCCTGGAAGCGGTCCCGCCAGAAGCGGGCCATGCGCCGCACGTTTACCACCGTGTCGCGGCCCGAGCGCCACGCCTTGGCTTCGTCCCCGGGCCAGAATCGCTCGTCCTCATATCCGTCACCGGCGATGAAGCCCGCCCATTCCCGGTTGGTGACGGCGAACTTGCCGAGCGCAAACGGCTGCAGGGTCACCGGCCCGGCCGGCACCTCCTCGTAGTAGAGGACGCCCCGGTACTCGTAGGGCCCATCAGACCCGATGACATACTCGCCACCCGGGACCTCCACCATTGGCGGGAGCAAGTACTCCCCGTACGGCCCGGTGCAGCGCTCGAAGCGGGGCCCGCCGAGGTGGCCGACGGCCAGGCCGGCGGCGACGCGGCGGCGCAGGTCGATGTCGGGCCGGCGACTGTCCGTCCATAGCCGGTTGGCGAGATCGTTCCGGATCTTGGGCTCGAGCAGACCGGCCAACTCGGGAAGCGCCGCGCACCGGCCCGCCAGTACCAGGTTGGCTTCAGCCAATTCCTCGATGAAGCGGCCCGGGTCGGGTGACATCGGCGCCGCCATCAACACCGTCTCCTCCCAGCCGGTGCCGGGCAGCGGGGGGAGTGGGTCGGCCGGGCCGAGTCCGGCCAGCTCTTCGTGCACCGGGATTGCGGAGGGCGGAACGAGCCGCTCCATCTCCGGCTGCGCCGTGAGGTGCCGGGCGGCGAAATACTCCTGGATCAGCTGGTGAGTGAACGTGACCTCGTCGGTGAGTTCACGCTCGTCGAGCACCCCGAGCGCCTCCGCCGCCGAGATCACCTCTTCGGCGGCAGGGTGGTCGATGAGCTCCAGCGCCCGGTCGTAGGCGGTTTGCACCAGCCAGCCGTCGCCGCCCTCGACCGTGGCCTGCATGCGGTAGGCGAGGCGCTCCAGGGCGGAAAGGAGGATTCCTCGGTCGGGGAGTTCCACCGGGGAGGACCAGCGCCACGAGATCACGCTGCGCCGGTCCCGGTCGGTGAGCAGTTCCTCATCGTCGAACAACGGGTTGTCGCGCTCCAGCTCGCGCTTGACGGCCTGGCGGACGAAGCCGGTGAACAGCCCGGCCCGGCCGGTGGGGATGGCGCCCTCCGCTTCCACCTGATCGACCAGCAGCTTGAGGAAGAAGGGCGACCGGAACATGTCGATGTGGTCGGTCCCTCCGATGTGCTCCCAGATCTCGGCCCAGCGGCGAGGGGAGTACAGCTTCAGGTATTGGCGGACCTGGCTGTTGGAGAGGGGCTCGAGGCGTACCTGCGGTACCCGCAGGGTGGGGGAGGACAGGGGAGTGGAATAGTCGAGGCTGCGGCACGAGAACACGAACCGGTTGCCCCACGCACCCGACGTGGTGGCGTGCACAAAGTCCTTCCAGGCCCGCACACTCGAGCGGTAGCCGGACTGCCCGGCGGCGTTCATCTCGTTGAGGCCGTCGAGGAGGAACAGCACCCGGCCGGCATCGACGAGCTCTTCGAGCGGAGCGAGGTCACCGGCGCGCTTCTCCCACATGTCGGCCGCCCACCCGGCCGGATCGTCGCCCGACCGGTACTGGTTGAGCGGCAGGTAGAGGGTGATGGGAGCGGACTCGTCGCCCCCCTGGATGCCTCGCAGCGCGGCTTCCAGCTCCAGCCGGCGCAGCACGGTGCTCTTGCCGGCGCCGGGCGATCCCAGCACGACCAGGGCCGGGTCGGGCACCTCCCGCAGCAGTTTGCCGACGCTTTCGATCGGCCTGCTGTCGGTGCCCCAGCGCTCACCGTCGCTGTCCTCACCCTGGTCGACCAGCATGGTCAGCTCGACGAAGCGGGCGTCGATCTGGTAGCGGGGTTGGGACCATTGCACCAGTCGGGCCAGGCGGTATTCGTCGAACGACCCGGGGTCGCGCCGGACCAGGGCGGCCAGGTCATCTGGGGACACCACCGCCCGGCCGTCGTCGGCGCGCAGTTGTTCCAGAAGCGCAGCCGGGTCCGCCGCCGGCGCGTCCGACGCGAAGCGGATTCGCCGGCCGGGGTCGAGGTGAGACGGAGTGCGCAGCGGCGGCAGCTGTCCTGCCCGTTCGGTCGGCACCAGCTCGAACACGGTCTCGACGTGCTCGTGGTCCTGCAGCAGACGGGCTCCCCACGACCGGATCTCGATCGAATCAGGCAGGCTGCCCGCTACCTGGTCGTAGGCGGCGGCGGTGAGCAGGATCTGCCCGCCGTGCCCGGCCGAGTTGAGCCGGGCGGCCCGCTCCAGGGCCTCCGGGCTGGCGGTGCCGTCGCCAACATGGATGGCGGCGCGGGTGAGGAGGGTGCCGATCCCGGGCCAGTCGGCCTCCCACGGCTCGGTCTCGATGCGCCGCAGCAGCGCCACCGCCGCCCGGCCGGCGGCGTCGGCGGACGGGAACTGCAGGAACGACGATCCCGGTCCGGCCTCCAGCACCCGGCCCTCGAACTCGGTGGTCACGGACTCGACCAGGGCTTCGTAGCGGCTAACGATGGAAGAGATCGATTCGGCGAATCGGACCGTCAGCTGGTCGGCGTCTTCCAGGTCGAGATGCACGATGGCGGGCCCGGTTGCCGCCGAAGCCGCCCGCGCCGGAGTAGGGGTTCCCCCTTCCCGGGCGGCGAGCAGTGCTTCGGGCCGCCACAACAGTTCATAGAGGCGGTGCAGGGTGTCGGTACCGCGCAGCCCCCGCTCCTCGAAGAACGCACAGCGGCCGGCCAGGGCGCCGTCGAGTGTGGCGTAGACGGCGTCGGAGATGATGATCTGGTCGCCGTCGGCCAGCTGCTCGATGCGGGAGGCCACGTTGATGACGTTCCCGTACATCGTGTGCTCCTCGCGGATCCCCACCCCGGCGTGGATGGCGATGCGGACGTGCAACTGGTCGATCCGGTCGCCGACATCCCTGTTAGCGACGGCGATGGCGTGCTGCATCTCGATGGCGGCCCGGCACGCATCGGGCCCTTGCGGGAAGATCGCCAGCATCCCGTCGCCGGTGTGGGCGATGATCTCGCCGCCCCACTCGGCCACCAGCGGATGGAGCAGGTCGTCGTGCAGCTGGACCTTGCGGCGCCCGGCCTCGTCGCCCTTCAGGGTGTAGTAGGCGGTCGAGCCCTCGATGTCGGTGAACATGGCCACGGCGAACCGCGCGGCCGACGATGCGGATGGGCTGTGCCGGCTGTTCGCATCCATCTCCGCCCCCCGAGACCTCCCCGTCGTTCACGCGGCCGGGCTGATCGACCCTACCAAAGGGGCTGCCGGGCGGGCTCGGCAATCCGTTGCTCACCTTCGCGCGGCAGTATTGGGCATGTGAACCGACGATTGCTTCCGTGGCTGCTGGCCCTTGCCGTTCTCGCAGCGGGTGTCTACCTGGTGGCCGGACGAAGCGGCGACCGCGAGGCGCCTCAGGTGCTGGCGGCCGAGCAGACCACAACGACGCAACCGGGAACTGCTCCCTCAACCGCCACAGCCCAGCCGTCCACAACAACGACGACGTCCCCCACTACGACGACCGTTGCACCTTCGACCACGACGACGGTCGGGTCGACCACAACCACGAGTCCACCGACGACCACCACCACGGTTCCACCCCCGACGACGACCTCCGTGGCGCCCAGCGATTACGCATTTGTTCCCAAACCGGCCCCGGGCTTGAACACCGTTGCGCCCGGTGGAGCGCTGACCAAGCATCTGGCGGCCGACATCGCGGCAGCGTTCGGATTTGAGACGGCGACCGTCGAGGCGGCCATCGGAGGAGTGGATCTCCCCCCGGAGGCCGGCGGCAACCCGGAGGGCTGGCTGGCCCCAGGGACCTACCAGCCCGCCGAGGGCGCTACCGCCGCCGACGTCGTCCAAGCGATGGTGGACCGGCGCGTGGAACAGCTCGAACAGCGGGGGATTCCGCGAGCGCAGTGGCGTCGAGTCCTGACGGCGGCGTCGGTGATCGAGAAGGAGACCTACAACCAGACCGAGAAACCCCGCGTGGCGCGCGTGTTGGCGAACCGGCTGGCCGGCGGCGGCAAGCTGCAGATGGACTCGATCATCTTGTATCCGGTGCCCGAAGATCGCATCTTCACCACCGCTGCCGAGCGCGCCTCCAACCAGCCGTACAACTCCTACGAGCACAACGGCCTGCCGCCCACCCCGATCTCGGCCCCCGACGAAGCGTCCATCGACGCCTTCCTATCCCCACCTCCCGGGAGCTGGTGGTTCTACGTCACCATCAACCTGCACACCGGCGAAACCCTCTTCGCTAACACCTACGAACAACACCAGGCCAACGCCGCCCTCCTCTACGCCTGGCTCGAAGACAACCCGACGCGGTAGGCGGTCGCCGGACGCCGGACGCCGGACGCCGGTCGCCGGTCGCCCGTCGCCCGTCCCCAGACCCCCGTCGCCCGTCCCCAGACCCCCGCCCGATAGGGCAGGCCGGTCGTGTCAGTCCCCCGGCCCGCAGGGCTGGGGGAAGGTACCGCCGCCGGAGCGCAGCGGAGGCGGGGGTAGGGGGTCTTCTGTACCCCACAGGGGGCGATTTGCGCAAGCAGCCCTTCGCCCAGCGGACAGCCAGACGTTTCTGCTTCGGGCCTTTTGGGTAATGGCAGGGTGATCGAACAGGGGGAACGATGACGACCACTGATCAATCAACAACAACCATCGACATCTCACCCGCGAGGACGTTTGGCGTTGGGCTTGCGGCCGCTGTGGGATACGTCGTGGGCTTCTACGCCGGGCTCATCGCTCTGCTGATGATCACCGGCTTCGACGGCATCGCCGATGCACCATTTGAGTGGGCGACGATCCCGGCCGGGATGTTGCTGGCGGGCGCGGCTGGCGCTCTTGCCAGCCCGGAACGGCGCGTCGCAATCGCGCCCGCCCTGGGGAGCGCTGCCGTCGCGGCGGTACCAACGGTGCTCGGGGTCATGGCGCTGGACGGCGACTACGGGCACGCCATCGTGATCGGGGGAGTGGTGGCCATCGCGGCCACAACTACCGCAGTGGTGACCGCACATCGCTCCTAGCTCGGAGGCCCGCCGGTTCGGGGTAGACATCTAAGGGGTAGACATCTAAGACGTGAAATACTCCAGCCAACCACCAAAGGGTCTCGAATGAACAAGCTCTCCCTTCCTGCCTCGCTGGTCGACAGCGCCCTGGAAGGCACCATCGTCGCCAGTTTCTCCAGGATCGGCTTCACCGTCCGCGACAAGCTGTACGACCTCTCGCCGGTCGATGCAGACTTGACGGGCCGGGTGGCGATCGTCACCGGCGGCACCAGCGGCATCGGGCGGGCCACTGTCGCCGGCCTGATGGCAACAGGAGCCAAGGTCTATCTGACATCTCGCAGTGAGGAGCGCGCCGACGAGGCCGCCAAGGAGCTGAACGAGTCCGGCAGCCCGGGGACCGCCGTGGGGCGCAGCCTCGACACCGGCGATTTCGAGAGCATTCGCGCGTTTGCCGACCAGATGGCGAGCGATGTCGCCGAGATCGACATGCTGATCAACAACGCCGGCGCCCTCACCGACGAGTACCGCACCGGTGAGCAGGGGATCGAGTTGACGCTCTCCTCCCATCTGCTCGGCCCCTACCTGCTCACCAACCTGTTGCGACCCCACCTCACCAGTGGGGCCCGGGTGCTGTTCATGTCCTCCGGCGGCATGTACACCCAGGGGCTCGACCTCGACAAGATCGAGATGTCCGAAACCGACTACCGGGGCGCCGTCGCCTATGCCAGGGCCAAGCGAGGCCAGGTCGAGATGGTGACCTACCTCGGCCCGCAGTGGGCTCCCGAGGTTGTCATGCACGCCATGCACCCCGGCTGGGTGGACACCGCCGGCGTCGACGCCGGCATCCCATTGTTCGGCAAGATCATGGGCCCGATCCTCCGCACCGCCGAGCAGGGAGCCGACACCATGGTCTGGCTGGCCGCCACCGGCGGCGGCTCGGCCGCACCCGGTCAGTTCTGGCACGACCGCCGGCCCCGCCGCACCGTATACATCCCAGGAACGGGAACCGACGACGCCAACCGCCGCCGGCTGATCGACTGGCTCGATCAGCACGCCGGCTTGTCGACGTAGCCAACGCAAGGAGATACTCATGAACGGCGCACAGGCAATGGCGGCCCGGCTGGTCGACCACGGCGTCGACGTGATCTTCGCCCTCCCCGGTGAGGAGAACCTGGCCTTTGTCGAGGCCGTGTCCGACACCGATATTGAGCTGGTGGTCACCCGTCACGAGCAGCACGCCGCCTTCATGGCGGCCGCCCACGGGCGTCTCACCGGACGACCCGGCGTGTGCCTGGCGACGCTCGGGCCGGGCGCCCTTAACCTGTTCACCGGTTTGGCGCACGCCCAGCTGGGCGGCATGCCCCTGATCGCCATCACCGGACAGAAGCCCCGCACCGATAACGAGGAAGGCTCCTTTCAGGTGGTCGACATCGTCGCCGCCGCCGGGCCGGTGACAGCCTGGGCCACCTCAATCGACGACCCCAAGAACGTGGCGTCGACCGTTGATGAGGCCTTCAACCGGGCCCTGGCGGGTCGACCCGGGGCGGTCCTCATCGAACTACCCGAGGACGTTGCATCCGAATCGGCCGGCACCTCTCTCCAGCCCATTACCACGCCGACCCCAGCGGCGGCCGCCCCGGACGCGGTCGCCGAGGCCGCCGGTCTCATCAACGGCGCCGAGCGCCCGGTCGTGCTGGCCGGCTCGGGCGCCACCCGCCCGGAGGTCGCCGCTGCCCTGACCCGCTTTGCCGAGCAGACCGGCATCGGAGTGCTGGCCGCCCAGCTTGGCAAGGGCGCCATTTCGGAATCTCACGACCTGTCGATGCGGTCCCTTGGCATTCACCGGCCCGACTACGCCCACCTGGCCATCGAGCCCGCCGACGTCGTAGTGACGGTCGGCTATCAGCCGGTCGAACACCCACCGCTGGCATGGAACCCGGAAGAAACCAAGACCATCGTCCACATTGCCCCGTGGGCGGCCGCCATCGAACGCGGCTATCAGCCTGCCGCCCAGCTCACTGGCGACGGGGCCGCCACCCTCGGTGCCCTGGGCGAAGAGATCGCACCGCGAGACACCGCCCGGGTAGCCGGGATCCGGGCCACTATCGAGGAGCTACTGGCAGCCGAAGACGCCGGTGACGGCTCGCCCCCCTCGCCATTGCACGTGGTTCGCACCGTGCGCGACGCTATGGGCCCCGACGACATCGTCACCCTCGACAACGGCGCCTACAAGATCTGGTTCGCCCGCCACTACCGGACCGAAGCCCCAAACACGCTCCTGCTCGACAACGCCCTCGCCACCATGGGGGCCGGCCTCGGCACCGCTATGGCCGCCGCCCGCCTTCATCCCGACCGGAAAGTCGTGGCCGTGTGCGGCGACGGTGGCTTCCTGATGAACGTCCAGGCGCTAGAGACCGCCAACCGGATGGGCCTCACGATGACGGTGCTGGTCGTCCGGGACGACGCCTACGGGTTCATCGAATGGCACCAGGACGAACAGGGCCGCCCCAACGAAGGGGTCTACCTCGGCAACCCCGACCTCGCCACCCTGGCGACCGCCTTCGGCGCCTCCGCCCACGTCGTCGACCGGGATCACCCCCTGAGTGCCACCCTCAAAACCGCTCTCGGCGAGCCCGGGGTCAGTCTGATTGACTGTCCGCTGGACTATGCCATCAACGAGATTCTCAGCTCAGATCTGTACGACCGAGCCCGAAAGGCCTATGACGAACGATGATTGAAACCACCAACCCCGCCACCGGAGAAACCCTCGCCTCCTATCCGAAGATGGACGCCGCCGAGGTACGCAGGATCATTGAGCTAGCCGACGCCCAGCATCGGCAGTGGCGCCGCACCTCGTTCCAGGAGCGATCCGGCATCGTCCGCAAGGCGGCCGACATTCTCGACTCCCGCAAGAACGAACTGGCCGCCCTGATGGCCGACGAGATGGGCAAGCCGGTTGCGGCCGGCCGATCCGAGGTGGAGAAGTGCGCCTGGTGCTTCCGGCACTACGCCGACAACGCCGAGCGGTACCTGGCGGACGTCCAGATCGACACCGACCGCACCAAGAGCTACATCCACCACGAGCCGCTCGGAGTGGTCCTGGCGGTGATGCCGTGGAACTTCCCGCTATGGCAGGTGGTGCGGTTCGTTGCCCCCGCTCTCATGGCCGGCAACGCCCCGCTGCTCAAGCACGCCTCGAGCGTGACCGGCACCGCGCTGGCGCTCGAGGAGATCCTCAGCGAAGCCGGCGTCCCCGACGGCCTGTTCCGCACGCTGGTCATAGGCAGCGACCTGGTCGACGGCATCCTCGAGCACGAGCTGGTGCGGGCCGTCACCCTCACCGGTAGCGGCCCGGCAGGCTCTGCCGTCGCCAAGAAGGCCGGCGAGCAGCTCAAGAAGGCCGTCCTGGAGCTGGGGGGCAGCGACCCGTACGTGATTCTCGAAGACGCCGACCTGGATGCCGCCGCCGATACCTGCGCCAACAGCCGGATGATCAACGGCGGGCAGAGCTGCATCGCCGCCAAGCGGTTCATCGTGCACGACACGGTGTATGACGAGTTCCTGGAGAAAGTGACCGCCAATATGGCCGACAAGGTCATGGGTGATCCCCACGACGAAGGCTCCGACTTCGGGCCGCAGGCTCGCGTCGATCTGCGCGATGAGCTCCACGAGCAAGTTACCGGCACCATCGAGGCCGGCGCCCGCCTGGTGATGGGCGGGGAGATACCGGACCGGCCCGGTGCGTGGTATCCGGCCACTGTCCTCGCCGATGTCCGGCCCGGCATGCCTGCCTTCGATGAAGAGACGTTCGGCCCGGTCGCAGCCGTGGTCCGGGCTGCCGACGAGGCCGAGGCCATCCGGCTGGCCAACCTCAGCGAGTTCGGGCTGGGCGCCGCCGTGTTCACCCGGGATGCCGAGCGGGGGGAGCGGATCGCCGCCGAGGAGCTGGAGGCCGGCAACTGCTTCGTGAACGCCTTGGTGGCCTCCGATCCCCGGCTGCCGTTCGGCGGCATCAAGACCTCCGGGTTCGGCCGGGAGCTCGCCGACCTGGGCATCAAGGAGTTCGTCAACGCCAAGACCGTGGTTGTGGCGTAGCCATACGGAAGGCGTCGGTGCCTCGTACTGGGGGTGAGCGCCGATCCGCGCCACGACGAAACGTGAGGAAGTCATGAGCAACCTGTCCATTCCCGTGATCCTCGGGACCGCCCGCCCCGGGCGCGAATCGGCCGACGTCGCCGCCGTGGTGCTCGACGCCATCAAACAGCGCGGCACCGCCACCGAACTGATCGACGTCGCCGACTACCCGATTTCCGGCACGGAAGACCCCGACGAGGCGGCCCGGCTGGGACGGTACAAGGAGCTGATCGACTCGGCCGACGGATTGGTGATCGTGGTTCCCGAGTACAACCACGGCTATCCCGGCGAGCTCAAGCTGCTGCTGGACAGTGCCTATGAGGAGTACAACCACAAGCCGCTCGGCGTGGTCAGCGTCTCATCGGGCATGATCGGCGGTGCCCGCGTCACCGAGCAGCTCCAGCTGGTATCCCTCGCCCTCGAGATGATCCCGGTCGAGCCGACGGTGCACGTCCGGACCGTCAAGGAGGCCCTCGACGACAATGGCGGCTTCGAAGAGGAGGGCCTCGAAGGCGCGCTCGCTTCGATGCTCGACAAGGTGACCTGGTACGCCTCGGTGATGGCCCCCGCCCGCCGCGCCCGCAACCAAGAACCCGACTGATCGGTCGACCCGACCGCTGCTCAAGCGGCGTCACCTGCGAGTAAGTCGGCGATGCCATGCTTCCCGGCACGGGAGGGAGAAAGCTGGATATTCTGCCCGCGGCGCTTCGGATCAGCGCGGTATCCGGTCGGCGCCGCTGACGTCGGAGAAGATGTCGGGGTCGAGATGGCCGCCTCCGTGAACGACGCTGACGTCACCCGTGGTTTCGAGGACGACGTAGCGGACCTCGTCGTAGTTGCGCACGTTGGCCTCGCGGAGCTTGCCGCGCACGTCATCCTCCGTCACCCGAACCCGGCGCAGATTGTCGGTCAGCATTTCGCTGCCGGCCATCAATAAGGTCGGTGTGTTGTCAACCAGGCGGGACACCCACCCGAACCGTCGCCGACCGAGCGCGATGATCGCCTGCACTCCCAGCAAGGACGCCACCGCGATCAGTCCTTCGATCAGTGAAGAGTTCGACAGCGTCACCGCCGCCAACAGCGATCCCATCGCCACCGTGACCGCAAAATCGAACGACGACATCTTCGCAAAGCTCCGCAGCCCGATGATCTGAACGTACAGGACCACCCCGACCACCATGGCGGTGGCGGACAGAACGACGAACCCGACGTCGGACCACGACGTAAAGATTTCGGTGGACATGGCGAGCCTCTCCTTCTGGCCGGCGTCGGTGACGGGGCGAGAGACTATCCCACACGCCCGCCGGTGGCGCCGGACACCGCATCGTGCATTTAGAGTTGCCATCATGGACGCGCTTCCATCCGGGGTACTGACGCTCCTGTTCACCGACATCGAGCAGAGCAGCCGGCTGTGGGACGAGCATCGCTCCGACATGGCGGTGGCCCTGGTCCGTCACAACGAGCTGCTCAAGTCGATCATTGCCGAGCACCAGGGGTTCGTGGTCAAGGACAAGGGCGACGGCTTTTTCGCCGCCTTTGTGGCCCCGGCCGATGCCGTTCGCTGTGTGGTCGATGCCCAGCGGCGCCTGCGCGCCGAATCGTGGCCGGACCCCGTCGACATCAAGGTGCGGATGGGCCTTCATACCGGAGCCGTCGAAGCTCACGAGGGTGACTATCACGGGCCGACCGTCAACCAGGTGGCCCGCATCGAAGGGCTGGCGCACGGCGGACAGGTATTGCTCTCGGAGACAACCGTCGCCCTACTGGGCGGGGACCTGCCGGACGGCGTCGGCACCCGAGACCTCGGAGCACACACCCTGAAAGGTATCTCCCAACCCGCCCGTGTCTATCAGCTGACCGCTCCGGATCTTCCCGAGGAGTTCCCGCCGCTGGTCTCCAGCCATGCCGTGGGAGTGCCGCTGCCCGACTTCCCCACCTCGTTTGTGGGCCGGGAGGACGACCGCCGCGCCCTGGCTGGCTACTTCACCGGCAACGGCACCCGGCTGGTCACACTGCTTGGCCCGGGCGGCATCGGCAAGACCCGCCTGGCCGTTGAAGCCGCCCGTGAGGTAGCTCCCGAGCTGGGGGCGTCCGCCTACTTCGCCGACCTCACCTCGGTGCAGGTGGCGACCGACGTGCCGGGGGCGATCGCCGCCGCCCTCGGCGTCCGGGTGGAAGGGGCGGCACCTCCGGTCGAGCTGATCGCCCAGCGGATATCCGAGCCCAGCCTGCTGGTGGTCGACAACTTCGAGCACGTGCAGGACGCCCAGGGGACCGTCGGCGAGCTCGTTAACACCGTCGAGCCGCTCCGGATCATGGCCACCAGCCGGACCCCGCTCCAGGTACGGGGCGAGAAGATCTACCGGCTCGATCCGCTCGGGGTGGCCGGCGGCAACGGCCGGCGGCCTCCGGCCGTGCAGCTCTTCTACGACCGGGCGGCCGACTACGGAGTCGAACTGGCCGACGCCGGACCGGAAGCTAACTCCGTGCACGCCATCGTCGAGCGGGTCGACGGGCTCCCGCTGGCCATCGAGCTGGTGGCGGCCCGCACCCGGGTGCTAGACGTCACCGAGCTCAACGCCCGGCTGCAGGAATCCATGGGGGTGATCGGGAGCGGGGGAGCCGAGCTGCCCGAACGCCAGCGCACCATTCGCTCCACTATCGACTGGAGCCTGAAACACGTCTCCGAGTCGCAGCGCACGCTGTTCCGCCGGCTGGCGGCGCTCCCGGCGGGCGCATCGCTGGACGTGCTGGAAGCCGTTGCCGGCACCGACCTCGACGAGGACCTGCTCGATGCCGTGCAGGGGCTGGTCGACTATTCGCTGGTCCAGGCCGTGCGGGGCCTACCGGGCGGCACCCGCTACCGCCAGCTGGTGCCGATGCGCGAGCACGGCCTCGATCTGCTTCGGGAGGCCGGTGACGAGGAGCAGGTCCTGGGCCGCCTGGTCGACTACTTCGTCGATACGGCAGTGGAGCGTGGCCAGAGCTTCGAATTCAGCCACGAGCCCGAACGGGAACTGCGCGTCGATCACCAGAATCTCCTGGCGGCGATGCGCTTCAGCCTCGACCACAGCCGGGCCGGTGACCTGGCCGAAGCGTTCAACCACTTCTGGGTGTACTGGTTCAACGCCGACATCGGCATGACGGCACTTCCCTGGCTGGCCGCCGCCGCCGAGCAAGTCGATACCCCGTACATGGACTTCTTAATGGGGTTCTTTGCATTCCAGCAAGGCGACATGGAGTCGGTGGGCGAGCGGATGGGCCGTGCCATTGAAGGCTTTTCCGAACTGGGCGACCAACGGGCCCTCAACCGGGCTCGCTGGTTCGCCGGTGCTGCCCATCCCGATCTGACCGAGGGCCGGCGCATGCTGCTGGCGGGCAAGGAGTACTTCGATACCGAGCAGGACGGGATCAGTCGGTTTCTGCCACTGCTGTTTCTGAGCATTAATGCGGTACTGCAGGGCGACACCGCCCAAGTGGTTGAGCTGCGCAAGTCGCTCCTCAACTGGGCCGAGCGGGCCGACTACCGGGTGCTGATCGCCTGGGGGCACTGGAACCTGTCGCTGGGCTACATCGCCATCGAGGACTTCGATGCCGCCGAATCCCATGCCCGGGCGGCGCTCGAGATGATGGTTGAGGATCAGTACATCGAGGGCATGGCGTCGGCCCTGGACCTGATCGGGATCCTGGAAAGCCGCGCTGGCAATCACGAGCGGGCGCTGCCGTTGTTCGGGGCCGCGAGCGACGGATTCGAAAAGATTCAGGCCCACCGCTGGTTCGAGTCGGAGATGTTCATGAACCAGGCAATTGCGGCGGCCACCGAGGACATGGGCGAGGAGCGGGTGGCGGGGCTGCTCGAGCAGGGACGGGCCGCCGGCCTCGACGAGATGCTGAAGTCGGTCGAGTCGAACTAGAAGCGGCGCTGGCCGCCCTCGTACGGCGGGGCCGCCCCGGCGAGATGTTCCTCGACTGATGGCCCGCCCAACTCGTCCCGCTTGGCCACCCCCAGCCGGTAGCTGAGGTAGAGCAGGGGGACGATGGTGGGCCAGGAGGTGATCGTCTTCCACACCGCCAGCGCCTCGGGCTGCTCGACCACGAACAGCCAGGCCGACACGCCGCCCCGGATAGCGAAGTACCAGAACCAGACCCACGAGGCCAGGGTGTACGCGGGGCGCACGTCGTCCCGCCAGTACCAATCGAGCGGCCAGCGGCGATACGCCCAGCTGGCCCACCCCGACAGCGGCCGTTTGACGAGGATCGAAATCAGCGCCCCGCCCGCATAAGCGAGGCCCGAGACGATCCCGGGCAGGAAATAGCTCTCCGCTCGCCCCGACCGCAGCGCTAGGAAGGCCGCAAAGGCCACCGCCCCGATTCCGGCCACCGCATAGACGATCTGCTGCCCTTTGCGGATCCGCCACAACGCCACGAGAACCCCGGCCGCGATCGCCACTGCCGACGCAACGCCCAGGCTCCACACCGCATTGACGGCCACGAACAGCAGCGGAGGAGCCAGCGAATCCCCCAGCGTCCGGTCACCGATGAACAGCCCGGTGATCTCCTCACGAATGTCGTCATTGACGGTGTTGGTCATGTCTCCCCTATACGAGGCCGTCTCCCCCCAAGATGCTCGCACGTGCGGGCACCGGTTGCTGTTACCTCCCCCGCCGAAGATGGGGAAGGCAAGGAGGCGGCTGAGAGCGAGGGTGTTACCTCCCCTGCGAGCGCCGCGAGTGGGGAAGGCAAGGAGGCGGCTGAGAGCGAGGGTGTTACCTCCCCTGCCAGCGCAGCGAGTGGGGGAGGCCAGGCGGGGGGTGAGAGCGAGGGTGTTACCTCCCCTGCGAGCGCAGCGAGTGGGGGAGGCCAGGCGGGGGGTGAAAGCGCGTTCCTGTGCTCCTGTTTGGGTCGCCCCCCTCACCACTCCGACTGAGACCGATCCCGATACCGGGGCGGCACCAGCCACAGCGGCCGGCCCGAGTAGTAGATCACCCAGTAGGTGACGAAGAAGACCAGAAACGGCGTGGTGGAGAGTGCCCGGACGGTCTCTGATTGGGAATCCGCGCCGATGACCCACCCGACGACCCCGGAGAGCATCGCAAA
>JABDLU010000022.1 GCA_013002865.1 Acidimicrobiia bacterium
GGGCTCGAGCGGCAGATCCGGGGAGACGACAAGGAGCCGGATGACGACTCCTACGCCGGCGTGCGGACCTTCGCCCTGTATGGGGCGTGGGGGGCCGGCGCCGGGTTCCTGGGTGACCGGTTCGGAACGACGGCGTTCTTCGTGGCCACGCTGGCGTTCGGCCTGTTGATCGTCGCCAGCTACGTCGGCGTCGCTCACCGCAGCTCGGACTGGGGCACCACTACCGAGGGAGCGGCCTTTGTCACCTTCCTCGTCGGCACCTTGGCGTGGGCGGAACAGTGGGTGGCCGCCCTCGCCGTGGCCGTCGGCACCGCCTACCTCCTTCGATCCAAGGAGTTCTTTCACGCACTGTCGAAGCGCTTCTCCGACGAGGACATTCGGGCGGTCCTGCAGTTCGCCGCCATCACCGCCGTGGTTCTCCCCCTTGTCCCCAACGAGGATCTCGGCCCCTTCGATGCAATAAACCCCCGGCGGATCTGGCTGATGGTCGTGTTCGTGGCCGCCATCGGCCTGGTCGGGTACGTGTCACTGCGCATCCTCGGATCGCGTGGACTCACCCTCACCGGACTGCTCGGCGGTCTGGTGTCCTCAACTGCTGTGACGCTGGGATTCGCCCGCATGTCGAAGACGTCGGCCCCGGAGTTCTCGAACGCCCTGGCGGCCGGCATCATTGCCGCCTCCGGCCTGATGTATGGGCGGGTCATCGTCGAGGCCTTTGCGATCGAGCCGGCCCTCGGCCGGGAGATCATCATCCCGCTGGGGATCCTGTTCATCCTGGTGGAGGGCGTGGCTTTCGTCCTGTGGCGCCGATCGGAGAACAAGCACGGCCCGGAACCGGACGTTGAGTTCTCTAACCCGCTCACCCTGACGACCGCTCTGCAGTTCGGCGCCCTGTACGGCGTCATCATCTTCGCCAGCAAGGCCCTGCTCGATCGCGCGTCGGATGCCTCGTTGAACATCATCGGGGCGCTGAGCGGCATCAATGATGTCGATGCGATCACGCTCTCAACCGCCGACCTGGTCGAAAACAGCGGACTCGATCCCGGCGTCGGGGCCCAGGTCGTCATCCTGGCAGTGACGGTTAACACCCTCGTCAAAGGGGGCATGGCCATCGCCCTCGGGAATAGCCGGGTGGCCCGCAGCGTCGGTTCGACCCTCGGCGTGGCCGCGGTGCTGTCGGGGCTGGCCTGGCTGGTGGTATGAGGCTCCGGGGGCGAGACTCGAACTCGCAACCTGCGGGTTAACAGCCCGTTTCAGGACTTTTCGGCGTCGCCCGGGGTTGCACCGCGAGAGCGAGGAATCCCCTGGTGCGGAAGGGTTTTGCACCTCTCAGCGTCGTTCATCGTCTTGCGATCGATTGGGTCGTTGCGCGCCCTATCGCGCCCTGAGCGCGCCCCGAACCCAGCCACGTTGTGACCGAACGCTCGGAGGGTCTTCGAACCTCCGGCCCCGGTCGTCCACCCAACGTCGCCGGACCACGGTGGCACTGGTTGTCTCGGCAATGACATCGGCCGTAACGTTGTCCGAGGGACTCAAGGCCCGTGAGGGGAAGCGTTGCTGCATTCAACGCGAACTACCACTCCGGCAGAATCGCCCCAACATGTGACTCGGCTCGAGGCTTCCGAGCCTTCCTCGACCTCGCTCGCTCCCGGCGGCAATGGCGGCACCGTGAATGTCACCCCGAACGAACCATCGATGTCGGCGGTCGCCGTTACGACATCTTCGTTGTTGAAGGCGGCGACCACCTCATCACCACACGAGCACCCGGTTCCTGTGACGGTGATGGCGACATTCTCGGTTAGCCGGACTGAGAAGCGGGATCTTCGATGAAGACCTGGCCATGTCGCTCCCAAGACGCTCGGCCGCACAGTCGTCGGCAGTTTCCGTCTGCCACAGCCTAATTTCGGCGAGTTGGAGACGGATGGAGGCCGCCTGCTAGCTAGGAAGGAGGATTCATCCTGCCGCATTGTGCCACCAGCTCCGTCATCTCTGGCGACCCAGTGAAGAACCCGGCAGCGTCGTAGGGATCCCACCAGGCTCCGTCGAGATAGGCGGCCTTTGAGGGCGGATCCGGAACCGACACACCCTGCCCCTCAAGACACTCGGCGACGGCGATCAGCTGCTCATAGAGGTACTCGTCTGACCACGTTGGTACGGGCAATCGCTCCTCTACACTCCTCTCACATTCCCCCAGTACCTCCCCGAAGCGTTCCGTTTGGTCGCCCGTGTTCCAACGGAGTAGCCCCTGGTCTTCAAGCGCGACGAAGCCAGCATCCTCGATGCACCTCCTCATGAGAACTTGGGCTTCCTCTGCATACTGATCCGGAGTCAACGTAGTGACTGATGAAACCGGTTCAGTGGGATTCGATTCAGAGGCTGGCCCGTCGCTAGAGCACGCTGCGACCACCAGGAGGGTGCCCACAACTAGACCTCTGACGACGGGCCGGCGTGTCATCTGATCGGCCGCGGATCAGTTTCCGCAGTATGCCAAGGCGTTGCCGCCTGGGTACCAGATCGTGTAGGTTCCAAGCGGAGGAATCCAACCTACCCGCATCGAGTTTGTATAGATCGGACCTAGGGTTCCTCCCGTCGACAACGAATGGGTGTGCCAGCCGGTCACACCATAGGACCACGTGATTGGGTTGTTGTACGACGGATTACACTCAATCCACCCGCTCTTCACTGCAGCCAACGCTGGTGCAGCTGAGGCTATCAACAGCTGCATCGCCAGCGCGATAACGAGAATCGATCGACGCATCCTTCTCTCCCTCCTCTCTTCGGATGCAGGGCTATTCTCCTTTTGGAGATACTCCCAGCTCGATATGAGACACGATGCGGCGGTGGAGGATGGCGATCCAGAGGCGAAGGTCTCATATTCTGGGAGGGCATGACGGGCCGAGTAGGAAGACCCGAGGCCTAACGTACAGAATATGGCGAGGAGGATGCTTTGGCTATCACTGGTCGTCGCCATTGCGTTGGTCGCATTCTGGGCAGGCCGTGAAGCAACGGTGACCCCGAGCGATCCCCTGATCGAGTCACGCCCCGTCGCCTATGAGATCATCGAGGGCACAGTGGGGCGGTCATTCCGGTTCACTGCGCGGGCTGAGTGGCTACTGTCGCCCGTTGGTCGCAATTCGGGAGTGGGTACCGTGACTTCAGTCGGCATCACGGGCGTTGCCGACGTCGAACCAGGCGAGGTTCTCTACTCGATCGATCTACGGCCCGTGGTCGCCGCAGAAGGACCAATCCCCATGTTTCGCGCGTTAGCCGCGAGGTCCGAGGGACCCGATGTGGCGCAGGTCCAAAGCTTGCTTGACACCCTTGGGTTCTACGACGGGACGACTGATGGCGTATATGGGCCAGCCATGCAGCGGAGCGTGAAGGCATGGCAGGAGAGTCTCGGGGTCGAGGCCGACGGTGTCGTCCGGCGCGGCGACGTGGTGTTCTTCCCGGAACTACCCTCGCGCTTGATCCTGTCGGAGGATATCGAGGTTGGGGCGCCTCTGATGGGTGGTGAGCGGGCGGTCCTAGCCCTAAGCGCCGCACCAAAGTTCACTGTGACCCTTGGTCTTGATCAACGTGACCTGGTGCCGCTAGCTGCCGATGCGACAGTCGAGCACAGCGAGGGTATTTGGACTGCCAAGGTCGCGTCCGCTACCGAGACACCCTTCGGCGAATTGGAGCTGGAACTGACTGGACTCAACGGCGAACAGCTGTGCCGAGATGAGTGCGAACTCGTGCCGGTCGGCGATGTCTCGCTCTATGAGACAGAAATCGTTGTGACTCCCCCTCAGACGGGTCCTGTCGTGCCTATCGCTGCGATAGTTACTGATCCGGCGGGGCGTAGTTTCGTGACCGAACTTGATGGGGAGACCAGAGAGGTGGTTGTGTTGGCGGCGGCTAGCGGATTGGCCGTCGTCTCCGGTGTGGAAGCTGGCGACGTTCTCATCCTTCCTTTCGGTGGGTCCTCATGAGCGGCATAATCGCCGAAGATGTCCGCTTCGGCTACTCACGCAACGACCCGATACTGGCGGGCTTGTCCTTCGAGTTTCCGGCCGGGCACATGTCAGCCGTCACCGGCTCCTCTGGCCAGGGGAAGTCAACACTGCTGTATCTCCTGGGACTGTTGCTGCGACCGTGGTCTGGTCGGATCCTATTCGATGGGCAAGATGCTGCCCACCTACCGGACCGCGAGAGATCCCGTATTCGGGCGGCTTCCTTGGGATTCGTGTTTCAGGACGCAGCTCTTGACTCCTCGCGATCCGTTCTGGACAACGTCCTGGAAGGTGCCATCTATCGCGGGTCGCCACGTCGCGATAGTGAGCCGCAGGCGCAGGCATTGCTTGCTCGTTTCGGAGTCGATTTGCGCTCCGACCATCGCCCTGGCGAGGTGTCTGGTGGTCAAGCACAACGGGTAGCCCTCTGTCGAGCGCTGCTGGGTAACCCGGCCGCAATTCTCGCCGATGAGCCATCTGGCAATCTTGATCTTGAAAGCGCTGCGACGGTCATGGACGCACTCCGTGAGGCCGCGAGTGCTGGGGCTGTGGTCGTTGTCGCTTCCCACGACCCACTTATTGTTGATGAGTGCGATCTCGTTCTTGATCTCTAGGAAGGCCGCCCGACTGGCAGGGTTAGGCAGTGAGTCAATTCGAATCGCGCGGTCACAGCCGGTGGCGTCGGCGGTGACCGCAGTCATCGTGGGCGGAGTATGTGGGGTGATTCTCGGCACAACGGGTCAGACAATCCAGGCCGAGGCGGATGTGCTGGACCTAATAGACGAAGCCGGCACGCGGTCGATCGTCTTGATAGACCGCACCGGTGCAGCCGCCATCCCTCAGTCCGCTATACGCCGGATAGCGGCCCTATCAACGGTGGAGTGGGTGATCGGACTGGGCCAGGCACAGGACGCAACCAATAGCGCAATCGGGTCCGGTGCCACAAGGGTGGCAGTGCGGGTGATCCACGGCGATCTCCCAGGACCGCCAGTCCTACAGCACACACCTTGGCACCGACAACCCGGTACCGCACTTGTCGGCAGCGAGGCATCGGGAATGCTGGGGTTATCGCATCCAGCAGGTGGCGTCGACATCGACCCGTGGCAGCTCGCCGTCGTTGGCTCCTTTGTAGCTAACGAGCCTCTGACGTTCCTGAATCAGAGCATTCTCGCCGCACCGTCGGAGAAAAGCGACGAGCAAATTCGCTCGATCTACGTAGTAGCTCGCACTCCGCAAGATGTTGCCGGACTCACCGATGTCCTTCCCGAACTCGCCGGTGCGGTCGACCGGTCTGGACTCGCCCTCGAAACGTCGGAAGCGCTAGCTGCTGTCAGGACGGCGGTAGCAGGGGAGCTGGGCAGGTACGGACGCAACCTTGTCAGTCTGGTGCTCGGTGTGGGACTGCTGCTGGTGGGCCTAAACGTCTACGGAGCTGTCACGTCCAAGAGAAGGGACTTCGGGCGGCGCCGCGCCCTCGGTGCAAGCAGAGCTGACATAGTCCAATTGGTGGCCCTTCAAACCGTCAGCGTGGCTCTTGTTGGTGCGGCTGCTGGCCTCGGGATCGGTGCGGCGCTCGTATGGCGCTGGACCGGCGATGCTCCGGAAACCGGATTCACGGTAGCGGTGGGTGTTCTTGCAGTCCTTGCTGCCCTGGCGGCCTCCCTCCCACCTGCAATCGTCGCCGCATTTCGCGATCCGGTAAGAGTCCTCCGCGTGCCCTGACTCGCTTACCCTGCTCGGCTTGTAGTTCTAGGTCCTCAGCCAGGACGAGACCCGCCAGGAGTGGGGCACATGCGGACCCGTGTCTCTCTGACTGACTGCGTCGTTGTGCGCTCGAGGTCGGCCTGGCCATGGGCACTGTTTGATGGGGAGCCGCAAGAGCCTGACGGAGATTCCGCACACATCCGGGCGTGGCGCCCTGAGAACGCTGGCTACCCTGCTTGGGTCGACTGCTGGCCCGACCATCCACTGCCTTTCCCGGCTAGGGGTTTGCACGGGCCATGGGGTGAGTCTTGGTCGCGTGCTCAACAGGGTGATTATGCGAGGGAGCCCGGGAGCCGTGTGGTGGGCGGTGAGGCCTGGCGCGTAGCCCACTTCCTTGGGAGCCCGGTGTTGACAGTCCGGTCGTGCCGCAGTGTTGAGTTGGAGCTTTGCTGTCTGTGGTGCAGCCGGCTGCGGCGAGCCGAGGCCCCGCCGTGAGTCACTGACTGACTTCCCTAGGAGACGGCGCCGCGCAACCCCGGCAATCTGCGCTACCGGGAGATTATTTGGATCGCCCCGCATCGAGAGAACCGCACGTCAATGGCCGATGTCGCGGTGATCGCAGCTCCGAGCGCGCTCGGCGAAGTGACGTTGCCCGGCGGCTTCGATGCTCCTGTTGATACTCTGCCAGGTCTGGTCGTCGTTGGAACTTGGCTCGTTGATAATTTCCGCGCTGTCTGGCCGGTGTCGGTCGAGTAGTCCGTGCCCGCTGGGTCCGCCGCTCCGAAGTGAGGGGTGAAGCGCCTTGTTGATTCGGAGCTTGGTTCGTCGGGTGATGGCGGGTTGGTCGACCCAGTCCCGGACGATCGCTTGGGTGAGGACGTCGGCGGCCGTATCACCCTCTGCCGTGACGACGTAGGCGTGGTTGGCGTTCCGGCCGCGGGTGAGCGATGTGTAGATACCGCGCCCGTCGATCGGCCCGTCGACGAGGAGGAGACCGACATCGACGGTGCGGCCTTGGGTGGCGTGGCTGGTTTGGGCGTAGCCGAGTTCAATATGCTCGGCGACGTAGTCGGCGGGGAGACGCACCGTTCCGGTGCGTCCGGTGACGGTGACACCATCACTGTGGATCTGGACGATCCGCCAGTGGTCGCGGTTCTTCACCATCCCGCCTCGGTCGGTGCGTAGGGTGCGCTGGTTGCGGCGGGTGACCACTTCGTCGCCGATGAACAGCCGCTCACGACCGAGCTGAAGGGCTGGCCCGTTCGGGTCGAACTCATGAGCGTCGATGCGCCTCTGTTGGGCGAGTTGGTTCAGCTGGTTGACGGTGTGGTTGGTGTTGGCCATCAACGCCACCGACTCACCCCCCGCCCGGGCGTCGCTCCAGGCGTCGATGATGGCGGTCTCGATCGCGTGTGCCGTGCCGTCGTGGAGTCGACCGTGGTGCTGATAGTCCTTGAGCACGGTGACATCGCCGTTGCGGAGACGGCGGGTGGCGTCGCGTTCCCACTGGTGGGTGAAGCGGTGGACGTGGTCCAGTTCGGTGGCACCGTGGATGTCGATGAGGTGGGCGAACATGCCTCCGCGGCCGACGGCGGAGAACTGGCGGGGATCACCCACCATCACCAGCCGCCATGCCTTCTGGTCGGCGAGACTGGTGAGGGCGGCGAGTTGCGGGGTGGAGACGGTGCCGGCCTCGTCCACGATCACCGTAGACCCTTGGGGCAGGTCGTAGACCGGCTGTGGTGACCGGTCCGGCCGGGTGTGCTCGTACAGCAACTTGTCCAGCGTATCGGCCGCCATGGTGGTTTCGGTGCCGAGCACCTGGGCCGCCGCTGCGGTGGATGCCACCCCGAACACCGTCTGGCCACCATTCTGCAAAAAGGTGACGGCCGGGGTGAGGGCGGTGGTCTTGCCCGATCCGGCGGGTCCCACGATCAGCTCCAACGGTGCCATCCCCGCCGCGGCACGACACGCCTCCGCCTGACCCACGCTCAGATCCTGCGTGTCGAGATCCCGGGGTCTCGTATCGATGATGCCGCCGAGGCGACGCTGCTGCTGCGCCCACTCCACGATCCGTTCCTCCTCGTCGAGGATCGCTCGGGTAGTGAGGGCCCGGTCGATGGCGGCTTCGCGGATGGGACGCCCATCACGACGCCGCACCGCACCGTCTGGAATCGGTGGGGACAAGTCGACACAACGAGTAGCAGTGACATGGTCGGCGAGGTCCTGCAGGAACCTGCACAGACGTTTCGGCTCGACGGTGACATTCGTGGGGACCTGCGCGGCGAGCTCACGCACAAGCTCGGCAGGACGCCACGTCGACTGCCGCTCCCCGAGCGCCTCCAGCGCCCCCTCCACCATATCGGCCATCGTCGCTCGGTCGATCCCGGCTGCCCGGCGGACGCGACCCACCGTGCTGGCGACGAGGTCGTGTGCCTCGCAGCCGAGGGCGGTTGCCCGTGTCCGCCACGATTCATGCAGTCCCCCGGCGCTGGGGCTGTGGTGCTTGGCGGGGCGGCTGTCCAACACAGCCTCACGTTCGAGGCGCCACCGTTCCCGTGGCGTCGGCTCCCGATCGAGGTCGGTACGGAACCGGGTCAGCTTCTCGCCGACACGCCGCTCCGCCTCGCGGCTGCGTTGAGAGAACTCGGCCAACACCTTCGGGTCCATATCGGCGATCTCGGCAATCCCATGTTCAGGTTCGTGCCATCGGACTCCGAGGCGGCGGGTCAACTCGGCCCGCAGCCCGGCGTGATACAAACCCGACAGGGTCCGCTGATCCATCTTCAACGTGCGGGCATCCAACGCCAACCATCGGCCATCAGGTGCCTTGACTCGGTTGGCGATCACCGCATGGGTGTGCAGCTGCGGATCGAGGCGACGGCTCGTGTGCTGGCGGAACACTCCGGCCACGATGCCTTCGGCGTCGACACACACCACATGACCCCGCCGCCGCATCCTGGTGTGCGCCTGCGACTCGACCCAACCCAACACGGCGTCGACCGCTCGGTCGTGCGCCTCCGTCACCTCCCGTCGGAGCTGTTGGTCGCCGACGGCGAACAGGACCGACACCGACTTCGGTGCCGAGAACGTCGCATCAAACCCTCGCACCGACGTCTCGCCGAAGCGGCGCCCCAGCCGCTCCCCGGTTGTCGGCTGCAGACCGGCCATCACAGCCAGGAACGCCTCGTCGTCGATCTCACGGTCCAAACCGAGCATGGCGGCGCCGTCTCCGAACCAACGACCCGGCGGCTCACCGCCATCCAAGTAGTAGGACGGGAGCTGCTCGGTGTAGTAGCGACCCGCCATCACCCCCTTGAGCGTCGTCACCCGCACCGTCACCCAGCCACCCCCACACCGTGACCGCAGGTGTGCACCCGTCTGTCCTTCCGGACGCGGTGACGCTCATCGGCAAACGCTGGTGGCGACTCGGTCTGCTGGGGGTCCGGGGCGTGGTTCGCTGGGGTCTCGCCGCGTCGATCAAGTGGGAGTGGGGACTCTTCGTTCGCGTTGGTGGATGCGGTGGTGGTTTCTGTCCTCGTATCCGTAGCGTCGAGGAGTCGTCGACGGGAGCGTTGTCGCCGTTGCTCGAGCTGGCACATCCACGGGGCGTCGGCGAACGGGCACGTCGCTGCAGTGCAGCGGTGCACTTGAGCCGCGGCGAAGGTGCGGATCGGATCCATCGTCTCGCATCAGACACCGCCACCCTCTCACCAGAGTGTCAAACACCCTGTCATCCGAATGCCAACAGCGGCTGCGAGCCCGGCCGCGCAAGGGATATCGGCGCGCCAACCGCCATCGCGCCCGATCGCAAGCGCTCTCGGCAGTTGGAGGGTTCCTGAAAGGGTCCGCGACAGGGTTCCCGGCATCGTGATGACAGCGTCCTCACGGACAACGCCCGGAATGGCCACCCTCGACAGACTCCTCACCGTCCAAGACCTCGCCGACTACCTCGCCGTACCCGTCGCCACCATCTACGCCTGGCGCCACCGCGGCCACGGCCCACCCGGCTTCCGTGTCGGCCGCCACCTTCGATTCCGCACCAGCGACGTCACCCACTGGATCAGCCAGCGCATCAACGGAAGCTCAACCGAACAGGAGCGTGTCAGAGCCGGCAGGTAGCGTTGCCTCGAGGGAGACCCACCGCCGGATCGACCACGGGGAGGTGCTCATGGCAGGGTGGATCATCAAGACCGACGGCGGCCGATGGAAGGCCCGGCTGTCGATCACGGGTGCCGGTACCCGGAACAAGACCTTCGACCGCAAGATCGACGCCGAGAAGTGGCTCCGCAACGAACAAGCCCGCCTCGACCGCTCCGAATGGACCGACCCCCGTCTCGCCCGCACGACCTTCGCCGACTGGGCAATCCCGTGGCTCGACACCCGCCGCCACCTCAAACCCAAGACCCTCGCCGGCTACGAGTCACTTCTCACCGTCCACCTCCTCCCCCGCTTCGGGCAGCTCCCCCTCGCCGCCATCGACCCTCTCATGATCGAAACCTGGGTCGTCGAGCTCACCGACAACGGACTCTCCGCCAGCCGCACCCGACAGGCATATCAGCTCCTGTCGACGATCCTGAAAGCGGCAGTGCGAGCCCGGCGTTTGACGTCGAATCCGGCCGACGGAACACCTCTGCCGCGGACAACTCGCCGAGTGCCGCGGTTTCTCACCTCCGACCAGGTGGACGAACTCGCCGATCTCGTCCCTCGCCGGTATCGCGGACTGATCTACCTTCTGGCGTACGGAGGCCTTCGGTGGGCGGAAGCAGTCGGCCTCAAGGTGGAGTATGTCAACCTGTTGCGGCGCAGGATCGTGGTCAGCGAGACCCTCTCCGAGGTCAAGGGTCGGCTGCACCCGGTGCCTCCGAAGACCTGGGAGTCTCGCACCATCGCAATCCCACCCTTCGTCGCCGACGTCCTGGGCGAGCACATCGGGCGATTCACAGGCGACACCCAGGACGGTTTGCTGTTCGTGACAGACAACGGGACGCCGCTACGCTCGTCCAACTTCCGACGCTGGGTATGGAGCCCCGCCGTCGCCAAGCTCGGCGAGGAAGGGCTGCGCATTCACGACCTCCGACACACTTGCGCCTCGCTGCTCATCGCCGCCGGCGCCCACCCTGGACACGTACGGGAGCACCTCGGGCACTCATCGATTCGTGTCACCATGGATGTCTACGGACACCTCTACGACGACGTAAGGGACGAGATCGCCGACCGGTTGGAGCGGCAGCGCTCACGGTGAGAACGCCGACGGCTGACCCATGGCGCGCCCTCTCCGCGCCCTTCGACCCAAATGGCAGCCGTGCACGGTGGGATTAGAGAAGACGAAACCCCCTATAAACAGGGGGTCTTGCTAGGGCTCCGGGGGCGAGACTCGAACTCGCAACCTGCGGGTTAACAGCCCGTTGCTCTGCCGATTGAGCTACCCCGGATTGACGGCGAAAGAGTAGCACCTGCCAGTTGATGGGCCCCTACCTCCCGGGCACTCCGCGGGCGGCCGTGGCGTCCGGTTCGGCCGTGGCCGGGGACGGGTTTCCAGGCGCTAGGTGGTGCGTTCCCGGGCAGCCTCGGCCGCCGAGTCCATCAGGCCCTTGCCCTTGGCGATGATGTCCTGCACTTCGGGTCGGGCGGTCAGCTCCGACACCGACTCCATGATCTCGTCATACCGTCCCCGGCCCGCTTTGGCGCCGAGCACGTACCCGATTCCGGCTCCGATGATCAAACCACCTTTGAAACCCACATTGACCTCCTCGGTGAACGTTGATTGTATTGCCGCCCGATCCGGGATCAGGAGTCGAGATAACCCTGCAGCTCGCGATTGCGGGCCGGCAGGCGCAGTTTGGCCAACGCCTTGGTCTCCAGCTGGCGGACCCGCTCCCGGGTCACCCCGAAATAGGCCCCCACCTCTTCGAGGGTTCGGACTTTGCCGTCCTCCAGCCCGAACCGCATGACCAACACCTGGCGCTCCCGCTCGTTGAGCTCCTCGAGCGCCAGGGCGATGTACTCCTGTAGCAGCTTGAACGAGGCGACCTCGACCGGCACGTCGGCTTCTCGGTCTTCCACGAAGTCGCCGAGCGTGGACTCCTCTTCGGTCCCGAGCGGGCTCTCGAGGGAAACTGGATCCTGGGCGATGCGGCGCAGCTCGGTGACCCGCTCGGGGTCGACCTCCAGGTCGGCGGCGATCTCGGGAATGGTCGGCTCCCGGCCCAGCTCCTGCATCAAGGCCCGCTGGGCCTGGATCAGCTTGTTGATGGTCTCCACCATGTGCACCGGCACCCGGATGGTTCGTCCCTGATCGGCCAGCGCCCGGGTGACCGATTGACGGATCCACCAGGTGGCATAGGTCGAGAAGCGGAACCCCTTGCGATAATCGAACTTCTCGGCGGCCCGCATCAGGCCGAGGTTTCCCTCCTGGAACAGATCGAGCAGCGGCATGCCCCGGCCGACGTACTTCTTGGCGATCGACACGACCAGGCGCAGGTTGGCTTCGACGAGGTGTTCGGCCGCCCGGACACCCTTCTTCTTGGAGAGCTCGAGAATGGCCCGTTCGTCCTTATCGAGGGTGGATTCTTCCGCCAGGCGATGACCGGCCCGCCGGCCGTTCTCGATCTGCATGGCCAGCTCCACTTCCTGCTGGGGCGTGAGCAGCGGCACCCGGCCGATCTCCTGGAGATACATGCGGACCGGATCGGAAACCACGATGAGGTCGTCGCCGGTGTGGAGGTCGTCCCAGGCCTCCGGCCCGTCCTCCTCGATGCGGATTTCGGAGGACTTGAGCGAGTCGAGCACTCGCTCGAATGAGTCGGGAGGAGCCTTAGCATCTTCCAGTTCCTGCTGGACCTCGCCCATCGTGAGGAAGCCCCGCTGGGATCCGCGGCGCACCAGCAGCTCGATTACACCCCGTTCGGTATCAGTCACCCCTGCCTCAGTCTTCAGAAAGAAGCTGTTGCTTCCTCTCCAATAAACCTAATAGCTCCCCGGTTTCATGGGAACGGTCTCGTCCGGGGGCGTCGGCCGACAACTCAGACTGCAACTGCTTGATGCGGTCCTCGATCTGCCAGATGGTGATGCGGCGCACCAACTCGGCCGGAGCCGCCAGCGGGCGATTCTCCATCGCCAGCCGCCGGAGCAGGGTGGCAACCTCGCCCGGATCGTCGCCGATCACCGACCCCAGGGCGGGTGCCGTCCCCGCTTCGAGGTCGGCGACGACGGGGGCGATCATCTCGTAGGCGGTCCGATGGGCCGGCGCCGAGAACGCTGTGGCTTCGAGATCGTGGTCCGCCAAACCGGGGTGGTTTGCCAGCATGAGGCGAAGGTATTCCTGCTCGGCACGATCCCGGCCCGTCAGCGGCCGGTCGGGTGCGGCGGCCCGTTCCGGCTCAGGGGAACGTGAGGCTTGCGCCGCCCGGCGAACGGCTTGCTCGATCACAGGGAGATCGACGCCTGTCTTGCGGGACAGGAACACCGCATATTCGTGGCGGGTGACGGCGTCGGGATGGCGGGCCACGATGGCGGCGGCGGCGCGCACCGCCCGGCCGCGCGCTTCCGGTTCGTCCAGTCGGTGCTGATCGAGCTCGCGCTCCAGCCGGAACTGCAGCAGCGGGACAGAGGATTCGGGTGATACCGCTTGTTTGAGCAGATCGAGATCCCCGGATTCGGCCAGGTCACCGGGATCACGGCCCTCCGGCAGCGGCGCCACCCGCAGGTCCAGGTCGCCCGGCACGGAGTGTTCAAAGCCGCGCAGCGCCGCACCCGTCCCTGCCTCGTCGGCGTCGAAGGCCAGCACCACCCGTTCGGTGAACCGTCGCAGCAGGTCGAGGTGGCTCTCACCGAACGCCGTGCCGCAGGTGGCCACCGCCGGGATAGCCGCCTGATGAACGGCAATGACGTCGGTGTACCCCTCCACCACCACCGCGACCCCCTGGCGGACCATCTCCGACTTCGCCCAGTTGAGGCCATACAGCAGCTGCGATTTGCGATACACCGGAGTTTCCGGGCTGTTGAGGTATTTGGGGCCGTCCCCGTCCAGCAACCGGGCGCCGAAGCCGACCGGGTCACCCCGCAGGTCGAAAATCGGAAACATGATGCGACCCCGGAACCGGTCGTACATGCGGCCCCGCTTATTGCGGGCAACCAGCCCGGCCGTTTCCATGATCTTGTCGGGAACTTTGACCTCACCCCGCAGGTAGTCGTACAACCCGGTGAACCCGTCCGGCGAGTAGCCGAGCTGGAAGCGCTCCACTACGTCGGCGTCGTAGCCTCTCCCCCGCAGATAGCTGCGGGCGGCACCGGCATCGTCTGCCTTGCGGAGTCGCTCGTGATAGAAGTCGACGGCCGCTCCCACCGCCTCGATCAGCCGCTCGCGCTCACCGCGCCGCTGCTTTTCCTTGGGGTCGAGGCGGAGCTGGATGCCGGCCCGCCGGGCGAGCAGCTCGAGCGCATCGCCAAAACCGAGCCCCTGGGTCTGTTCGACGAAGCGAAACAGATCGCCGCTCTCACCGCAGCCGAAGCAGTGATAGAGGCCGCGCGCCGCATCCACCGACATGGAGGGCGTCTTCTCTTGATGGAACGGGCATACCGCCATCACGTTCCGGCCGGATTTCTTCACCTTGGTGACTTCGCCGACCAGTTCGACGAGGTTGGTGGCCGCCCGTACCCGCTCGATATCTTCGCGCTGGTATGCCACCCAGCGAGTGTAGAGGGCAATCGGGGACCGGGAGCGGGGACGGCCGACCGTAGACTCACCGCGTGCACCTCGCCTTCTTGAACCCGCAGGGCAACTTCGACCCCGCCGACAGCCACCTCACCGCCCA
>JABDLU010000032.1 GCA_013002865.1 Acidimicrobiia bacterium
CGGCGCGATTGGTGGCAGCCGCTCAAGGAGAGCCGATGAAAGGCGTTGTGCTCGCCGGTGGGGCAGGGAGCCGGTTGCGACCCATCACCTTTGCGATGTCCAAACAGCTGGTCCCGGTCGCCAACCAGCCGATCCTGTTCTACGGGCTGCGAGACCTCGCCGAGGCGGGTATCACCGAGGTAGCCATCATCATCTCGCCGGAGACCGGCAAAGAGATTCGTGAGGCGGTCGGGGATGGTTCCCGGTTCGGGATCACGCCCGAGTTCATCCTGCAGGAGAATCCGGACGGGCTGGCCCACGCCCTCAAACTCGCCATGCCGTTCGCAGACGGCGATTCCGTGCTCATGTATCTGGGTGACAACCTGGTGCGACAGGGTGTCTCCGATGTCGTGCGGGATTTCGAGAAGCACCAGCCGAATGCTCAGATTCTTCTCGCCGAGGTGCCGAATCCGAGTGCCTTCGGCGTTGCCCAGCTCGACGACGAGGGCCACGTCTACCAGCTCATCGAGAAGCCGGCGGACCCTCCCACCAACCTGGCGCTCGTGGGTGTGTACCTGTTCGACTCAACCGTCAACGAGGCACTCGATGCGATCGAGCCGTCCCACCGGGGTGAGCTTGAGATCACCGATGCCATTCAGTACATGATCGACTCGGGCCGGCGAGTGCGCGCCTCGATGATCGGTGGTTGGTGGAAAGACACCGGCAAGAAGGAAGACCTCCTGCACGCCAGCGAACTGGTGCTCGACAGCCTCCGGACCTCCCTGAAAGGTGAGGTCATCGATTGCCGCCTTCGCGGGGAGATCCAGGTCGGCCTCGGTTCCAAGCTCGTCGACTGTGACATCATCGGGCCGGTCGTTATCGGAGACGGAGTCGAAATCGAGCGATCGACCATCGGGCCGAACACGACCATCGGCGACGGCTGCCGCATCACCGATGCCGTCGTCCGCAAGTCGATTCTCATGGAAGAGGTCGAGCTCTCCCATTGGCGTCTGCGAGATTCGCTCGTCGGACGCCGGGCCTCGATCGGCGGGTCTGCGCCACCGGCGTTCGTCGAACTGACCGTCGGAGAACGATCGGAGATCATCGGCTGATGATCGTCATCATTGGAAAGGGCGGCCAACTCGGTTCCTCGTTTGCCAGCATGCTCGGTCCAGGCGGCCGCTCACTCGGCGTGGATGAACTGGACCTGCGCGACTTCGACGAGATCGCGCCGGTTCTCGATCGGTTCCGGCCCAGCGCCGTTATCAACTGCGCCGGGCATACTGCCGTCGATCTGGCCGAGCAGCAGGCCGAGCTCGCCTATCTCCTCAACGCCACAGCCGTCGGACACATGGCCCGGTGGGCGGCCTCTCGTTCAGTCGCGTTCGTCAACTTCTCGAGCGACTACGTGTTCGACGGAACCAAACGCACTCCCTATGTCGAGTCGGACGAGCCGAACCCCATCAATGCCTACGGGAACAGCAAGGTGGCCGGCGAGATGGAGGGCTTTGCCGAGTACCCGGACATGCTCCTCATCCGGAGCTCCTGGATGGTCTCCGGCAGCAGCCCCAACTTCGTGGCCACGGTTCTGCGCCGCGCCCGCCAGGGAGCGATCCGGGTGGTCAACGATCAGGTTGGCGTCCCCAACATCGCCGATGATCTCGCCGTCGCCACCCTGGAAGCGCTCGACGCCGGGCTGACCGGCATTCTCCATCTCTCCAGTTCCGGTCCAACGACGTGGTTCGACCTGGCCCGGCGAGCCGTCGAGTTGGCCGACATGGATCCTGAGCTGGTGCAGCCCATCTCAACCGGGGAGTACGGAGCCGGAGCCATGCGGCCGGCCTACGGAGTCCTCGCCTCAGAACGGGAAACAGGCATCGAGCTCCCCTCCTGGGAACGCTCCCTCCCGGCCGCGATCAAGGAAATGCTGACCTGGGTGTAGCGGCTGTGTTGCAGCCGCGGTCAACGGGAACCCTGCGGGTTCCTTGGGAGTTACTTCGCAACTCCACGGACCAATTAACCCGCCGGGCAAAGCCCGGCCAAGCAACGCCGGAGGCGTTGCCGGTGACTGTTGACCGTCGACCGTTGACAACAGTTGTGCCGGCTTCAGCCGGCGCAACTGTTCGGTGAGTAGATCCCGACGATCTCGCCGGTTGGCTCGCTTGAGGTGACGGGCCCCCAGATGAGGAGCTCCCCGGCGCTGTTTCGTACCTGGAAGACGAGCCCAACGCTTTCGTCGTTCAGATAGGTCACCCGGCTGTATGCCGACTCCAGTGCGCCGATGCTGTCACCGACGCCGATTCCACTGCGGGTGCGAATCGCCGGATACCGGAAGGTGTCGTACGTGGCGTCCAGGCGATAGCCGGCGAAGGCCATGACCCCGTCGGTATCTTCGACGCCGATCGCAAGGAGCCGGCCCCAGCGGACGGTCTGGATCACGTCACCCTCGCAGGTACCGAACTCGCCGTTCGAGACCCCGGGGCGCCCTACCTCGGATGCCTCGTCGAGGCTGGCCCCGAGACGACCGAGAACGGTGTTGAAGTTGTCGCCGAAGTCGAATGGGTCCAGCCCGTAGGCGCCCAGCCGGAGCTCACTGAGGGGAATGGGCGGACCGCTCGCAATCACCGTGAGCGGCGGGAGCGTGGTGGTCGTCGGGGCGACCGTGGTTGTCGTCGTCGGCGCCA
>JABDLU010000046.1 GCA_013002865.1 Acidimicrobiia bacterium
GTCGACTTCACGGTGATGACCGACGAAGAGCGCGCCGCGTTGACGACCACGCTGACGGGTGGCGCAGAGACTCGCCAGGTCACCATCTCTCCGCGGACCCGTGTGCTGACCATCGCCAGCGGCAAAGGTGGGGTCGGCAAGTCGTCGGTCACCACCAACCTCGGGGTGGCGCTGGCGGCCGAAGGCAGGACCGTCGGAATCATCGATGCCGATGTCTGGGGCTTCTCCATCCCCAAGATGCTCGGAATCGACCGGCCTCCGACCGTCGTCGATCAGATGATCATGCCACCGGAAGCCCACGGGGTACGGGCGATCTCAATGGACTACTTCGTTCGTCCCGATCAGGCCGTCATCTGGCGCGGCCCCATGCTGCACAAAGCCCTCGAACAGTTCCTGGTCGATGCGTACTGGGGCGATATCGACTATCTGCTCATAGACATGCCCCCCGGCACCGGAGACATCGCCATCTCTATGAGTCAATTCCTGCCCCGGGCCCAGGCGGTGGTGGTCACCACGCCGCAGCCGACGGCGCAACGGGTTGCCAAGCGGGCGGCCCTCATGGCCGACAAGGTCAACCAGGAGATTCTCGGCGTGGTCGAGAACATGGCGTGGTTCACAGGTGACGACGGCACCCGGTACGAGCTGTTCGGCGCTGGAGGGGGCCGTCTGCTGTCCGAGGAGCTCGAGGTTCCCTTGCTGGGCCAGATCCCGCTGGTGCCGGCCATGCGGGAAGGAGCCGACGCCGGGGTGCCCGTTAGCATCGCGGCGCCGGACAGCGATGCCTCCGCAGCATTCCGCGATCTGGCGGCCAGAATCGAGGAGCTCAAACCCCGGTTGCGTTCCCACCCGGAACTGATCATCAAGTAGGAGAGACGAGTGCGAGTACGAATCGCGTTGGCAGAAACCGGTCACGACGTCGAGGTGGAGGTCGAGGATGCCGAGGCCTTCATGAAGGAGTTCGAGGAGGCGCTCGGCGGCGCCAGGGCGGTCCTGTGGCTGGACGACCCCGACGGCCACAAGTACGGCGTGGCCGTCAGCAAGATTGCCTTCGTGCACCTCGAAGGGGAGCGCGAGCGCATCGTCGGCTTCGCCTGACCGCTCGGTAGCGATCCGGGCCTAACCTCTTGTGAAAACGCTCACGAAGTGGGCGGCCGAACCGCGGAGGAAGCTTCGATGCGAAACCTCGTTCTACTGCTGCTCGTTATTGCCGTGATCGCCGGCGCTTGCCGCAGTGACGAATCCACGGCTACGACGACGGCCTCGACTACCTCGATGCCGATGGACGATGCCATGGGCGACATGAATGACATGCAGATGAACATGGGCGATCCGGACGCGGTGCCGGCTGAGGAGGTTCCGGGCGCCGAGGTAGTGGCCGGGACCTTTGCCCTGCTCGACACCCGGCCGGCCGGCTACGACGACGTTGCCGGCACGGTTGCGCTGGCCCGCTCCGCCGGCGGGACCACAGTGACGATCCGGCTCGAGAACCTTGCGGCCGGTGTCGACTTCATCTCGCACGTGCACGACGGGCTGTGCTCCGAGCTGGGCGGCGACCACTACAAATTCGACCCGGCGGGATCCGATATGCCGCCAAACGAGATCCACCTCGCCTTTACGAGCGCGGCGGATGGGACCGGCTTCATGACCGCTGAAAACGCCGCAACGGTGGACGACCGGGCGCGCTCGGTCGTCGTGCATCCGCTCGACCTACTCGACAACAAGATCGCCTGTGCGCAGTTCGACGGGTAGCGTCGCCGCTCTCGTGCTGGCCGTGGCGTTGGCGACGCCGGCCGCCGCCCACACCAGCCTCGACTTCGCATCACCTGGGCCGGGCGTGCGGGTGTCCGAGCCGGTTGATCGCATTCAGCTCGGGTTTGCCGATCCCGTCGAAGATCCCGTGGTCACGCTGCTCGACCCGGCCGGTGACCCGGTGACCGGCCGCGTAGAAGTCATCGACGAGTACACCCTGGCCTTTGTGCTCGACGGGCTGACTCAGCCCGGCGAGTACGTCGTCCAGTACCGGGTGAGCTCCCCCGATGACGACGCCGAGGGAGACCTGTTGGAAAGCGCCTACGCGTTCACCTACCTCGGGGATTCCGACGACGGAGGCAGCAACGCTCTCGTGTTCCTGGCGGTCGCCGCCGGGCTGGCCGTCGTCGCCGCTCCGGTCGCCTGGCGCGTACTGCGGGCCGGGGGCTCATCCGACCCGACCGGCTAGGCTGTCCTCGATTTCGCGAACCATTCGGGATCGCACGGAATCTGAGGAGCAGCATCATGCAGTCCATCTGGAAAGGGGCCATCTCCTTTGGCCTCGTGACCATCCCCGTCGGCCTCTACAGCGCCACCGAAGACAAGAAAGCCTCCTTCAAGCAACTTCGCCAGGGCGACCACAGCCCGATTCGATACAAGCGCGTCGCTGAGACCGACGGCGAGGAAGTCCCCTACGAGGACATCGTGCGCGGCTACGAGATCGAAAAGGGCAAGTACGTGGTGTTCACCAAGGAGGAGCTGTCCAACATCGGTAAGGCTCTGTCCGGCACGGTCGACGTTGTTCAGTTCGTCTCCCAGGAGGAGATCGACCCCATCTTCTTCAAGAAGTCCTACTACCTCGCTCCCGAGAAGGGCGGCGTCAAGGCGTACAAGATCCTGCTCGACGCCCTCAAGAAGGAGGGCAAAGTCGGGGTCGCCAAAGTCGCCATTCGGGAACGGGAATATCTCTCAACGCTCCGGGCCGAAGACGACGTGCTGGTGCTCGAGACCATGTGGTGGCCCGATGAGGTGAGGGAACCGGCCTTCGAGACCCTGCAAGAGGAAGTCGAGCCCTCCGAGGAAGAGATCAAGATGGCGTCGATGATCATCGACAACCTGACCGCCACCTTCGATCCGACCATGTGGAACGACGCCAGCCGGGAAGCCGTCGAAGCGATGGCGCAGGCCAAGGTCGAGGGCCAGGAGATCGTGGCTCCGGAGAGCCCCGAGCCCACCAAGGTGGTCGACCTGCTGGATGCGTTGAAGGCGAGCGTCGAGGCAACCAAAGCCAAGAAGAAAGCCGGATGAGGATCACGTCGGCGATGCTGGCCGACTCGGCCCAGGTACACGGTGGCAAGCTGTTCGTGCTCGGCGGCGGCTTCGACACCATTCGCACCCGGTCGGTGCCGGCCGTGCATAAGGCGCTCACGGTGGTCATGGTGGCCGAGATCGACCCGGGGGAGCGGGAGACCAATCTCTCTATCGAAGTGACCCTGATGAACGAGGACATGCAGGCGCTGGGGCCGCGGGCCTCAGGGACGCTGCGGGTCGGCGAAGCTCCCGCCCATCGCCCCGGACAACGCAGCGTCGTGCCGCTGGCGATCCCGTTCTTCGACTTGCGATTCCCGGCCGAGCAGGGGTACGTGTTCCGGGTCTCGCATCAGGACACCGAGCTGACCCGCATCCCGTTCAGTGTTCTGGTGGTCCCTCAGAATCCCACGTGAGCGATTCCCACCGGTTATCGGTGAACCCCTTGAAGGCGGGGGCGCGCAGCTTGCCGGTATGGGTCCATTCCTTGAACTCGACGAGCGCCGTCAGGCTCGGCTCGACGTAGACGGCGGTGCGGGCCACGTCGCCTCCGTCGTGAAAGGGGGAGTCGGCCGTCGTCATCTCGTCCAATGCGCTGCGAATCGCTCGCAGGGTCTCGCCGGTGAATCCCGTGCCCACCGACCCGATGTATCGGAGCCGCTCACCGTCGACCAGGCCGAGGAGCAGCGACCCGAAGGTGGCCATCCGGGAGCGTTCCCCGGGTAGGTAGCCGCCGACGACGGCTCGCACCTGGTCGACCCGGGAGACTTTGCGCCACTCCGGTGACCGGGTCCCCGGGTGGTAGGCAGAGTCGACTCGCTTGGCGACCA
Organism: Acidimicrobiia bacterium; assembly: GCA_013002865.1. GTDB lineage: Bacteria > Actinomycetota > Acidimicrobiia > Spongiisociales > SHLN01 > SHLN01. The sequence continues at coordinate 3,888 of JABDLU010000046.1, forward strand.
TCCCCTCCAGCTCCTGCGTGCCCACGCCGTCCCAGAGCGCCTCGCCGTCACCCAGCACCGGCTCGGGCACCAGGAACGGTGATGGGAGCTCGAGTGATTCGAGCGCCGCCCGCCGCCTGCTCCAGGGGGAGGTGATGAGCGGCTCGGTGAGATAGAGGAGATCGAATGCCATGAATGACACCGGCCATTCCGCCGCGGCCGAGCCGGCCCGCCGCAGGTTCATTCGCTGCTGGAGCACGCCGAACGATGGCTTCCCGGCGGCATCGAACGCCACGATCTCGCCGTCCAGGATGCAGGGTGGGACACCCTCCAGCACAGACAGCTCGGGATAGGTTTCGCCCACCCGGCGCCCCCGGCGGCTGTAGGTGGTGAGCTCGGAGCCGTTCCAGTGCGCTACCGCCCGCACACCGTCCCATTTGACCTCGAACGCCCACTCCGGATCCGAGAACGGCCGGCTCCAGCGCGTCGCCAGCATCGGCGCATACGTTGGCAGCGTCACGCCGGCCGGCGCTATCCGAGCGCCTCGCGTACGAGCCGGTTCACCAGGGCGCCGTCGACTTCTCCCCGGTGCTTCTGCATGATGTGGCCGACCACTTGGCCGGACCGTTTCGGATCGTCGACGCTGAGCTCATTGATGGCGGCGTAGACGAGCTCGTTGGTGGCGGCCTCGTCGAGGAGCGAGGGGAGCCACCGGCCGAGATACTCGGCCTCGAAGGCCAGCTTCTCGGCCATCTCAGCACCTCGCTCGCCCATCTCGTCGTATTCCTGTCGGGCCTTGGTCATCTTCTTGACGTAGGAGGCGATGACCGAGCGGTACAGGTCGTCGTTGACGTCGCCTTCGAAGCCCGGCTCAGCCTTCGCCCGGGACACCTCGGTCTCGATGGCCCGAATAACGTCCTTGCGGTTCTGGTCGCCGGCGCGGAGCGCTTCTTTCAGTTCGGCGGCGAGTTCTTCCTTGATGCTCATTCCGCCAGGGTACCGGGTCGGGCACGACAACCGCTCGCGAAAAATACCCTTTGGCGGTTCGGGGGTGACGCGATACGGTGATTCGGGTCCCGGGGGGACTGTTTTTTTGGGCACATTGTGAACGAAATCACACGTGCGTAGTGGAGCTAACGAGGAGGCGCGACAGGATGGCGATTGCGGCGGAGAGAGGGCTTTGGCAGGAGCAGTCGGCATGCCGATCATCGGATCCTGAGATGTTCTTCCCGGTCGGCACGACCGGTCAGGCGCTCGACAACATCGAACGAGCCAAGGCCATCTGCACCACCTGCACCGTCCAGGAAGAGTGCCTCGACTATGCCCTCAACACCAACCAGGAGGCCGGTGTGTGGGGCGGGTATGCCGAGGACGAGCGCCGCCGACTTCGCAAGCGCTGGCTGGCCGAGCGCCGGCGCCGGGCCAGCTAGGACTTCCCCAGAAGGAATTCTTCGACCGAGCCGGCCCGTCGCGCTGCACCGAACGCGTACAGAGCCGTCGCCAGGTTCCCGAGCACGACGAACCCGACGAGCCAGGGGATGGCCCGGCGCGGTCCGTCCCGCAGCAGCACCCAGGCTGCAAAGAGCCCCAATCCCACGTACAGGTCGATGAGCGTGACCCGGCCCCAGGCGAGCTCGAGGATCGTGCTGCCTTCCGAGCCAAAGTCCCCGGCGACGAAGCCGTAGCCGATGGCGGCCGCCATCACGAGGGCGAGAATTGCTGTGCCGGTCCGAATGACGCTCATGCCTGGATATACGGCGCGGTGGTGCCGGGGGATGGCCTTAGGCGGAATCGCGGGTCGGCATCAAGTCCGCCTCGCCGGGGATTCCGTGGGTGATCACGGCAAAGGCCAGCAGCGCCGCCGCCAGCGGCAGAGGCTCCGGCGCGTGCACGAGCCGCTCATGAAAGTCGATGGCGGCCACCTCGGTTTCGTGGCGCCGCAGCGCCCACAGCCCCGGGTTCCGCAGGCCCACCCGTCCGAGCGGGATGAGGCTGTAGCCCCAGTCCTTGCCGTTGAGGCCGTAGGAGCGTTTGGCATACAGCGGCCCGGAGATGGCGATACGGCCCTCGGCTGACTGAATAGTCGGGACGATGTGGCGGCCGGACGTGATGGATTTGATGCGCCACTCGGTGCCGTCGGCCAGTTGAATCCGCCGGCCCCGACCGAAGAAGATCCGCAGTGAGCCGTCGCGTCCCAACTGGGCGATGAGTCCGCCGTCGCCGTGCAGTTCCTCGGTGGGGAAGCCGAGATGCGACACCCGTTGGAATCGAACGCTGCCCTGTATCAGCCGGGTACCGGCCGGGGCTTCCATGCGCCCCAGCCTACGGTCGGCTCAGCGATCGCGCATGCGCCTGCGGTGGGCGGCGACGTTCTCCCGGGTTCCGCATGTGGTGGTGCAGTGGCGCCGCGACCGGTTTTTCGAGGTGTCCACGAACACGTCGCGGCAATCACTGGAACAACATGACCCGAACCGCTCGATCCCGAAGTCGCACAGGATGACGGCCAACCCCATGGCGGTGGCTGCCGTCAGCCACTCCGAGGTGCCGCCCTGTTGCGGCTCGAAATGGAGGTGAGGATTGGCGGAATGGACACTGATGCGGGGCCGGGCGGCGGCGTCGTCAAGCAACTCGTTGAGGATCCCGGCGGCGGCCGCCTCGTCGGCCGCTTCGAACACGCCGCGCAGCCGGTCCCGCAGAGATCGGATCGAGGCCAGGTCGTCTCCGGTGGGCTTTCCCGGGTGCCAGTCCTCCGTGTGCCAGTCCCGCTCGTATGCATCGAGGAACGCCGTGAGCTCGTCCACCGTCGTCAGAGTGTCGGTGTCATCGACCGGATTCCTGGTATTGACGAGGTCGGCGGCCATCTGAACGGCCAGGTCGTTGTAAGTAGAAAAATTCACTTGACCTCTTACACGAGTCGGTATAGAGTGTAACTATCAATCTGAGTATAGACCATTACAGGGGAGAAGGCAATGGCTCATACCACTCACACTCACAGCAGTCGGCCCGGCGACGGGCGCCCGGTGGCGCGGCCGGCGGGGCGGGTCTCGGAAGCTCGCCGCATCGAAGCGGTGCTCGCCGATCTGTCCGGAGCCCGAAGCCGGTTCGAGGATCTGCGGCACGACGAGGGCTCGCTCGAAGAGCGTGCCCGGTTGATCTCGATTCTGCACCAGCTGCGAGCAGAGGCCTCGGCCGCCCGCGGCTTTCTGGTGACGTGAACCAGTTCACATCCGAGCTCCTGGCCAAGTCGATCCAGGACGACCGCCTCCATCGCAGCAGGCAGCATCGGCTGGTCAAACTGGCACGGACCGGACATTCGTCGATCGATCGCAGACCCCGCGGTCAGGGTCGACCGCCCGACACCCGGCCGGGACGCCGGGGCGGCCGGGGTCGTGGGGCAAGCGCCCATTCCCGGCGGCGTCCCCCGGGACACAAGCGGGCTCCAGGTCGTATACCCGATCGTTCCCACGGCGACGGACCGCCTGCTGGCGGCAACTGAGGGGACCGAAGCGATAGGGACCGACCTACAATCGCCGGTACGAACTCGACTGAGTTCTCGCCCTCGTAGCTCAGGGGATAGAGCACCGGCCTCCGGAGCCGGGTGCGTAGGTTCGAATCCTACCGAGGGCGCGGGGACTCAACTCCGAGGGAGTTGAGTTCCTGGTGAGTTGGCAACGCCTGCGGCGTTGCTTGTGAGTTTGGCTTCGCCAAGCTCCCGGCACGGTTTGGTCAAGCCGTTAGGAGCCACATGAAAGACGAGCTTGGGACGTACGAGCGCTGGAAGGGCGAAGGGAAAGACGTCGCCGTCGCAACCGTGGTGCGCGTCAAGGGCTCGGCTCCCCGACCGGTTGGAGCGAAGTTTCTCGTCTCGTCGGATGGTGACATGGAGGGATCGGTCTCCGGCGGTTGCGTCGAAAATGACGTCTTCTTGCACGCCCAGCAGGTGCTCGAATCCGGGGAACCGAGACTCGTCACCTACGGCATCGCCGACGAAGAAGCCTTCGAGGTCGGCCTGGCCTGTGGCGGAACTATTAAGGTTTTGATCGAGCAGTGGTGATGGAGGCGATCACGGGGCTGGGCCATGAGGAGCGGCTCGGGGCGGTCGCAACGGTCGTGGAAGGGGAGCCCCTCGGGG
>JABDLU010000056.1 GCA_013002865.1 Acidimicrobiia bacterium
CGGGTGTGGCCGCGTCGAGGAACCCCTGGCCATGCTCGTCGTCGGAGAACATTCGGTAGTAGGCCATGCCGGCGAACGACCCGCCGAACTCGGCAACGACGCCGGCGTCACCGGGGCGCATCCAGTCACGGTGATAGATGGCGATTTCGGGGTGGTCAACGACCTGATCGAACGGCGGAATCGGGTCGGCCGGATCCCACGAGAGGGCAAGGTACAGCGTCTGTTTGACCAGGTCGAGGTCGGAACCGGTCGCCTTCCGGAAATGTTGATCCACCGGCGAACCGTAGCGGCGGACAGGGACGGTCCCGGGTCGAATAGCCTTCGAGCATGATCTCAGTCGAACTCGCCCGCGTGCTCGGGCTCCTCGAGCCGCTCGCGCCGGATCGAGACGCCATCGGCCCTTTCGGCCGTGAGTCGCGTCCCGACTACTCGGGACTTTGACCCCACAGCTTGTCGGTCTCGCCCCGCATGTAGTCGGCGGCCTCCACCATGGCGGCGAACCCGTCGAGCTCCGATGGGCTCGGCTGGTGCGTCCATACCGGGAGCCCGCGGAGGAGATCGGCGTAGGTGCGCTCCTGTCCGGGCTGCACGACCACCCGCAGCGGCACATCGGCCGGAACCTGGCGACGATATTCCCGCAGGATTTCCCGGTGGGCGGGCCGGTCGAGGTCCAGGTGATAGATGATTCCGTGGGCGGATGAGACCTTCTCACAGCCCTTGCCGACCAGCAGCGGGCACGGGGTGTCGTCTCCGGGCCCGTGGCACACCTCGACCGGGTGTTCGAGCCGTCCGAGGAACGAGATCACCGCGCTCGAATCGAGATCCGGTGGGCTATCCAGCAGTATCTTGCTCGGCTGGGACATACCAGCAGCGTGCCTTGTCGAAGCCCGCTCCCGTAGAGTCGCTAGTCCCTAACAGGAGGTCGACGGGAACCCTTCGGGTTCCTTGGGAGTTGCTCCGCAACTCCATCTCTTAGCCCGACTTCTGGCTTGGAACTTGGAACCTGGAACCGGCAACTCTCTCAGAGCTGTCGCCGCGCTTCGCGGGCTTTTTCGATGAGGTCGATGTGTTCGCCGGCGAGGCGGCGTTCGGCCCAGGCGGCGGGGCGGACGGTGCGGAGCCGGTCGGGCAGGAACCGGTGGCTTCGGCGCAGCATGGCCAGGTTCAGGTTCAGCAGCCGCTCCCGGTTCGCATCCCAGGACACGTTGTACAGCTCCTGCAATTCCGGTGGGAGGGTTCCCCGGGCGGCGAAGGCGATGAACTTCCACACCGGTTTCACGGTGGGTGGGACCGGCCCACCCCGCATGAGGTCGAATACTTCGAGGGCAACATCGGTGAGCATGAGATCCGGTCCTGTGACGACCGAGTCGATGTACTCGCGGAGCTCAGGGAACGTGGCGGGAATATGGCTCCGGGGGAGCAGGATGAGCTCGGCGGAGATGAGGTTCTGCTGGTGATACTCCTCGCGTTCCTGCGGAGTGAGCGGCCGCACCGTGCGCTCATAGAAGAGCAGCGTGCTCTCCTCCAGGGTGGCGTGCACCCAGAGCAGGAGATCCAGGTCGAGGGCGTCGTAGCGGAGACCGGTGACGGGGTCGATGCCGTTGATGGTCTCGTGGAGCTTGTTCACCCGGTCGGCGGTCAGCTCCGCCTCCTCACGGGACCCGAACGCCAGGATGAGCTGGAGTTGCACGGTTCGGATCAGCCGCTTCCAAGGGTCGCGGGCATAGAAGCTGGTTTGGCGAGCTCCCGCCGAGACCAGAGGATGCGCCGCTTGCATCAGCAGGGCCCGGGCACCACCGAACAAGGAGAACATCTCCTGGTTCACTTTCCAGAACACCGTGTCCGGACCGAAGTAGCCCTCGTCGCTCACGGCATCTATACGGCGTCGGGCCCGAGGTCGGACGACGGCAGCTGGGCGATGTCGGGCGGGAATACCAGGTCGACGGTCCAGTCGAGCGCCACCCGGACCTTGCGCACCAGGGTCGGCAGCCGGAACAGGTAGTAGGTGCGCCACAGGAACCAGCCGACGTAGCCGCTCACCGGTCGCCCGAAGATGAGGCCGACGGCGTTGCGATGGCCGAGCGAAACGAATTGCCCGAGCATCTTGTAGCGATACGGCTCGACGGAAACACCGTCGAGCAGTTCGAGAAGGTGCTTGCCGAGGTAGCGGCCCTGCCGGAGCGCATGCTGGGCGTTCGGGGGACTGATGTCGCCGAACCCGTCCGGGACGGCGGCGGCGTCACCCAGTGCGAATATCCCGGGGGCGGCGCGCATGTTGCCGTCCACCTCGATCCGGCGCTTCTCGGCCGGAAGCCCGAGCTCGTCCGGCGTTACGCTGGGTTTCATACCGGCCGCCCAGATGACGGTTCTCGCCTCGATGCGGGAGCCGTCCTCGAGGATCACACCGCGGCGGTCGACTTCCGTCACTCTCTGGCCGAGGGCGAACCGGATACCCCGTTCGGCGAGGACCGACTCCGCAGTGCGGCTGAGCTGTTCGGTGAGATCGGGGGCGATGCGGGGCAGCGCGTCGATGACCGTGACCGTCGGCGGCGGTGCCTGCGGGTAGTACTCGGGATGGGCTCCGGCCATGAAATCGTTGACGGCTGCCGCTACTTCGATTCCCGAATAACCGGCGCCGATGACGGCCAGGCTCATGAGGGAAGCGTCCCCGCCGGCCGCGGCCTCTTCCAGCATGCTGATGACGCGATTGCGAATCCGCAGTGCGTCGCCGATGGTCTTGAACGGGAGCGCCCACTCGGCCACGCCCGGGATCCCAAAGTCGGTTGATTCCGACCCGACAGAAAGCACCAGGGCGTCTCCGCGATAGGTGCGGGGCGCCCGTCCCAGCGGTGGCTGCACGGTCACGGTCCTGGTTTCGAGATCGAAGCCGGTTGCGGTGCCGATGACCACCTCGGCCTCCGGGCACAGCTGCCGGAGCGGCGCGACGATGTGGCGCGGGTCGATGTCGGCGCCGGCCACTTCGGCCAGCATCGGGGTGAAGAGCAGAAAGTTGTCGTCGGAGATCAGCGTGACGTCGGCCCGGTCGCCGAGAGCACGGGCGACCTCAACGCCGGCGTAGCCGCCGCCCACGATCACTACCGACCGGCGGCTCATTGTTCCGACCGGGGCCGATCATTCATAGGAGATGGCTTCGAGCACATTGGTGCGAGCTCCCCGGAAGCTGGGCCACACCGAGGCCACCACGCCACCAATGGCGGCGGCGATCACATAGGTGATGAGCAGCTGATACGGGAACCCGAAGCTCAAGCCCTCATCGCTGAGGGCGGACACCACGGCCCAGCCGAGCGCGATGCCCAGGACCAGTCCGAGCAGCGCGCCGTACAGCGCAGTGATCACGGCCTCCCAGCGGATCATCCGGCGCACCTGGCGCCGGGTCATGCCGACCGCCCGCAACAAGCCCAGCTCGCGTTTGCGCTCGAAAATCGACAGGGCAAGCGTGTTGGCGATGCCGAGCAGGGCGATCAGGATCGCCAGCAGCAGCAGGGCGTTGATGACGGTGAGCAGGATGTCGATCTGCGCCTTCTGGTTCTCGATGAATTCGGCCTGGTTGCTCAGTTCGACGTTCGGGTAGGGCTCGAGGACCGCCTCGACGGCTGCTCGCCCTTGGTCCTGGGCCACGCCGTCGGCCAGGTTCACGAACACCATGAAGTCGAGCTTTTGCGAGAAACGCTCGGAAAACGACTCGTTGCCGATCAGATACGCCGAAAGGCCCTCACCGGTGAAGGTGGCAACCACCGGAACTTGCTCGGTGCCCGTCAGCGGGAACTGCATGGTCACGGTGTCGCCGATGCCCACTTCGAGATCTTCGGCGGTGTCGGCTTGGAGCATCACACCCCCGGTGGCGAGGTCCGCCACCTGGCCGGCCTGGACTTCGGCTACGAACACAGACTCGAGGGTGGCGGGATCGACCGAGATGAGCTGCCGTTCCGAGTCGTCCTCGTTCTTCCAGAGCCCGAACCGCATCGGGGAGACCACCGCCACTTCGGGGAGCGTGGCGAGCTCTTCGCTCACCGCTGGGCTGACGCCGACCAGGGAGGGGTCGGCGAAGGCGGAGGATTGGATCTGGAAGTCGACCGTCCCGAAGTTCTGGGTGATCTGCTCGGTGATCGACTGCTTGATCGACGACGCCAGGATGGCAACCACGCTGACGACGGCCACGCCGATCATGAGCGCCGAAGCCGTGGCGGCGGTTCGGCGCGGGCGGCGGACCGAGTTCTCGCGGGCAAGCGTGCCGGTCACTCCGTACATCGCCGGGAGCGGAGCCCCGATGATCCGAGCGGTGCGCCGGGCAATCAACGGCGAAAGCCCGGCGATGCCGAAGAACACGATTACCGCCCCGAGGCCGACCAGCTGCAGGACGTTGCTGCCGGCCACGAACAGCCCGAGGAACAGCACGAGGGCACCGATGATCGTGAGGACCGAGGCGGCGATGGCCCGGACTCGCAACGATCGGGGGCCACCGACGGTGGCTTCGCTGATGGCGGCGACGGGCGGGATCCGGGCCGCTTGACGGGCCGGGATGACCGCCGAGAACAGGGTGACGGCCAGCCCGACGATCATGCCGACGATCACGGTGTTTGGCCGGATGGTGAGTGGGCCCTGCGGGAATCCGACCCCGGCGGCGTCGAAACCGCTGCGAATCAGCCAGGTGAGGCCGACCCCGGCCACCACCCCGATGGCGGAGGCGACCAGACCGACGAGGACCGCTTCGACCACGACCATGCGGGTCACCTGGCGGTTGGTGGCGCCGACGGCGCGGAGGAGTGCCATTTCCTTCATGCGCTGGGCGATGATGATCGAGAACGTGTTGTAGATGATGAAACCGCCGACGAGCACGGCGATCCCGGCAAACACCAGGAGGGCGGTGTTCAGGAAGCCGATCGCTTCCTGGAATTCGGCCTGGTCGTCCTCTCCTTGCGTCTCGGCCGTCACGGCCTCGAACCCGTCGGGAAGGATGTCGTTGACCCGGTCGACCAGCGTCTCGAGCGCCACCGATCCGTCGCCGACCGCCGAGATCGAGGCGTACTCGCCGGGCGAGTCGAACACCCGGAAAGCGGTCGGCTCGTCGAAGATGGCGATGGTGGCACCCAGAATGTTGTCTTCCTCACCGAAGCCGGCGAACCCGACGATCTCGAATCGTTCGGTGCCGGTGACGAGGATCACGTCGACCTCCTGGCCGATGGTGAAGTCGTTCATCGCCGCGGTTCCGGCGTCGACCATCACCTCGTCCGACGCAGCCGGCGGGCGGCCCTCTTTGATCGTGAGGACGGAGAGGTCCTCGGCTCCCGGAACCCATGAGAACCCGAAGGTCGGTGCCTGACCGCCCACCGGATCTCCCGCCGCGTCGATGAACTGGGCAAAGCCCTGGACGGTGCCGGCGGCGTTCCCGATGCCGGGGACTTCTTTGACGTCGTCGAGAATTTCGGCAGGGATCGGGACGACTTCATTGCTGAACTCGGTCTCCCCGCGGACGTAGAGGTCGACGGTTGCATTGATCTCGTCGAACAGGCTGGAGAAGGCCCGGTCGAGCGTGTCGGTGAACACCAATGTCCCGGACACGAACGCAACACCGAGCACGATGGCGATGGCCGTCAGCCCCAATCGCAGCTTGTGGGCGAGCACGCCCTTCCAGGCGAGTTTCAACATGGCGTTAGCCCCCGAGCTGTTTCATCTTGTCGAGCACAGAATCCTGGGTGGGATCGCGCAACTCGCCGACAACCTCCCCATCGGCCAGAAAGACGATCCGGTCGGCGTAGCTTGCGGCAACCGGGTCATGGGTGACCATCACGATCGTTTGGCCGAGATCCTTGACGGCCTGCTCCATGAAGCCGAGCAACTCCCCCGCCGAGGTCGAGTCGAGGTTGCCGGAGGGCTCGTCGGCGAAGATGATCTCGGGCCGGGACACCAGCGCCCGGGCGGCCGCCACCCGCTGTTGCTGGCCACCGGATAGTTCGGTTGGCCGGTGGGTGAGGCGGTCTCCCAGGCCGACGGTGTCCACGACGGTGCGGTACCAGGCGTCGTCGGGCTTGCGGCCGGCGATGTCGAGTGGGAGCGTGATGTTCTCGGCGGCGCTCAACGTGGGGATAAGATTGAACGCCTGGAAGATGAAGCCGACCTTCTCGCGTCGCAGGAGGGTGAGGTCGCGGTCCTTCAGCAGCCCGAGCTCGGTCTCGCCGATGAACACCGATCCGCTGGTCAGCTCATCGAGACCGGCAACGCAGTGCAACAGGGTGGACTTCCCCGAGCCGGACGGGCCCATGATGGCGGTGAATTCCCCCCGCTGGAAGTCGACACTCAAGCCGGCCAGGGCGGTAACGGCGGCATGACCCGTGCCGTAGACCTTGACGCCATCGCGCACCCGGGCGGCCGTTTGCAGGGTCGACGCGGTGCTCATGCCGGCAGTCATAGAGAAGTTCCCTCCTGTGTCGTGGTCCCCCGTGGAGCGGTCACCAAAAACGCTACCGCGAGCGATCCGGAGACCGGGAACCGTCCCGTCGCGGTCTCAAGAATCGGGACGGGGGGCCGATGTATGAGGCGTGAGCAGTCGCTTCGATTTCGATCACCCGGTACCAAGCGTTGAGGGCATCCGCGCCCGCCTGGCAGCCACCCCCGACATGGCCGAGCGGGGTGAGCGTCGCCCGTCGGCGATCTCGGTTCTCCTCAACATGCTGGAACAGCGCGACCGGCGGGCCGCCGAGCACGCCTTCCGGGTGGCCGAGCTGGCCTCCATGCTGGGGATCCGGTCGGGGATGATGCCGGTCCAGGTGGCCCGGCTCCGGCTGGCTGCTTTGCTGCACGACGTCGGCAAGCTGAGTGTTCCCGACGAAGTGCTCGACAAGCCGGGCCCGCTCACGACCGAGGAGTGGCAGCGGGTTCGCAATCACCCCGAATATGCCTTTCAGATGATCGCGTCATCCGTCCACCCCGATGTTGCCGAGACCGTTCTCAAGCACTGTGAGCGCATAGATGGCAAGGGCTATCCCAATGGCGACAGCGGTGAGGAGATCCCGCTGCCCTCGCGGATTCTGCTGGTGGCCGACGCCTATGACGCCATGCTGAGCCCCCGCCCGTACCGCCTGCCGCTGACCATCCCGGAAGCACTCGAGAACGTGCAGTCCGGAGCCGGCACCCAGTTCGACCCCGACATCGTCGAAGCCCTCGTCGCCGTAGCCACCGAACACGGCTGGGCGGCGGCCTAGAGCCGGTCGCCGGTTGCCGGTTGCCGGTCGCCGGTTGCCGGTTGCCCGTCGCCCGTCGCCCGTCGCCCGTCGCCCGTCGCCCGTCGCCGGTCCCCCGACGCCCGTCGCCCGTCGCCCGTCGCCGGTCCCCCGACGCC
>JABDLU010000071.1 GCA_013002865.1 Acidimicrobiia bacterium
ACTGTGGGGGCTAGGTCCGCGATCTCGGCAGTGACGGATTCGGCCGACGGCTCGATCCCGGGTCCGGCGATCGTGAACCAGCCACCGGAGGCATGATTTCCCGTGCGGTCGGCAATCAGTCCCTCGAACTCGCCAAGCGAGTCGGACCGCACACCGGTGACGGGTGAGCCCGTTTCCCAGACGACCAGCAGATCAGCGAATCGACCCGACTCGGGTCCGGGATATCTGTCGGCGACCTGCACCACTTCGCGAACCACCCGGCCCCCCGTCGCCGTGTTCTCCAACTCGAGCAGGAGTTCGGCAATGCGGGCACACCAGGCGTCGTACTCCTTGCCCGGTGCGATGGTTCCCCTCGGCTCTCGACCCCTGACGTTGAGTCGTAGGGCTGCAGATACTGCATCGTGCGGGAGGCGCCACACTTTGCGCTGTGCATGCGGACTGACGACTGACGAGACGACACCTGGGAATAGGCCGTAGGCAAGTCTCTTGACAGCACCGGGCAGGAAGCGTTTCACGACGGCCCGCTCAGGAGGCGCCACCGGAGGCTCGGGCTCAATCCGTTCGAGTATCGCGTCGAGCAGGTGGTCGGCGGAGTAGTTCGGGCCCATACCGATCGGGGCGAATATCACGACGTACGTATCCGGGTCGGCGAACGACCTCAGCTCGGTCAATAGAGCGTCGGCTGCCTCATACTCGGACGCCACGAGATCTCCGAGAGCCGTTGTGACCGGAGCATCGTGGGATGGGTGCGACGGGTCGTGGAGGTGCCAAAAATGGTGCCCGGCGCAATGGGTTTCGGCCACCACGGCGATGAATACATCCCAGTCGCCGTTCGCCAGTTCGACCAGCACCTTGCGCCGGCGCACACCACGCCTCCGAATGGCTGCGGCGTGGCTCTCCACGTCCTGGGGTGTGGCCACAATGCCATCGCAGTCGAACCCGGATTCTGGGATGAAACTCTCCTCGTATCCGTGACCGGCCGGAAAGACGGATGAGTGCCCGAGGTCCTGGCCGTGGGGCATCCAATCAGCCACCTCGAGTCCGTTGGCAAGTCCAGCGAGCGGTGATTTCGGCACGTCGATTGCAGCCACCGACAAGCCCTCATCGGCAAATGCTTTCCAGAACGGTGGCTGGGTCGTGTCGGTCCTGGCCACATTCGCCAGCGAGTAAGACTTGCGGACAGGTTGTTCGTGGTGAAATCGTCCATGACGACCTGGAAGAACGCCCGTAGTCAGAGTCGTCCAGGTGGCGTCGTCTCCCAGGCCCGGTAGCGGATTCAGATACCGGGTGATGCCCCGCTGCCGTAGTTCGCCCAGGGCCGGCATTCGGCCGTCGCCGACCAGCTCGTCGACGATGCGGCCTTCGGCGGCGTCCAATCCGATCATCAAGAGTTTCATCGTCATAGGTACCGGCGCGTCAGCGTAGCGCCCACGGAGAGTGGCGAGGATTCGACTCGAAGTGATCGTGCGCTACGGCCCGGGGAGTTGCTCCAGGATGCCTTTGTTGTGGGCGTCGACCGCTTTGGCACCGATAGCGGCGGTTGGGAATAGCTTTGGTATGTAGACGTCGTCCCACTCCGCGGCGAAGTCTCTTCCGGCGCCGCTGAGATCAAATACTGCCTGAACAGAATCAATCAGGCGCGAACGATGTTCCACTATCGCATCCAGCGTGACTGCACGGACCATGTAGGGGTCGATTTCTGCGCCGATCGCCCGCTGAACGGCAATGCGCACGGCCGACGGGTTCGCCTCAACCGTGAGTGAGACCGCCGGGCCGAGGAACTCGTTGCGCCCCCCTCGATTGGGAGTAGTGACGACTGGCAATCCGCACAACAGATACTCGATTGATGAGTACATGGGGCCCTCTTCAGCCGAAAGGGCGAGGCCGACACGAGCTCGGTTCAGGATGGCGCCAACTTCCATCGGCGCGATGACATGCGGGCCATCACGGCTGTCGGCAACCCAATCGGCATGGCTCAGCCATCCACGGACTCGCCTGCCATAAGGTGTGGCGAGGACGTCATCCGAGCTCTCGCAGATGAGTGCGAGCGAAGCTACGTCTCTCGCGAGCTCGAAACGCTTGAATCGTGCGAGTCGGGCGGTGTATACGGCGTCGTACCACTTGGGAAGATCCTTCACCGTGAATGCCTCGAGATCGACGAGCGCGTTCTGGTTGAAATACAGAGTTTCTAGGCCCGCAGCCGAGTATTCCCTTCTCATTAGCTCGGTCGGGGCAGTAACGACGATGTTCAGTAGCGGGTACCGACCGACCAGGCTCTTCAGCAAGTTCACCAGGGCCGGCATCCGTCGTGGGCCCGTATCCCATGACGGGGCGAAGTAGAGATGCACGGGTTGGTCCCGCGCTGCATCGAGGATCCGAAAGATCGGAGGAGACGGCTGCCGAAAGGCCCAGTCCTTCGAGTACAGGATGGCGGGCTCCGCCGAAAGCAGGTGATACGGAGCGGACGGCCGCACCGGTTGCGGGCCCCGGGGTGTGTCCCGCTCTCTCAAGCTCCGAGCGGCGCCGACCGAGCGTCGAACCACTTTGGTAAGGACCTTCAGGGGCCCAAGCCCACGTAACGTCCTCCTGGTCATCAAAGATCGATTTTGCCTTCGCCGGTTCCAGTGCCTCTGCCAACGGTATCAGGAGAGCGCTACCCGGCTCAGCCCGGCCGAGTCTCCGGTTTCATCCGGAGCAGCCCGTAGCCGACGACACCGGCCACGAACGAGCCGATGAAAATCCCAATCTTGGCCTCGTCGGCCAGCAGCGGATCGTCGAATGCGAGCTCGGTGATGAACAGCGACACGGTGAAACCGATCCCGGCCAGTGCCGAAAGGCCGGCCACATCCGCCCACCCCGTTCCCCGGGGGAACACGCCAAGGCCGAGACGAATCGCCAGCCAGGTGAACAGAGTGATGCCGAAGATCTTGCCGAAGACCAGACCCAGGCTCACACCCAGCGCCACCGACCCGGTTACCGCCGCGGCGAGGTCGATCTCTCCGAACACGACCCCGGCGTTGGCGAGCGCGAATATCGGGATAACCACGAACGAGGTCCACGGGTGAAGCGACTCCTCCAGGCGGGTGAGCGGCGACACCGATTCCCGGGCGACACTGGCCAGCTCGAGCGCCTCGTGCTCGACATGCTCCCGGGCCGGCGTGGTCGAGTCGTCGCTTTCGTAGAGGTCGAGCGTCTCTCGCGCCATGCGGTCGTACTCGCGCCCCCGGAAGTAGGGCGCGGTGGGCGTGAGCAAGCCAAGCGCAACCCCGGCGAGGGTGGCATGGACACCGGACTCGAACACGGCAAACCACACGACTGTCCCGACGATCCAATAGAAGGCCGAGCTGCGCACGTGGTTGCGCTGGGCTCCGTAAATGACGATCAACAGGAACACTCCGGTGAGGAGCCAGGCGAAGCTGAGGTCATTCGTGTAGAAGATGGCGATGACGGCGATAGCGCCGATGTCGTCGGCGATGGCGAGGGCAAGCAGGAACAGCTTGGCCGTGCTCGGCACCCGCGAACCGAGCAGCGCGACGACTCCAACGGCAAACGCGATGTCGGTCGCCATCGGGATGCCCCAGCCGTGCGCGGCGTCCGTGCCGGCGTTGAATGCGAAGTAGATGAGCGCGGGAACGAGCATGCCACCGATGGCGGCAATGGCCGGCAGGGCCGCCGCCTTCCGGTCGCGCAGGTCCCCCACAACCAGTTCCCGTTTGATCTCCAAGCCAACCACGAAAAAGAACAACGTCATCAGCCCGTCGTTGACGACGTGCTTGAGATCCTCTTGCAGGTGGATGAGGCCCCCGAGGGAAAGATCGATCTCGGTGTGCCAGAACTCGTCGTAGGAATCGCCGAAGATCCCGATATTTGCCCACAGCAGGGCGACAACCGCCGCCACCAGCAGGACGACGCCGGATGAGGCCTCCAGTTGGGTGAACCTGAGCAGCGGCCTCGCAAACCGCGTAGGAATCACCCGGTCGGATTCGACCCACGTGCGGGGCAGCGTGCTGTTGTCGGCCATGGGTTGAGAGATTACCGAGCGGTCACCGCAGTCACGGGTACCGGGGCAATTACAGCTCGAGGGCCGCGAAGTCGATTTCGATAAAGAGGCCCATCACCCAGAACACCCCGACGAGGAGGGCCACGGCGACGGCAGCGCCGGCGGCACCATACAGGCTGTGCTGCACGACGTCGTCGCCCTCGATGATCGCCGTTCCGGCGTTGAGAATTGCGCCCAGAAGGATGACGAGGAGAATCGGAATAGCCATGCGATTCTCCTTCGGCACGCCCGACCCCCGGCTGTAGGGGTCGCCGGATGCGGTGGTTGCCAGTAACGTGTCTTGGGATGGAGACCGATGTGACCACCTCTCCGACCGATACCTACGCGCGTTTCTTCAAGCCATTGCTCGACCGGGCGATCGGCTTGGTTCTAGCGCTGGCCACGCTGCCGATCGTGCTCGTGCTGCTGGCGATGTCGTGGAGCGCTTTCGGATGGCCACCCGTCGAACGCGTTGCGCGAATCGGGAAGAACGGACGGCGCTTCAACCTGTATCGCGTCAACACGCGCAAGGACCATCAGACCGACTTGCGGGGCCGCCCCCTGCGGCTGAGCCGCTGGCTGCGGCGCACCAGCCTGGACGAGCTGCCCCAGCTGTGGAACGTCGCCCTCGGCCACATGAGCCTTGTCGGCCCGCGCCCGCTCAATCCGATCGAAGCAGCCCAGCTCGACGGCACGGTGGGAGACCGCAACCTCGTGCGCCCCGGCCTGACCGGCCCCTGGCAGGTCGAAGCCCGCGGCGACGGACGGGTCCTGGCCGACAATCACCACGTCGATCTCGGCTATCTCGAGGATCTGTCGTTTCGCTCCGACCTGGCGGTTCTGCTGGCCACCCTTCCCGCACTGTTCCGTCGGCGCGAGCAGGTCTAGCGACCATTTGCATGCTCACGCAGA
>JABDLU010000082.1 GCA_013002865.1 Acidimicrobiia bacterium
GACGGGCACGACCGGGACCGGGTCGGCACCGAGCTAGCCGCCGAGCTGCGCCTGATGGCCGACTGGCTCGGCTTGAGCGAGGTCGACGTGGCGAACAACGGCAACCTGGCAGCGGCGGTGCGGAAGCGGGTATAGGTGGGTGGTCGGTGGGCAAGGCGGTCTTGCTGAGTGCGGCGGTCGTGAGAACGGACTGGGGCAGGAGCACAGGAACGCGCTCTCACCCCCCTCCTTGCCTCCCCCACTCGCTGCGCTCGCAGGGGAGGAACCAGAAACGCCTGCGTCTCAAACAATGCCGAGGCCGCCCGCTCAGTACGGGGGACGGGCGACGGGCGACCGGCGACCGGCTCAGTCCAGCTTTCGGTAGGTGCCGCGGAAGTAGATGGCGGGGGCGGTGAGGTCGGCGATGGTGATCTGGTCGATGTCGGCGCGGACCAGGTAGTGGAATGGGAGGGCGTCGAAGGTGGTCATCGTGCAATAGGCCCGGTTGGGGGCGTCGGCGAGGGCGGGGCCCCAGTCGGTGTGCTCGATGTCGACTCCGGTGAACATTCCACCGGGGCGGGGGCGGATGGTGGCGAAGGTGTCGGCATCGTCGCGCATGGACTCATCCAGGATGTGCACGATGAACCGTCCGCCCGACTCACCGATGGCGTCCCAGAGCTCGGTACCCGAGCCGATGAGCACGATCACGCTGCCGGGGTCGCCCTCGGCCACCATCAGCGAAGAAACCGTCAACCCGACCTCGGAACCCGGACCGCCGGCGGTAACGACCGTGACGGGCGCGGTCAGGCGGCCCCGGAACTGGCGCACCGGGTCGCGTTCGCCCGGTGGGGTCTGGAACGGGTGGTCATCGTGGATCACCCGCGCACGATAGCTCCGACGTAGTCTTCGCACGAGAGGAGGTCTCGTGCCCTTCACCAACGAAGCCCTGACCGATTTCTCCGCCCCGGAGAACATCAAGAAGTACCAGGCCGCACTCGACCACGTCCGCACTCACCTGGACGCCGAGTACCCGCTCATCATCGGAGACGACCGCATTGTCACCGGGCGGTGGCTCACCTCGGTCAACCCGGGCCGGGTCGGCGAGACGGTCGGCCGGGCGGCCATGGGCAACTCCACCCACATCGATCAGGCCCTCGGGGCCGCCTGGGAGCGGTTTGCCCGGTGGCGACGGCGTCCGGCCGATGAGCGGGTCGGCTTCGTCCGCAGCCTGGCCGATGTGATGCGCCGCCGCCGGTTCGAGCTCGCCGCCTGGATGACGTTCGAAGCCGGCAAGAACTTTGCAGAGGCCGATGCCGACGTCGCCGAGGCCATCGACTTCTGCGAGTACTACGCCGAGCAGGCGCTGCCGCTGGCGGGCGAACGCCCGACCTACCCCTACCCCGGGGAGAACAACACCGTCGTGCTGGTTCCGCTCGGGGCCGGTGCCGTCATCTCGCCGTGGAACTTCCCCCTCGCCATCTTCACCGGCATGGCGGTCGGCCCCGCCGTGGTCGGCAACACCGTGGTGCTGAAGCCGTCGCCCGACACACCGATCGTGGCGCACAAGTTCATGGAGTGTGCGGCCGAGGCCGGATTCCCACCCGGCGTGTTCAACCTCGTGGTGGGGGCCGACGACGAGATCGGAGACCATCTCGTCGATCACCCGCGCACTCGATTCATCAACTTCACGGGCTCGCTGGCGACCGGCGTCCGCATCAATCAGCGGGCTGCGGTCGTGCATCCCGGGCAGCGCTGGATCAAGAAGGTGCAGCTGGAGATGGGCGGGAAGGACGCCCTGATCGTCGACGGGACCGCCGACCTCGACTATGCCGCTCGCCAGGCCGTCGCCAGCGGCTACGGCTTCGGTGGACAGAAATGCTCGGCGATGAGCCGGCTGATCGCCGTCGACAGCATCCACGACGCCCTCCTGGAGCGGGTGGCCGACCTTGTCGAGGACCTGACCGTCGGGCCCGCCGACGAGAACCCCGACTACAGCGCGCTCATCAACGAGAAGGCCCGCGCCAAGTCGCTCGAATACATCGACGTCGGGCGCAAGGAGGCCCGGCTCATCACCGGCGGGAAGAGCGTCGAGGGCGACGGCTATTACGTCGCTCCGACCGTGTTCGCCGACGTCGATCCGGAATCACGGCTCGCCCAGGAGGAGATCTTCGGGCCGGTGGTCTCGGTCATCCGGGCTCAGGATTTCGACGACGCCCTCGCTATCGCCAACAACACCCCCTTCGGCCTGACCGGCGGGTTGATCTCCCAGGACCAGTCTCGCCTGGATCGAGCCAAGGTCGAGTTCGAGGTCGGCAACCTCTACCTGAACCGCAAGATCACCGGAGCCCTCGTTGGGCTTCAGCCGTTCGGTGGCCTGCGCCTGTCCGGGACCACCGTGAAAGCCGGCGGCCCGTACTACCTGCGCTCTTTCCTCGCCGAGAAGACCATCGTCGAAAAGCTGGGTCTGACCGACTAGAGCTGTTCGGGGATCATCTCGGCCAGCTCGAGGATCTCGATCTCGGCCTCGAGTCCCGCCTCGGCGATCTTGCGATAGGCGGCGGGGACCCGATAGCGCTCAAAGTCGAACAGGGTCCCCTTGTAGAACTTGGTTTGCTCCAGATCGATCCGAGCGACGACGACCTCGTCCCCGGTGGTTATCGCCTGTCGGATGATTTGCCCGGACGGGGCAATGATGGCGGATTGGGCGAGAGACTCGACTCCCTCCTCGACGCCGCCTTTGGCGACCCCGATGACGTACGTCCCGTTCTGATAGGCCCCCGCTTGCATCACCAGGTGATTGTGAAACGATTGCAGCGGCGTTTGCGTCGGATCCGGCGCGTAATGGAGCGGGGTGTTGTAGCCGATCACGATCAGCTCAACCCCCTGGAGGCCCATCACGCGGTAGGTCTCCGACCAGCGCCGGTCGTTGCAGATCGCCATGCCGACGGTCGCCCCGAAAACGTTCCAGACCGGGAAGTCGTCGCCGGGCTCGAAGTACCGCCGCTCGGCATGCTGGAAGAGGCGCCAGGGCTCGAATTCGTGGTGGCCCGGGATGTGGACCTTCCGGTAGATTCCTACCGTCTCACCCGTCTTGTCGACCAGGTGATAGACGTTGTAGCGGTGGCCGTCCGGCGTCTTCTGGGCGTAGCCGAGCGCAAAGCCGACGCCGAGTCGTTTGGCCTCGTCCCACAGCGGCCGGGTGTGCGTGTTCGGCATCTCGGTCTCGTAGAACTGGTCTGCTTCTTCGATCGGCATGACCCAGCGCGGGAAGAAGGTGGTCAGCGTCAGCTCGGGGAAGGCCACGAACTCGGCGTTCTGGTCGGCTGCATCGCGCAACAGGGTGATGAGTCGCTCTACGACCTCGGTGCGAGAATCGGCCCGCTGGATGGGGCCCATCTGGGCGGCCGCCACGGTCAGATACCTTGGCACCAGTTCTCCTCTCTCAGGTTGCGCAGCGTAGTCGGCAGGGGCCATACGAGGAGTTCGACACCGATGGTGGACGCCTTGAGCACCGCCCCGTAGGATCCGGACGATCGTAGGGAGTATCACATGAGCCAGACCGTACGGGCGGCCCTCGTCCAAGCCGAGTGGACGGGCGACAAGGAGTCGATGGTCGAGAAAAACATCGGCTATGCCCGGGAGGCGGCCGCGCAGGGCGCTCAGGTGCTGTGTTTCCAAGAGATCTTCAGCAGCTCGTATTTCTGCACCGTGCAGGATCCGCAGTACTACGACGAGGCCGAAGAGATCCCGTCGGGGCCAACCATCCAGGCCATGCTGGCCCTCGCCAAGGAAACCGAGATGGTCCTCGTGGTGCCGATCTATGAGCGGGTCGACGAGGGCACCTTTTACAACACGTCGGCGGTCATCGACGCCGACGGCTCATTCCTGGGGATCTACCGCAAGACGCATATCCCCCAGGTGGAAGGCTTCTGGGAGAAGTACTACTTCCGGCCCGGCAACCTGGGCTATCCGGTGTTCGATACGGCCGTCGGGCGCATCGGCGTATACATCTGCTACGACCGGCACTTCCCGGAGGGGTGGCGGGTGCTTGGTCTCAAAGGAGCCAAGATCGTCTTCAATCCCTCGGCGACGACCCGGGGACACTCTCGCTACCTCTGGGAGCTCGAGCAGCCCGCCGCGGCAGTTGCCAACGAATACTTCGTGGGCGCCATCAACCGGGTCGGCGCAGAGGGACTGACCGACACCGACTACTACGGGTCGTCGTACTTCGCCAGTCCACGTGGCCAGCTCGTCGGCGATCCGGGCTCAGACACGGCCGACGAAGTGGTTGTGCGAGATCTCGATATGGGCCTCATCGAGGAGGTCCGCCGCCACTGGGCGTTCTATCGGGACCGCCGGCCGGACGTCTACGGAGAGATCTCCGCCAGCTAGGTCGGTGACCCATCCGGCCGTGCCGTTCGGATCCAGGCGGCGGCGACCGCGGTGGCGAGGGCGAAGGCGACGAGGGCCAGCCACCACATCAGGGCGTATGAGCCCGACTCGTCGACGGTGAACCCGTAGATGGGCGGGCCGATGCCGAGACCGGCCAGAAAACCCAGCCAGACGATGCCGGAGGCCCGTCCGGCGCCGACGGGCCCGGCCAGGCCGATCACCGAGATGGCAGCGACGGCGGTCCAGGAGCTGGCCGACAAACCGAGGATGACGGTGCCGATCCACATCCAGGCCGTGCCGGCCTCGATCGACACCAGCATGGCGGCCATGGCGACAACCGATGCGGCGGCGAGCAGCGCCATGGTCGGGGCGGGGCTGGCGCGGCGTTCGGCAATGCGAGCCCATTGGAATCTCCCGGCGATGGCCACGGCGCCGAGGAGGGCGGCGGCGGCGCCGGCCACCCGGGGCGATTGCCCGAGCGACTCCTCGACGAACAGCGGCAGCAGGAACGTCGCTGAACCACCGAGCCCGATCAGGGTTCCGTAGACGGCCACCCAGCCGATCCCGGGGGTGAGCGGCGAACGATCCCGCTCGGCCCGGATGTGGGCTCCGTCCTCGACCGGAATGATCCGCAGCACCAGCGGCACGGCCGCCGCCATGAGGGCCCCGATCACCAGTACGGTCGGCCGCCATCCGATAGTCGCAGCACCCCACGGCGCCAGCGCGCCGGAGAGGAAGCTGCCGACCTGGGGGCCGGTCTGCTTGAGGCCGGTCACCATCCCGCGTCGGCCGGGCTCGAGCTGCT
>JABDLU010000096.1 GCA_013002865.1 Acidimicrobiia bacterium
CCGTCTTCCACGGCGGCGTGGGCGGCGAGCCAGGTGGTGAGGGGGACGGCGGCTACCAGGCCGATGGAGCCGACCAGGGTGCGGATGATCTCGGTGGCGACGGCCTCGGAGTTTGCCAGCGACCCGAGGGACTGCTCGGAGAGCACGAACAGGGCGAGCAGCGGGAGGGCTGCACCGGAGTAGGCGAGCACGAGGGTGTTCACCGTTGAGGCGATGTGATCGCGACCAATGCGCAGACCCGCCCGGAAGAGGTCGCCCGGAGTCATCGTGGGGTCGGCGGCCCGCAGTTCCCACACGGCCGAAGCTTGCGTCACGGTCACATCGTCGAGCGCGCCCATCGCACCAAGCACGATCCCGGCCAGCACGAGGCCCCTGAAGTCGAGCTCTTCGCTGAAGAGGGTGAGAAAGCTCGCCTCCTCCGACGCGAACCCAGTGAGTTGGGCGGCCTCTACTACCACTGAAGACAACAGGACGGTCAGCACCAGGGCGCTCAGCGTCCCGACCAGCGCAACGGTGGTCAGCGGCCGGAACCCATGCGCCACATACAACGCCAGGTAAGCAACGGCAGCGGCACCGACGACGGCAACGAGCACCGGGGGTTGACCGTCGAGGATGCCGGGCAGGACGAACCAGAACAGCACCGCCAGGCTGGCGACGAGCCCCGCCAGCGCCGCCAGGCCGCGCAGTCGGCCGAGCGCTACAACGGCGCCGGCAAACAGCAGGGCGACCCACCAGAGGACGGCCCGGCGCTGCCGGTCGAAGAACTGGTACTGGAAATCCTCATCGGCGTCGGGTCGGTATCCCATCACCACCCGATCTCCGATGTCAAAAGACGTGAGCTGCGACACCGAGAAGACCTGGTCGACCAGCCTCCCCTCGTCGGGACCGGCCGTCATCGCGAACGTCACGTCGATGCAGTTCTCGCACGGACCCGGCGCGATGTCGATGATTTCGGCTTCGTAGGTCTCAGCGACGACGAGATCGGCCAGCTCTCCGGGCTGCTCCTGGAAGCTGCGGCCCGGCCACAACAGGATCAGGCCGATCACCACCACGACCGCGCCGCCGGCGGCGATGAACATGAGCGCCCGGCGGCCGATGAAGAACCGGGCCCGGGGAGCGGGTGGGACCGGCGTCGAGACGAAATCCTCCCAGTCGGCGAGCTCGGAGCTCTCGATGGGGTCCGTGGGATCGCTCACGGTGCCGGAGCGTACCGGTCGCCGCCGCGCGATTGGTGTCAGATCCTGATGATCAGCTTGCCCTGTGCCTCGTTGGCGCCCAGGCGGGCGAGGGCGAGAGGAGCCTCTGCGAGGTCGTAGGTGCGCTCAATCGCCGGTACGAGAGTGCCGGCTTCGACCATCCCGGCCAGTGCGCTCAGGTCCTCCCGGTTGGGTTGGACCAGCAACACCCGCATGTCGACGGGACCAAGCTTCGATAGCACCCAGCCCACCGTGGCTGCCTGGAGCAAGCGCGGAACCGTGCCGCCGACCATCGAGTAGACCCCGCTGTCGGCCAGAACCGATCGATGCCCGAATATGGACCGCCGGCCGGCGAAGTCGATGATCCGGTCGTAGCGGGCTCCCGACACCGTCTCCCGTGTGTAGTCGATCACCTGGTCGGCGCCGAGTGAGGTCATGTAGTCAAGCTTGCCGGTGTTGTCGACGCCGGTGACGTGGGCTCCGGCCAGTTTGGCGAGCTGGATGGCGAACGACCCGCCGCCGCCGCCGGCTCCAACGATCAGCACCCGGTCGCCTGCGCGGGTCTCCCGGACCCGCCGCAGCCCTTGCAGAGCCAGCACGCCGGCCTGTGGGAGCGCGGCGGCCTCCTCGAAGCTCACCGACGCCGGCTTTGTTACCAGGGGAGCCGTTTCAGAAACGCACACGTACTCGGCGAAAGCGCTCGCCCCGTGCCAGATCACGTCGCCGAACACCTCGTCCCCCGGCGAGAAGCCACTGACGTCAGGACCGGCCGCCTCAACCGTGCCGGCCACGTCCGAGCCCAGAATTGGCTTCTTCGGCTTGAAGACGCCGGCTCCACTGAGCCGCACAAAGGCCGGCTTGCCGATCAACGTCTCCCAGTCGGAGCGATTGACCGAGGCAGCCCGGACTCGAATGAGGAGCTGATTCTCGCCCGGTACCGGCGTCTCGACCTCCCGCATCGCGAGCACGTCAGGCGGACCGTATTGCTTGTAGACGATGGCTTTCATGCGGTCCCGGTGTCGTGGTCCAGGCAGTATCGCCTAGCCGCCGGTCCAGTGGGAAGGGTCGGTCGGCGGTATTCGGGTGGCCAGGATGGCTCCCGAATCTGCAGTCGTCGGGACGAAGCCTTCGGTCCAAATGCCTGCCGCCACCGCCGTGTCGCTCCGCCCGTGCCCGCTGCTCCCCCATTCCACATAGCTGACGATGTCGCTGGAGCTCCCGAACGAGTTCGACGAGTACAGCCCCACTTCCCCGTCGGCCGGATTAAGCGTTCCGATGGTGGCGGGACCCTCAACCACGATGGCGCCGTCCCGGGGGCCGAATACGTCGTTGTCCCGGCCCGACACGTAGATCTGGGCAACTTCCCCGGGCTGCAGCTCGACGTCGGGGAGCTCGTAGTAGGCGGGCCGCTGACACAACCAGTGACCGGCCAGCGATCCCGGAGCATCGCCGACGTTCT
>JABDLU010000101.1 GCA_013002865.1 Acidimicrobiia bacterium
AGATCGTTGAGCGTTGCGATGTTCTGCAGGGCCAGTTGCTGGAAGACGTACTCGTTGCCGGTGCGCCGGGCCGGATCTCCCGTGCACAACTCCCCGGGCCCGAGGATGGCGAAGTCGAGCCCGGCCTCGTGCATCAGCCGGGCGGTCGACACCGTGACCTTGCGGTTGCGGTCGTCGAACGAACCGGCACATCCCACCCAGTACAGCCACTCGGCAGTGACGCCGGGATCGGTCAGCAGCTTGACCTCGAAATCGAGCTCCTTGGTCCAGTCCGCCCGCGCTTGCTGGCCCATCCCGTAGGGGTTCGACGAGTTCTCCAGCGAAACGTATGCCTTGCCGAGCTCCGAGGGGAAGTCCGACTCCATGAGCGACAGGTACCGCCGCATGTCGAGAATCTTGTCGAGGATCTCGATATTGACCGGGCAGATCTCGTCGCAGGCCCGGCACGACGTGCACGCCCACAGCTCCTCGGAGGTGATGCGTTCAAACACCGAGTCGGCCGAGACGGTGATTGCCTCGTCGTGCCCGATCGGGGGCGAAAGGGGATAGCCGGCCGTGGCCGCCGCCACGTCACCCAGTTTGAGCACGATCTCCCGGGGATCGAGTGCCTTGCCCGTCGTGTTGGCGGGGCACACCGAGGTGCACCGGCCGCACATCGTGCAGGCATCGGTGTCGAAGAGCTGTTTCCAGGTGAAATCGCCGACCGCGTTTGCGCCGATGGTTTCGATGTCGGTCGCTTCCATCAGGTTGGGCATCTCCCGCATGGCGCCTTTGGGACGCTCGCGGGGTGAGAGGAACATGTTGCTCGGCGAGGTGACCATGTGGCGGAGCTTGGTGGTGGGGAGCATTACGAGGAAGCCCATGAAGGCCAGGGCATGGACCGCCCACATCACCTGATGGAACCCGGAAGCGATCGACCCCGGAACGAGATAGCTGAGGCCAAAGCCGGCGAACGACCAGACCTCGAAGTCGGGGCGGCCCTCGGCGGCGAGGCGGGCGGCTTCAACGGCCAGGCCGGTCACCCCGATCACCGCCAGCAGCAGCAGCGTCCAGGCATCCTCCGGGCGGGTCTTGGACTTGATCCGCCACGGCTTCTGCAGGTAGCGGCGGGCGGCCGCCCAGGCCAGACCGGCCAGGAAGACGAGCGCGAACGCATCGAGGGTGAAGGAAAAGCCCTGGTAGAACCGGCCGGTGAGGAACTTCCAATCGGCGGGGAGCAGATGGTCGATCTCGACAGTGACCGTGCCGGCGAACAGCACCAGGAACCCGTAGTAGATCATCGAGTGCATGACACCGGCCGCCGGATCCCGCAACAGCGTCTTCATCCGCAACCCTTTGTCCAGGGCCAGCGCCCGCTTCTTCCACAGGCCTTTCCGGGACTCGCCGGCCCCCCGCTCCCAGTTCTTGGCCCGCAAGGCAAACAGGTAGAAGAACACCCCGAGAAAGGCGGCCACACCAAAGTAGAAGACGGCCACCAGCCCGTCCTGGATGTTGACGAACACGTCCCGGCGGATCTCGGCGTCGGCATGGCCCGGGAAGGAACCCAGCCACCAGGCGGCGAGGGTTCCTATTGGAGCCAGAATGGCCAGGGCAAGGAAGAGATTGGAGGCGCTCAGCCACGCTCGGCCGGCACTCGCCTCGGGTACGTCGGTTGCTTCCGTTTGCTCGGCCGTTTGCACCACGAATTCGAGTTTAGGCACCAAACGGCTCCCGCCGACGCGGGCTGCCGTGTTTCGCTGCGGACCGGCGTTTGCCCCGCACCCCGACCGGCGTAGCGGCGCCCGGGCACGCTGGGGCCACTACGAGCCTGGATCGACCAGACCGACCACGGGGTACGCCACGACCTGCCCATCCTTGCCCGCCAGGTCGAGCTCGAAGTGGGGTCCGTATTCCACCCGGTCGCCCGTTCGGGCGCGCACGGATTCAGTGACCAGCATCGTGGTTCCGGTTCGCTTGTTGGCAGCCTCGAGCCGGCTCGCAGTGTTCACGACGTCCCCGACAACGGTCTCGCGAGCCGACTGCTCGCCCCCCATCAAGCCGTAGATGACCTCGCCGACGCTGATCCCGACCCGAACCGCAAATGCGTGACCGTAGATCCGGGATACGTAGTCGTGCATGTCGGCGGCGATCGCCAGGGCATCCAATCCTGCTTCGACGGCCGCTATCGCGTACTCCTCCTCATCGGTGGTCCCAAAAACGGCCAGGAGACCATCGCCCATGTAGTTGTCGACCCGGCCGGCCCGGGCCACCACGGCCTCCTCGACACGATTGAAGAACCGGTTGAGGATGTGGACGACGTCGTAAGCCGGCAGCGCCTCGGACATCGTCGTGAACCCGGCCACATCGATGAACATGACGGCCGCATCGACATCCCGGCCGACCGGGCCGACGTAGTGGCCTTCTCCGAGCTGGGACGCCATCTCCAGGTCGATCCCGTCCAGCACCAGCCGCCAGAGGCGAACAGAGGCACTCGCCGTCGTTTGGCAGGCCAGCCGGACATCATCGGGGAAATCGAGTTTGTCTGCCATGGCGGTCTCTAGCTCGGTGCGTTGCGAGAGTCCGTCCAATCCGCTCACCACCCGGACCCGGCACGTCGAGCAGCGGGCCCGTCCCCCGCACAGGTGAGCGAGCGGGACTCCGGCGTCTACCGCCAGTTCCAGCAGCGTGGTCGCCGCGCGCACCGGGATGGAGACTTCGTCCGGTGATACGAAGAGGTCCGACATCGCCTCAGCCTAGGAAACGACCCGGCCTCTCCTAGCCGGGGCGCACCGGCCATAATCTCTACATGACCTCCCCACACCTCGCCGGATCCTGGGATGACGAGCGGTCCGCCCAGCTGCAAGTTGCCCGCCGCCGCGCTACCGGGCTCCTCGTCCTGGTGGTTGCCATCTTCGCTGCTACCCATGCGTTTACCGATGGCCGGGGGTTCTGGGGGTTCGTTCAGGCCGCCGCCGAGGCGGGCGTCGTCGGCGGCATCGCCGACTGGTTCGCGGTCACGGCACTGTTCCGCCACCCGCTGGGGATCCCCATCCCGCATACCGCCATCATCCCCCGGGGGAAGGATGCCTTCGGAAAGGGGCTGGGTGAGTTCGTCGCTCGCAACTTCCTCGACCCCGACCTCCTCGACGAGCGACTCACCGAAATGGACCCGGCCGACCGGCTGGCGGTGTGGCTGATGCGGCCCGCCAACGCCGACCTGGTCGCCCGCCAGGCAGCCAACGTGCTTGTCGGGGTGACTGAGGCTCTCAGCGACGCGGAGGTCCAGGACGCGATCCGGACCGGGATCGAGGAACGGGTGCGGTCCGTCGAGCTAACCCCGCTGCTCGGCACCGTCGCCGAGCTGGCCATGGAGGGCGGCCATCACCACGCCCTGGTCGACGCTGCGCTGCTCGGATTGGGCCGGGCCATCGAAGACAATCAGGAGGTGTTCCGCACCCAGCTCCGCAAGGAATCACCATGGTGGGTGCCCGAGCCCGTGGACGACGTCGTCTTCCAGAAGGTGTACGACGGGGCCCAGCGGTTCATCGCCGATATCACCGCCGATCCGGATCATCCGCTCCGCCTCCACGTCGACGCCCGGGCCCGGGGCTTGATCGCCGATCTGAAGGAATCACCGGAGTTGCGCGAACGAGGGGAAGAGCTCAAGGCGGCCTTTCTCGACCACCCCGAGTTCGCGGCGTGGACGGACGACCTGTGGACGGACCTCAAGCGCAGCATCGCCCATGCCGCCGCTCAGCCCGAGTCGGATCTGCGCAGGCGGTTCGCCAAGTGGACGGTGACCGCCGGGGAGCGCCTCGCCACCGAGCCGGAGCTACGCGGCCGGGTCAACACCTGGGTGAAAACGGTCGTCAAGCAGGCCGTGACGAACTCCGGCGAGGAAGTCACCGACCTGATCTCCTCGACCGTCGAACGCTGGGATGCGCAGGAGACCAGCCGAAGGCTCGAGCTGCTGCTCGGCCGGGACCTGCAGTTCATCCGGATCAACGGAACGCTGGTCGGAGCACTGGTCGGCCTGGTCATTCACACGGTTGTCATTCTCTGAGGCATCCAGGCATCGGGCATCAGCAATCAGCAATCAGCAATCAGCAATCAGCAATCAGCAATCAGCTAAAGCAACGCCGACCCTGGGCTGCGAAGCAGCTCCAAAGGAATCCGCAGCGTTCCCAACGTCCGGTGTCTTGCTCCTGGGCCACCGACCACCGACCATTGACCACTGACAGGAACCCGCAGCGCTCCCCCACGTTTCGCTCCCGGGAGATACCATCGCCCCATGCCGGACATCATTCATCAAGTGGCGATCAAAGGCTCGGATGCGCAGATCTACTACGCCCTGACCCGGCAGGAGGGGCTGGCCGGGTGGTGGACGCGACACACCCAGGCGGCCACCGTGGTCGGCGCCACCAGCACGTTCTCGTTCAACAACGGGGAAACCGTGTTCACGATGCGGGTGGATGCTCTCGAGGAGCCGAGGCTGGTGCGCTGGTACTGCCTGAGCGGTCACCCCGAATGGGCCCGGACGACCATCGAATTCGATCTCGAGCAGGACGCCGACATCACCCGTGTCAATTTCAAGCACCTGGGCTGGAGATCGACGGACGGCATCCTCGGCATGTGCAGCTACGACTGGGCCGGATACCTCTGGTCGCTCAAGGAACTGATCGAAACCGGCGTGGGGCATCCCTACGAAGATCCACCACTCACGACCTGATCACGTGCCAGAATCCGCCGATGAGAACGCTGCGCCGCATCGCCTTCGCCCTCGCCGTCGTGCAATTGGCGGTGTGGGTTGCCGGCCGGCTGGCAGAGCGGTCGGCACCGCAGGACACCGACCCGTCGACCGATGAGTTCTCACTGGCCGCGTACACGACAGGTCGGGCATACACCAACCGGTCCACCCACCTTCGCACCGGGAGCGCAGTGGCGGTCCTCGGCGGAATCACCATCGACCTTACCGGGGCCGAGCTCGATCCGGCAGGCGCGACGCTGGTGCTCAAGACCCGGTTCGGCGGCGCCCGGGTGCAGGTGCCACCCGGGTGGCGAGTCGAGATGATGGGCCGCTCCGAAATGGGCGGCAACGACTTGCGGGTCACCGACCCGTCCAGCCTCCCGGAGGATGCTCCCCGCCTATCGATCGTGGCCGACACCCGCTGGGGCGGCGTGCTCGTCACGACGTAGCCGGTCGGATCGACGGGCGGCCCCGGCCGACAACCCCACCGCTCGGCTATCCTTGTCCCAACCACCGGGGAGCTCGAGCGAGTCGGGCTGAGAGGTTGGCCACCGGAGCAATCCGCCGTCACGACCCGATGACCTGAACTGGATAATGCCAGCGGAGGGAGCCGGGATGTTCACCGCCAGATCAGTACTTCGTCACTCAACGCGCGCCGCGATGGCCGCCACCATTGCCATCGTTGCCGCCTCCTGTGGGGGCGGCGGGGCCGACAGCATCACCCTGCTGGCCCACAGCTCGTTCGCCATCTCCGAGTCGACCCTGCAAGCCTTCACCGAGGAGACCGGTATCGAGGTCGAGATCCTCGACGGTGGCGACGCCGGTGCGATGTTGTCCCAGGCCGTGCTCACCAGTGACAATCCGATCGCCGATGTCATCTACGGCATCGACAACACGTTCCTGTCCCGGGCCGTGTCCGAGGAGATCACCATCCCCTATGAGTCACCGTTGATCGACGGAGTCCACGACTTCACCCGGCTCGACCTCACCAACCGCTTCACGCCGATGGATTACGGCGACGTGTGCCTGCAATACGACCGGCAGGCCATCGAGGGAGATCCATCGGCGCTGTTCGGTGATCCCTCGCTCGGTGACCGGCTCGTCGTCGAAGACCCCGCCACCAGCTCACCGGGGCTGGCGTTCCTCCTGTCGACGATCTCGGCCTTCCCCGACACCTGGCAGGACTACTGGCGGCAGCTGCGCGAATCCGGCGTGCTGGTGGTCTCCGGCTGGGAGGAGGCCTACTACGGAGAGTTCTCCGGAGCCTCAGACGGTGATCGCCCGGTCGTCGTCTCGTACGGCTCCTCACCGGCGGCAGAAGTCGTCTTCGCCGTCGAGCCCATCGACGAGCCCGGCACCGGGATCGTGGAAGAGAGCTGCTTTCGGCAGGTCGAGTTTGCGGGCATCCTCGATGGAACCGGCGCCGAAGACGAAGCCAAACAGCTGATCGACTTCATGCTGAGCACCACCTTCCAGGAAGACATTCCGTTGAATATGTTCGTGTTCCCCGCCCTGGAGAGTGCCCAGCTCCCCCAGGTCTTCATCGATCATGCCGTCGTCGCCCGTGAGCCCCGCTCGATCGATCCGGCGGAGATCGCCGCCAACCGGGACCGCTGGATCGACGAGTGGACCGAAATCGTGCTGCGGTGAGCAAGCTCGCCCGGGCTGCCCTGATCGGCCTCCCGCTCGGGTTTCTGGCGCTGTTCTACGTCTACCCGGTCGCCAGCATCATCATCGAGGGGCTGGCGCCGGACGGCGTGCCCGACTTTTCGCCGCTGCGAGAGGTGGCCACATCCGGCTCCATCCGGGGGGTGCTGTGGTTCACCCTCTGGCAGGCCATCGCGTCGACGGTCCTGACCATCCTGGCCGCCATGCCGGTGGCGTATACGTTCGCCCGCTTCCACTTCCCGGGCAAACGGCTGCTCTCGGCATTGCTCACGGTTCCGTTCGTGATGCCGACCGTGGTGGTGGCGGCCGCCTTTCTGGCGATCTTCGGCAGCTCCGGGTATCTCGGCATCGATTTGAGCCGGTCGATTTGGATCATCCTGGCCGCCCACGTCTTCTACAACGTTGCCATCGTGGTGCGCACGGTTGGTGGCCTGTGGGCCCATCTCGATCCCCGTCTCGAGGAGGCCGCTCGCACCCTCGGCGCCACCCGCTGGGAGGCGTTCCGCACCGTCACCCTCCCCCTGCTTAGTCCGGCGCTCCTGGCAGCGGCCAGCATCGTCTTCCTGTTCACGTTCACATCCTTCGGCGTCGTCCTCATCCTCGGCGGGCTGCAATACGCCACGCTCGAAGTTGAGATCTACCGCCAGACCATCGTGTTCAACGACCTCCCGCTGGCCGCCGGGCTCGCCCTCGCCCAGCTCGGTGCCGTGTCCTCCATCCTGTGGGCCTATGGCCGGTCCCAACGGCGCCGCTCGGTCGAGCTGAGCCTGCTCCCGTCCGACTCGGTGGCCCGCCCGCCCCGCACCCCCCGCCAGCGGTGGGCGGTCGGGGCGGTGGTCGCCTACGTGTGGGTCATCGCACTGGCCCCCCTGGCGCTGCTGGTGGCTCGATCGTTCGACACCGGATCGGCGGGTCCCCTGGCGTTCTACGAGGCGCTGGCCGACACCGGCGGCAGCACGGCATCGGTCTCCGCCCTGGAGGCGATTGGGAACTCACTGTGGATCGCCGCCGTAGCCACTGCCATCGCCACAGTCGTCGGACTCAGCGCAGCAGCCGTCGTCGCCTACACGAAGGGAACGGCCGCCCGGGGATTCGACCTGCTCCTGATGCTCCCGCTCGGCACCTCCGCGGTCACGATCGGGTTCGGGATGCTCATCGCACTCGACTGGCCGGTCGATCTCCGCGCCAGCGTGCTCCTGATTCCGCTCGCCCACGCGCTGGTTGCCATCCCGTTCGTCGTCCGGGTATCGGTGCCGGTGATGCGCTCGGTCCGTCCCCGACTACGGGAGGCGGCGGCCACCCTGGGAGCTCCTCCGGGACGGGTGTGGCGCGAGATCGACCTGCCCATCGTGGCGCGAGCCCTGGCGGTCAGCGCCGGCTTCGCGTTCGCGATCAGCCTCGGTGAGTTCGGGGCCACGAGCTTTATCGCCCGTCCCGACACCCCCACCCTTCCGGTGGCGATATTCCGCCTGCTGGGCCGTCCCGGCGCCCTCAACCTGGGTCAGGCCATGGCCATGTCCACCATCTTGATGGTCGTGACGGCCACCGTCATCCTCACCGTCGACCGCCTCCGGGTGCGCGACGTCGGGGACTTTTGATGCTGCAGCTACACAACGTCAGCAAGCGGTACGGACCAACGCTCGCCCTCGATTCGGTGGACCTCCGGGTAGCGGCCGACGAGGTCGTGGCGGTCCTCGGGCCGAGCGGTTCGGGCAAGTCGACCCTTCTGCGCATGATCGCCGGCCTCGAACACCCCGACACCGGCACGATCACCTGGCAGGAGCGGAACCTGGCGGACGTGCCGGTCCACGCTCGCGGGTTCGGGTTCATGTTTCAGGATTACGCCCTCTTCCCGCACCGCACTGTGGGAGGCAATGTCGCCTTCGGCCTGCGTATGTCCGGATGGGAACGCGCTCAGGTCGAGGAACGCGTCGCCGAGGTCCTCGAGCTGGTCGGGCTGAGCGGCGCCGCCGGCCGCTCAATCGACCGCCTATCCGGCGGAGAGGCCCAGCGGGTCGCGCTCGCCCGCACCCTCGCTCCCCGCCCGGAGTTGCTGATGCTCGACGAGCCACTCGGCTCGCTCGACCGCCCCCTGCGCGAGCGGCTCATCGTCGAGCTGGGGGCCATCTTCGAGCAACTGGCCGTGACCGTGCTCTACGTGACCCACGACCAGGAAGAAGCGTTCACCATCGCGGATCGGGTCGTGGTCATGAATCACGGCGCCGTCGTTCAGCAAGCAACCCCCGAGGATCTCTGGCAGAGACCGGCCGGGCTGTTCGTATCCGATTTCCTCGGGTTCACCAACCAGTTCGAGGCCCCGGTCACCGGCGGCGCGGCCGACCTGGGCTGGGCAACCGTCCCGGTCGACCTGCCAAACGGTGCCGCCGCGGTGGTCATCCGCCCCGATGCCCTCACCGTGGACGCCAGCGGGCCGATCCCGGTCACGATGACCGGGTCGGTGTTTCGCGGCGACCACTACCTGGGCAGGGCCCGGCTCTCGACGGGGGACGAGATCACCTTCCCGGTCGACGCCCGGCCCCGCCCGGGAGATCGGCTCTCACTCCGGCTCGATCCAGCCGGGGTTCTGGCGCACCCGCTGCCACCGGCCGGCCGGTCGGAGGGGCCGGGCCCGGAAAGCGCGTAAGGGTCGCCATCGCCAGTACGGTGAACGCATGAGCAGCCCGTCCAAGCGTGGGATTCCGGTGCTCGGCGCGATCACCGGCCGGGCCGCCGACATCGTGGGGCTCACCCGCGACACCATCCGCGATGTGTTCGAGGACCGGCTCCCCGGACTGGCGGCGGAAGTCGCCTTCTTCCTCGTCCTCTCCCTCCCGCCGCTGCTACTCGTGGTGCTGGGCCTGCTCGGCTACGTCGGCGAGATCGGGGGTCCGGGCACCGTTGCCGACATCAAGACGGAGCTGCTCGACATCGCCGACAACATCTTCTCGGCGAGCACGATCACCGAGAGCATCGAACCCGCCATCGATGACCTGCTCGAGAAAGGCAGAGCCGACGTGCTCACTATCAGCGGCATCATCGCGCTGTGGTCCGGATCACGGGCCGCCCGGGTCATCGTTGAGGCCGTGACCATCGCCTACGACCTGGAGGACCAGCGCAGTTTCCGGCGCCGGACCCTGGTCGGGCTGTGGCTGACGGTCGCCGGCATCCTCAGCGCCATCGTCCTCATTCCGCTCCTCGTGGTCGGTCCGCGGTTCGGGGCAGCCCTGGCCGACACGGTCGGATTGGAATCGACCTTCGAAACCCTGTGGGCCATCTTCTACTGGCCGGTGGTTGGGATCGTCGGGATCGTGCTGCTGACCTGGGCGCTGCACATCGCTCCCCCGCACTCCACCCCGTGGCGCCGCGACCTTCCCGGGGCGACGCTGGCCCTCATCGTGTGGGCGCTCGGCAGCATCGCCCTCCGCCAGTACACCACCAGTTTCCTCGAATCTAATTCGGCGTTCAGCCTGTTCACCGCCCCTCTCGCCGTGCTGCTGTGGCTGTGGGTATCGGCCATGGCCATACTGCTCGGAGCCGAACTCAACGCCGAGATCGCCAAGCGGTGGCCCCGCGGGCGCAGCAGCCTGCTCGACGCCGACTGACGAACCCTCAACGTCCCTCGACGGCCCCGATCGGCACGGCCAGCTCCTCGTTGACAAGGCGCAGGTGATGGGCCGAATAGTTCCGCAGGGTGGCGAGCTGGACGGCATCCAGTGCGCCGCAGACCCATTCCCAGTGCAGCGCCACCGCGTCGCCGACCTGTACGGCGACGCCGGGAGCAACGCTCACCTCCTCCAGGGTCGACGCTCCCAGCCGGAGGGTGGCACCGGCCCACTCCAGAGGCCGTGACCGCACCAGCAGGCCGCCGTCGACCGCCTGCTCCACCGTCCCCCACCGGATCCGGCAGCGATCGAGTACCCGCAGCGGCTCGTCGATTCGGCCCTCGCGCAGCAGGCCGACCCAGGGATACACCGCAAAGACGTGAAAGCTGTGATGGGGTAGCCCGCCCGCCCACACCGATTCGGCGAGCCGGTCCCAGTGGCGTCCCGCCCGGGACCGGAAACGCTCGGTGATCGCCCGTCCCAACAGGCCCATGTCGACGTTGGTCAGCAGCCGGTTGCCGACCCAGTACGCCTCGACCACGCGGGCGTCGAGCGGATCGGCAATGCCAGACGCCGCCGCGATCAGTTCCAAGTACGGGTAGGCACCGTCGAAGGCAACCACCAGCCGGCGCAGGCCCGGGTCGGATACCCCGGCCGCCACGTAGGCGGCAAGAGCGTCGGCGTCGGCCGGCCCGCAGTAGCCCAGTTTGTTCGGCGGATAGGCGTACCGCACGAATAGCGTCGCACCGTCGAGCGGCGGGGTCGATTCATGTCCCACCGCCCCACTCTGGCGGTGAGCGGCCGGTTGGTGATGGTGCCGGTGGTCACCGAAACGCGGTCGAAGGTCCCTGTCCGTGCGGTCAGCCGGCCGGTACGTTCTGAGCAAATGGAAGCTGCGTCCGTATTGGAACGCCGGAACTTCAATGGGCTGCTCGACGCCCTCACCGCCCGGGGCTATCGGCCGATCGGGCCCGTGCTGGAGGCGGGCCGCATTGTCTACGGGCCCATCCAGCGGGATTCCGACCTGCCGATCGGCAAGACCGACATCCACGACGGGGGCATGTACCGCATCGCCGACCGTCCCGATGACGCGTTGTTCGGCTACAACCTGCCGAGCGACTCGTGGAAGCAGTACCTCTTCCCACCCCACTCCCGGCTGTGGACGGCCACGAAATCGAACGGCTCGTTCACCGTTGCCGCCGAGGAGATCGACCCGCCCCGGTACGCCTTGCTCGGGGTTCGAGCGTGTGAGCTTGCGGCCATCCGAGTTCAGGACACCGTGTTCACCGGCGCATTCCCGGATCGGCAGTACAACGCCGTCCGTGACGACGTGCTGATCGTCGGGGTCAACTGCGGCCAGGCCGGGGGAACCTGCTTCTGCACCTCAATGGGAACGGGCCCCCAGCTCACCGACGGCTACGACCTCGTGCTCACCGAGCTGCTCGACGGCGACCACCGCTTCCTGGTTCGCTCCGGTACCGCAACCGGCGCCGACATCCTGCGCGAACTTCCCCTGACACCAGCCACCCCGGCTGACTGCGCCGAGGCCGAAGCGCTCATCGAGCACGTGTCCGGCCATATGGGGCGCATGCTCGACACCGACGGCATCAAAGATCTGCTGTACGACAACGCCGAGCATGAACGCTGGGACGACGTCGCCACTCGCTGTCTCGCTTGCGCCAACTGCACCATGGTGTGCCCCACCTGCTTCTGCGTTACCACCGAGGACCGTCCCACCCTCGACGGCGCGACCGCCGAACGATGGCGCACCTGGGATAGCTGCTTCTCTCTCGGGTTTTCCCATATTCACGGCGGACCGATCCGCACGTCGGTCAAGGCCCGCTACCGGCAATGGATGACCCACAAGCTCGCCACCTGGATCGACCAGTTCGGCACCTCCGGCTGCGTCGGGTGCGGCCGGTGCATCACCTGGTGCCCGGTCGGCATCGACATCACCCACGAGGTCGCCGCCATTCGCACAGAGGAGGCCGTCCATGCCCACCGGTGACATCGAGCGCATCGACCACCCGCTCCTAGAAGGCCTGAGCGACACTCACATGGAGATGATCGCATCCTGTGCCTGGGGTGACCGCTTCGAAACGGGTGAATATCTCTTCCGGGTCGGCGAGTCCGCCACCCGCGCCTACCTCATTTCGGCCGGCCGCCTGGCCCTCGAACTGGACGGCGGTGGTCGTGGCGTGGTTCAGATCGCCACCCTGCGGGAAAGCGACGTGGCCGGTTTCTCGTGGATCTTCCCACCCCACCGCTGGAAGTGGGACGGTCGGGTCGTTGAACCCGTTGAGGCGATCGTGCTGGACGGGGAAGCGCTCCGGACCATGAAGGCTGCCGACCATGACTTTGGCTACGAGCTCCTGCTGCGGTTCTCGGCCGTGATCGGCTCCCGGCTGCAAGCCGCCCGCATGCAACTGATGGACGTCTACGCATGACGACGGCCCAGCTGCGCAGCGAACCGATGCTAACCACCCCGACGCGGGTGCTGGCCCGCACCCAGGAGACGGCCGACACGTTCACCATCGAGGTGGAACCGCCTCCCGGGTTTTCATTCCGGCCCGGCGAGTTCACGATGCTGTACGTGTATGGGGTCGGCGAGGTGCCGATCTCGATCAGCGGGGATCCGGACCGCACCGACACCCTCACCCTCACCATCAGAGCCGTCGGCAAGGTGACCGAAGCGGTCGGCCGGCTTCAGCCGGGGGATCCCCTCGGGGTCCGCGGACCATACGGAGTGGGCTGGCCGATGGAGGCAGCGCGCGGCCGCGACGTCGTCATCGTCGGCGGGGGAATCGGGCTCGCCCCGCTGCGGTCGGCCATCTACGAGATCCTCAATCACCGGGCGGACTACGGGCTGGTTTCCATCGCAGTCGGGTTCCGACGACCCGAGGAGATCCTGTATGTCGACCAGGTCCACGAGTGGCGGCAGCGCTTCGACATCGACCTCGAGCTGACCGTCGACACTGCAGGGGACACGTGGCGGGGCCCGGTCGGTGTGGTAACCCGGCTGATTCCGATGCTGGATTTCAGCGACACCGCGGTCGCCATGGTGTGTGGACCGGAGATCATGATGATGTTCACCGCCCGGGCGCTGCGCGATCGAGGATTCGCCCCGGACAACATCCACGTGTCGCTCGAACGAAACATGAAGTGCGGAATCGGGCTGTGCGGTCACTGCCAGTACGGCCAGCATTTCGTGTGCATGGCAGGCCCCGTGAAGCCGTTTTCCCAAGCCGAGCGCCTCTTCGGGATTCGGGAGTTGTGATGCGCAAACCCAAGCTCGCCGTGTGGAAGTTCGCCTCATGCGATGGCTGCCAGCTGAGTCTGCTCGACGCCGAAGACGAGCTGCTCGCCGTTGCCGGGGCCGTCGAGATCGCCAACTTCCCGGAAGCGTCCCGAGAGGTTCTGCCCGGTCCGTACCAGCTGTCCCTGGTGGAAGGCTCCATCACCACCCCCCACGATGCGGAGCGCATCCAGCAGGTCCGGTCCGAATCCGAGTTCCTCGTCACCATCGGAGCCTGCGCCACCGCCGGGGGCATCCAGGCACTGCGCAACTGGGCAGACGTGGCGGAGTTCACCCGCTCGGTCTATGCGACGCCGGAATTCATCGACACCCTCGACACCTCGACGGCGATCGCCGACCACGTCACCGTCGACTTCGAGCTGCGGGGCTGCCCCATCAACAAGGGCCAGCTGCTGGAGGTCGTCAACGCCTTCCTCTACGGGCGGCGCCCCGACATCCCCGGCTACAGCGTGTGCATCGAATGCAAACGGCGCGGCACCACCTGCGTGATGGTGGCCGACGGCACCCCGTGCCTCGGGCCCGTGACCCAGGCCGGCTGCGGGGCGCTGTGCCCCGCCTACCACCGCGGCTGCTACGGATGCTTCGGCCCCGCCGAAAGCGCCAACCTGCCTGCGCTGATTTCCGAGTTGCGGCGGCTCGAAGTCGACGACGCCACGCTCGTGCGAGCGCTTCGCACCTATAACGCCTACGCCCCGGAGTTCCGGGCGGCATCCGACGAGCTCGAGGTGACGGGATGACGAAACGCACAATCGACGTCAACTATCTCGCCCGGGTCGAAGGCGAAGGCTCACTGTCGGTCACACTCGACGGCGACCGGATCACCGAGCTGGAGTTCGGCATCTTCGAACCACCGCGCTTTTTCGAGGCGTTCTTGCAGGGCCGCCACTTCACCGAGGTCCCGGACATCACGGCTCGCATTTGCGGCATCTGCCCCATCGGCTACCAGACCTCGTCCGTCAACGCCATGGAGGACGCGTGCAACACTGCGGTGACCCCCGAAATCGACGCGCTCCGGCGCCTGATCTACTGCGGAGAATGGATCGAGAGCCACGCCCTGCACGTGTTCCTGCTGCACGCCCCGGACTTCCTCGGCTACGAGTCGGCGATCCACATGGCCAAGGACTTCCCCGACGAGGTCGAA
The DNA here is from genome assembly GCA_013002865.1 of Acidimicrobiia bacterium. GTDB lineage: Bacteria > Actinomycetota > Acidimicrobiia > Spongiisociales > SHLN01 > SHLN01. The sequence continues at coordinate 14,454 of JABDLU010000101.1, forward strand.
ATGGGGCTCCGGATCAAGAAGATCGGCAACTCGATCGTCGAGGTCGTTGGCGGCCGGGAGATTCACCCGATCAACACCCGGGTCGGCGGCTTCTACCGGGCGCCGACGACCCGCCAGCTAGAGGCGCTCATCCCCGAGCTCGAGTGGGGACTCGACGCCGCACTCCAAACCGCCGGCCTCGTCTCCGGGTTCACGTTTCCGGAGCTGGACCGGGACCATCTGTTCGTAGCAATGCGGCACCCCGATGAGTACGCCATCGCCCGCGGCCGGGTCGTGTCCAGCCGAGGCCTCGACATCACCGCCCACGAATACGAGGACCACTTCACCGAACAGCACGTCGCTCGATCAAACGCCCTTCACTCGCTTACGGCCGACGGCCAGGCCTATCACGTCGGGCCTATGGCCCGGTTCAACCTGAACTTCGAACAGCTGACCCCCCACGCCGCCGACGCCGCCACCCGCGCTGGGCTGGCCCCGCCCGTCACCAACCCGTTCCGCAGCATCGCCGTCCGGGCAATCGAGATCATCCTGGCGTTCGAAGAGGCGTTGCGGATCGTCCGTCACTACCGGCCGCCCGATCCGGCTGCGATCGAGGTCACCCCCCGGGCCGGAACCGGGTACGGGGTGAGTGAGGCACCGCGCGGGTTGCTCTACCACCGCTACCGGATCGACGCCGACGGCCTGATCGAGCAAGCCCGGATCGTTCCCCCCACGTCGCAGAATCAGCCGACTATCGAGGCCGACCTGCATGATCTCATCTCCGCCAACCTCTCGATGGCCGATGACGACCTGACCTGGCAGTGCGAGCAGGCCATCCGGAACTACGACCCATGCATCTCCTGTGCCACACACTTCCTCGACCTCCGGATCAACCGTGGCTGAGGGGGCGGCCGTCATTTGCGTCGGGAACCGGGCCCGGTCCGACGATGCGGTCGGCCCGCTGATCGCGGAGGAGCTGAGCCAGCGTCATCTCGACGTTCCCGTCCACGTTTCGGAGGGTGAGCCGGGCGAACTGCTCGAGCTGTGGTCACAGCTCAGCCGTGCCATCCTGGTTGATGCGGTGGTGACGGGCCGCAGCGCCCCCGGCACGCTTCACGTCTTTTCAGTCACCGCCGAGCCCCTCCCGGTGCGGTCGCACGCCTCCAGCCACGGTATCGGCATACCGGAGACCATCGAGCTGGCTCGTGCCCTCCATCGCCTGCCGGACGACATCCGGTTGATCGGGATCGAAGCCGGCTGCCTGGAACCGGGCACCGCGCTCACACCCGGCGTTGCGGCGGCCATCCCCGAGGCGGTGGCCCGCATAGTCGAGGAGATCAATGGTGCATGAGCTGAGCCTGGTGGCATCCCTATGCGCACGGGCCGAAGCCGCTGCCCGCGCCGATGGAGCCCGCCGGGTGACCGCCCTGACGGTGCGCCTCGGGGCCCTGTCTCACCTCTCCCCCGAGCACCTGCGGAACCATCTGGCCCGGGCCGCCACCGGATCGATGCTGGAGGGCGCCCGGCTCGTGGTGTCGGTCGGCACCGACCCCGCCGATCCCGCCGCCCAGGAGATCGAACTCGTGAGCCTCGAGGTCGAATAGCCATGTGCCTGGCGATCCCGGCTCGCATTGTGGCCATTTCCGAGGGCGCCGGCCTTGACCGCCAGGGTCGCATCGTGGTCGAAGGCACCGAGCGAGACGTCAACCTGGCCCTCGTGCCCGAGGCTGCCGTCGGTGACTACGTCATCACCCACGCCGGCTTCGCCCTCCGCCGCACCGAGCCGTTAGGAGCCGAAGCCACAACGAACGATTACCCGCCGGCAACCGGCGGGTAATCGTCTCGAGTGCGGCGGATCAGACGGTGATGTCTTCTTTCACGATCGTCCGATCGACGGGTTCCTGCATCCGCCCGGACGGACGGGCACTCCGGTCTGTCCACCACACGGCACCCGCTGCCAGCACCGCGATGATGCCGGCGAAGAACAGGGTGAAGATAATGGGTGAGAAGGCCACCGGCTTGATCGTGTCGTAATTGTCGAGGTTGTTCTCGAATGTCGACACCAGGCCGTCGAACCGGCTCATGGCCTCCGGCAAGGTACCGAGCGCCTGAGCGGTGGCCGGGAAGTTCTCGCCGAGGAACCCATTGAGCTCCTCACCGCTGAGCCCGAGTTGCTGGGCCAGAGCCGGCAGCATTTCGGTCTGCATCTGAGTCCCCATCGCCCCAACCGTCTCCAGGGCTCCATTCGCCTGGGCGACCAGCTCGGCCGTGTAGATCGGCTCCAGGTTCTCGTTGAGATCATCGGCATCGGCTGCTTTCGGGATGAGCGTGAGAATCAGCGTGACTACCACGATCAGAACGCCCAGTCCGCCGGTCAGGAAGAGCCCGGTCCGGCCGGGGCGGAACAGCATGACACCGGCACCGACCAGGGCAAGCCCGGCAAAGAACAGGCCCCACGGAACCGTGGTGGCCGGCAGGTCCTTGGTCGGGATCTGATCCGCCGAATCGAACAAGGGACGCTGCTGGTCCAGTGTGTCGACGAGGCCGTTGAACGTGGGCACGATCTCAGGCAGCGCCTGCACACCGGTCGCAACGGCCGGGAAGTTCGTGGCGGTGAAGCTCATGAACTCTTCGCCGCTCATCCCGAGCTGCTGCGACAGGGCAGGGACGATGGCCGTCTCGAACTCGGGGCCGACTGCACCGAGCATGGCGAGGTCGCTCTGAGCCGTGGCGATCGACTCCTCGGCCAGCATCGGCCGGAAATCATCGATCATCTCCTCGAAGTCGGGACCGACCTGAAAGAGATTGTTAGCGAAGGTACTTATGAGAAGGACTACCCCCACCACCGCCACGATCGCTCCCGCGACGCGGCGAACTGGTGAGGAAGAATTGGCACGCATGTTTACGCCTCCCGTTCATGCACAACAGTGCACGGTATGTGCAGCTTTGCGCATATGTTGCCTCCTGCACACCCTGCACAACAGGGCCATAAGGCCTTCGCGTCCGGTCGCCGGTCGCCGGTCGCCAGTCGCCGGTCAGCAATCAGCAATCAGCAATCAGCAATCAGCAATCAGCGACCCAAACGGGAGCACGGGAACGCGCTTTCACCCCCCTCCTTGCCTCCCCCACTCGCTGCGCTCGCGGGGGAGGTATCAGAAACGGCGTGGTCTCAAACGGTGCCGACAACGAGCATCGGTGGAGGCGAGGCGGGCGGAGGGAACGACCCAAACGGGAGCTCGGGAACGCGCCCAGCAACCCGTAGGGTTGCTCACTCCCCTCCTTGCCTCCCCCACTCGTTGCGCTCGCGGGGGAGGTGATGATCGAGCAACGTTCTCTTGCTGGGGACGGGCGACGGGGGACGGGGGACTCAGGACCAACGACCAACGACTACGAATGCAAAAGAACCGGAGCTCTCGCTCCGGTTCGTTCGCAGAGTGCTTCGACCAGCTAGCCGGCCAACCCCAGCTCGGCCTTGAGCTCTTCGAGCTTCTCGTCGGCTTTGGCGAGCGAGACCGCTTCCCGCAGCTCCATCTCGGAGCCTTCCGGCGTGGCCTCGCGAAGCTCGGCGTGCGCCATCGCTTCTGACTTGCGCTTCTCGATCTTCTCTTCGACGCGAGCGAGACTGGGAACCTCGTCGTCCATTGTCTCGGTCATGGAGGTGACGGCTTTGTTGACCGACTCCTGCATCTTGGCCTGCTGGAGGGCACCGAGCAGCTCGAGGCGCTTCGCGGCCAGTTCCTGAAGCCGCATGGCGTTCTGGCTGACGGCCGACTTGGCCTTCTCGGCCTGCTCCATGGCTGTCTCGTACTGCTTCTTCAGACTGTCGAGGTTGGACTCGGAGGCCTGCAGGCGCATGGCCAGCGACTGAGCGGACCGGGTCCACTTTTCAGCTTCCTCCACGTTGCCGGCAACACGCGCTTCCTCAGCTTTGAGGAGCGCCTTCTTGGCGAGCTCCCGAGCCGAGCCAACATTGTCGGCTGCGGTCTCGATCTTCGACTCGAGCTGAACCCGATGGGCGACCACCTTGGCCGCCTGGTTGCGCAGCTCCTGATCTCGCTTTTTGGCCTCGGAGATCGCTTGCTCGATCTCGATCTCGGGGTCCATCGCCCGCTCGGCCGTTGTCTTGAACAACTGCGTGATATAGCCCCAGAGGCGTCTCAGAAAACCCATTGCGTGAACTCCATCCTTTTCGGTTTGCCCATCATAGGGGAGCACTTCACCGTGCAGCCAGCCGGCCAGTGGCCGGGTTTGGGCTAGCGCCGCTTCATCCCGCGCCGGCGAATCGAGCCCCCGCCGGCCCGCCGGCCGCGCCGCTTGTTGATCATGCCCCGGCGGCTCGGCGTCCGCGTCGTAGGTATCTCCCGGGCCCTGGTGTAGCGCCGGTGGCTCCGTGCGTGGGGCCGGGCGCGGCCGGTGCCGCCGAACCCGCCCCGGGCAGCCATGCCACCCAGGATGACTTCGAAGACATCCATCATGCCGAACCCGCCGCCGCCGTAGCTCTTCGGCGCCATCGGTGCCGGCACGGGACGGCCCCCGACGTTGATCTGACGAGGCTGCGGCTGCTGACCCTCCCGCAGCCGCTCGGCGTCGGCCGGGCACACTTTGACAGTGCGTTCACCGGCGCTGGTCTTCAGGACGGCAGTCTCGGTCGCCGGCCGGTGGGCCGGGTCGAAAAAGCAGGTAGCCCGCTCGGGCTCCGGGGGCACCTCGCGGCCGTCTCGCATCGCCACGGCCGCCTGCAGCTGCCAGCGAGCCCGGTCGAGCGAGTCCGAAATGGTCTCCAGTTGCCGAAGCGTGCTGGTCCGCTCGTATAGATCGAGGGCGTCGGCATACGTCTGGGAAGCCGCCTGCAGGTACTCGGCGGCCTGGGGATGCTCCGACACCCGAATGGCATCGGTCTCCTCCAGGATGAGGTTGGCGATCTCGTCGAGCTGCCGCTTGATCTCCGCCTGCGCCTCCGAGATGTCCTCGCCGCGCCGTTCCTTCTCTACCTTGTTCTGGCGCCGCACCAGCCAGACCACGCCGACGACCAGTGCACCGACGATGAACACGAGCACCCACGGGAATCCACCCGATGAGCCCGAGCCGCCTCCCACCCCCGAACCGGTAGCTACTCCGGGGACGAGGTTGTCGGCGAACAGGGTGAACCCGTCGTTGACGTCGCTCCCGAACAGGTCGATGGAATCCCGGCCGGCGTCGGTCAGCTCGGCCAGCGAGAACTCGGTGGAGTCAAAACCGAGCTCGCCGGGCGTGAGCACGACCACCGTCGCCCCAACGCTGAACTGGTCGACCACGGCGCTGGCGAACTCGTTCGCCCCACCGGCCGGGTCATCCGCCAGCACGACCGCCACGAAGTTGTAGCCCCGGTCCTGCATCAGGCCCGCCAGTTCGATCAGACGTGCCTCGGAGACCGGCTCGGCGCCATTCTCCACGTAGTACCCCTGCGAGGCGACGATCTCGGCAACGTCGGTCGGCGTTTGGGCGGCGGCAGGAACGGCCAGGCCGAACAGCGCGGCGAGCAGGACGACGGTCACACACGTTCGCATAGCTGCCCAGGTTACGGCGAACTCAGCTGTGCTCATTGATCTGTATCGGCAAGCCGTCGGGATCGCGCACCACTACCGATCGACCGAAGGGCTGCTCCTGAATCTCGCCGACCTGAATTCCGGCGCCGCCGAGGTCGGCGGCTACTGCTTCGAGATCGCGATCAGCCACCAGCGAGACGGCGACCCGACCGGGCTCGGGCAACTCCTCGAGCAGGTGAAGGGCGAGCACGCCATCGCGGCCCGCGAACGCCGTCCAGGTGGGCCCACCCCGGTATGCGACGGTGAAGCCGAGCGTCTCAAAAAAGGCGATGGATTGCTCCATGTCGGAGACATAGATGATGGTCTGCAGCTGCATGCCGCCCATTCTGGCTGGTTGAGATCCCGTCCGCCTGTCGTAGCCTCAGGAGGGTCGCCGACTCGAAGGAACTCTGATGGTCAGCCGTTTCCTCCAGGTCGTCCTGGCGAACCGTGCGTTGTCGATCGGCGCCATCGGGCTCGCCGTCGGGTTCCTCGTCGGCGCTGGACTGATCGGTCTGCCCCCACCCTTCATGCTGGTCCTGCTCATTGCCTTCGGCCTCGTGACGTGGGCCGTCTACCGGTGGCGTACCCGGGCCCTGCCCGTCCGGCCGGGCCCCGCCCCCATGCGGACCGTGCTGTCGAGCGCGGGGATTGCGGCACTGCTCGTATTCGCTGCCGCGCAGGCCGTGCCGTATGGACGGGCACACGCCAATCCGCCGGTTACGGCAGAGCCGGACTGGGCCAACGCCGAAACCCGTGCCCTGATGGTGCGCGCCTGTTTCGACTGCCATAGCAACGAGGTGGAATGGCCGTGGTACTCGAATATTGCGCCGTTTTCCTGGGCGGTCACCAAACACGTCGACGATGGCCGCAGCAAAGTGAACTACTCGGAATGGGATCGTCCACAGCGGGACGCCGATGAGTCTTTCGAGGAGGTCGAGAACGGATCCATGCCTCCGGGCTATTACACCCTCGGCGGCCTGCACGCCGACGCCAGGCTGACCGATGAGGAAATGTCAACGCTGCTCGCCGGTTTGCAGGCAACTCCCGGGCTGTCCGACTGAGCAACCGGCGCTGCGAGCAGCAGCCGCTACTCCCCGGCCGCGGCCTCACCCATTTCGCGGGATCGCTGGGCGGCCGCCCGCACCGCGTCCTCGATGGCTGCCCGGAAACCGCCTTCTTCGAGCACGTGAACGGCGGCGGCGGTCGTACCCCCTGGAGACGTGACCTGCGCCCGCAGCTTGGTCGGACTGAGCTCGGTCTCGGCGAGCAGCGCACCAGTTCCTTTGAGCGTCTGGTCTACCAGCAACTGGGCGGCGTGGCGCGGCAGGCCCTCCCGGATGGCGGCATCGGTCAGCGCCTCGGCCAGCAAATACACATAGGCCGGCCCCGTTCCCGACACAGCTGTGACCGCATCCATGAGGTGCTCGTCGAGCATCACGGTCTTGCCGACCGCCTCGAGCACGGAGGCGACCTCTTTCAGCGCGTCCTCCGAGACGTACTGCCCGGGTGAGTACGCCGTAATCGCCTCGTCGACCAGCGCCGGCGTGTTGGGCATCGCCCGGACGACCGGCACGTCCCCCAGGCCGCGCTCGAACACCGACGTCGGCACACCGGCGGCGAGCGACACCACCAACTGGTCGTCGGACAGACTGCCGGCGATCTGGTCCAGCAACGTGGCAACGTCTTTTGGCTTGACCGCCACGACGACGATGTGGCGACCCTCGAGGGCCGCCACCGGGTCGAGGTGGCAGACCACCCCGAGGCGTTCCTGCAATTCGGCGCACCGCTGCTCCCGTCGAGCGGCCAGCGACAGATCGTCCGGCGACCAACCGGCCCGCAACAATCCCCCGGCGAGTATCTCCCCGAGCGCTCCCGCCCCGAGAATGGCAACTGTCGGTTTCATGAGGGAAGTATTGCAGCGCAGCGCCCGTGCGCTGCGCTGCAGTCAACCGTCGACGGTCAACTGTCAACTGCCAGAAGCCCGCTAGGGCGGCGGCTTGGCCGTTGACGGTTGACGGTTGACCGTCGACCGGCTTCGTAGCTGCTCCCTCCTCCGTAACCTTCCCCCTATGGCCTACCGGCTTCCGATGTTTCCGTTGTCGAATGTGGTTTTTCCCTACATGCTGCTGCCGCTGCATGTGTTCGAAGACCGGTACCGGGCGATGATGGCCGATCTGCAGGTCGTGGACGAGCCGGAGTTCGGGGTCGTCCTCATCGAGCGGGGGTGGGAGGTCGGGGGCGGCGAAGAACGCGCTTCTCTCGGCACCGCCGTCCGCCTGCTTGATGCCGAGGAGATCGAAGGGGGCCGCTGGGTGGCGGTCAGCGCCGGCACTCGCCGGATCCGGGTCACCAGCTGGCTGCCAGACGACCCGTACCCCGTTGCCGAAGTGGAGGATGTGAAAGACCTCGAGATCGGAGACGAAGCCGGAACACTGCGCGACGCCGCCTTCCAGGCGGTGCGCAAGGTCGCGGCCCTGCAGGCCGAACTCGGTGACCCCGGGCCGCCGCTCGACTTCGAGCTCGCCGACGACCCGGCCATCGCGTCGTATCAGGCGTGCGCCCTCTCCCCCATCGGGCCGCTCGACGCCCAACGCCTGCTGGTGATGGATGATCCGACGGGCCGCCTCTGGGAGCTGACCGACCTGTTGCGCGAGCAGATCGGCGTACTGGAGATGCGACTGGCCCAGGGCTGATCCCTAGGACAGGTCGAAAACCTCACCGGCTCGCCCGGGTATGTACGCGAAGGGCCGCTCGGCGGCCGCGAACCGGGCGTTGAGATCGTCGAGGAAGTCGTCGCTGTGGGCCGGATCGTGATGGAACGACATAAGGGTGCCGACGTCGGCCCGACCGGCGATGGCCGCCAGCTGCGTCAGCGTGCAGTGGCCCCAGCCGACCCGGGCGGCATACTCCTCGTCGGTGTACTGGGCATCGTGGATGAGAAGGTCGACCCCCTCCATCAAGGCGTTGCCGGACGTCCACTCGGGCGCATCGGGAAAGTCGGTCACGCCCAACGCCGGCTCGTGATCGGGCAGATAGGCCAGGGTGCCGGTATCGGCCTCCAACCGGTAGCCGAGCGTGGTGCCGGGGTGACACACCAGGTCGGCCTTCACGGTCACAGAGCCGATCTGAAACGGACCCGGGGTGACGTCGTGCAGGATGGTGTTTGGCAGATCGCGGAGCCGGACCGGGAATAGCGGCGGCGACAAGTACCGTCCGAGGCGCTCGGCCAGCCGCATGGTGGTGGAGGGTGGGCCCCACAGGTGGGTCTCAACGCCCGGGTCGAACAGCGGAGCGAAGAAGCCCAACCCCTGAATGTGGTCCATGTGCAGATGGGTGATGAGAACGTCGATCCGGGTCGCCCCGTTGCTCGCCGCGCTCACCGGCCGGATGCCCGAGCCGGCATCGAGCAGGATCATCTCACCGGCCGGCCCGGTGACTTGCACACAAGCGGTGTCTCCCCCGTAGCGGACGGTGTCCGGCCCGGCCGCCGCCACCGAGCCGCGCGTCCCCCACAGGGTGACCTTCATGTCCGGGCGGTCTCCCAGAAGACGGCCATGGCACCGAGGTGGCGGGCTCCCTCGCCCTCGATAGGGATGGCGGTGACCTCGATCTCCAGCCACTCCTCCCGATCGAGCGGCTGGATGCGGAGGGGCCGATGCGCCGGATGGTGCTCGGTGAGTGCCACCACCACCGGAAGCTCCTTGGTGGGGACGGGCTCACCGTCAAGACCGGTGGTCTCGAACAGATCGGCGAGCTCATCGGCATGGATGATGCCCGCCTCGTCGAACCGCCTGCCGAGGAGGGCTTCCGCCGGCTCGTTGTAGAACACCAGGTTGCCTTCGACATCCATCAGCCACACCGGAATGGCGATGTAGGTGGCCCACTGCTTGAGGAGTATCAGCTCGATGGGGTGCTGGGCCATGGGGCTCCTTCCGGGTGCACCACCGAGATTACGCCGGGCGCTGCCGGATTGCTGACGGGAACGGCCGGCGGGAGCCGACAATGGCATGTCACCCGGATCGGCCGCCGGTGGCGTCACAGGCATGATGAACCAAGACGAGGACATCTATCGCAAGCACAGCCAGGAGCTGGTTCGGTTCGCCACCGGCCTGGTGGGGCCGTTCGATGCCCAGGATGTCGTCACCGATGCCTGTCTCCGGGCCTTCCAATCCCGCAGCTGGCCGGAGGTGACCAACCGGCGGGCGTACCTGTACCGCTCGGTGCTCAACCAGGCCCATTCCCACCACCGCAGCACGCTGCGGCGCCGCATTCGGGAACACTCCGCGGCCGGGCCGGGGCGGGTCGAGCAATCCCCGGTCGACCTCGACGTGCTGCGGGCCGTCGACAAGCTGAGCATGCAACAGCGCGCCTGTGTGTTCCTCACCTACTGGGACGACCTCGCCCCCGCCCAGGTCGCCGCCCGCCTCGGAATATCCGAGGGATCCGTCAAACGTCACCTCGCCCGCGCCCGGGCTCGACTCAAGGAGCTGCTCCATGACTGACCAATTGGACCGCCGACTCCAGGAGCTCGTCCAGCGCATAGCCGCCGCGGCGCCCGAGGCCCCGCCCTTCCCCCGCCCTCAGCCCGCCCGGGCACCGTCCCCGCGCCGGTTGCCGGGATGGGCGCTGGCCGCCGCCGGTGCCGTTGCCGTGCTCGTGCTCATCGGGGTGCCGTTCGTGCTGTTCGGCGGCGGCGACAACGACGAGGTGATCACCCCGACGACCGAGATCACTCCGGTCCCGACCACCCCGCCGACCACCGCACCGGTTCCGACAACCTCGAGCACGTCGCTCCCCCCGGCGGCCCTTCCCGACCGCCGCCCGGCCTACATGCTCCACGATTCGGGTGGCAACGCACGGCGGAGCGGACCGTTCCTGGCCCCGACGGTTCGCAACACGGCCACGCTGGAGGACACCATCGGTGAGCTGCTGAACGGCCTGACACCCAGCGAAGTCGACCTGGGGCTGTCGACGGCCATCCCGTCCGGCACCGAGCTGCTCGGGGTCGAGGTGGCAGATGGCGTTGCCACCGTCGACCTGACCGGAGCCTTCGAAGCCGGCGGCGGGACCTTCTCGATGCAGGCGCGGCTTGCCCAGCTCGTGTACACGGTGACGGGTTTCGACCCGGCCATCACCGGGGTTCGCCTCAGCCTCAACGGCGTGCCGGTCGAGGTGTTCTCCAACGAAGGCCTCGTGCTCGACGACCCGATGACGCGCGACGGGTTTCAGGACCTGCTTCCCGGCATCCTCATCGAATCACCCGGCTATGAGATGTGGGCTCCCCCACCGGTGACCATTACCGGAATCGCCGCGGCGTTCGAGGGCGTATTCCAACTGGAGATCCTCGACGCCAACGGCACCGTCGTCGCCGATGTGCCGTTCGTGCAAACCAGCGATGGCACCGGATGGAGCTCCTTTTCCGTGACCTTCGAGGAGAGCGACCTCCCGCCAATGCCGGCCACCCTGCAGATCCGGGTCTACGAGCTGTCTGCCGAAGATGGCAGCGTGATCAACGAGCGCATCCAACCTTTCGGCTATCGGAGCCAGCCCTGATCCGCCCGGCGGCGCCGACCCTCAGTCGGCGGCGCGCAGGTCGACGATCCGCTGGCGTACGGCTGGATCACCGGCCGCGCCGTACCGGACGGTGCAGGTAGCCGGCCGCGACCCGTGGCTGCGGAGGATGCCTTCGACACACGCAAACAGCCGGTCGCCGTCGGGCCCGTACATGTAGATCACAGCCTCGCCGCCGCCGAACTCGTGGCCGTCGAGCTCACCAGCCCCCGCCGCCTCGATAGTGCCGATCAGGCCGTCCTCGAGGGTGAAGAAACTCTCCCGCTCTTCGACTCCCCCGAACTCGTCGTCGGAAAGCTGATAACGGGCGATGACCGCATGCTCAGCCGCAGGCGGCTCCACATTTTGCTGCTTCTTTCGCTTGAACACCAGGGCCTCCGCAAGCCCTCCCGAGACTACGCGCCGTTCCGTCGACTTCCTGGAAACGGGCACGCTGCGTAGCCTTCACGCATGGAGTCGGAGCTGACGGCCCGAGGTGCGCTGCTGTCCGGGCTGATCGACTATGCCGGGTTGTTCCCACCTGAGTCACGAGACATGCGGGGGGCCGTCGCCGGTTATAGCGACGCCCGGGCGCTGCAGTCGTGGATGGTTCACCGGTTCATCGTGCCAGAAGGCCGACTGGAGGAACTCGCCGAACACCTCGAAGACGAGCCCGATCCATGGCCTCTCGCCGTCGTCTTTGGCGAGCCATACGGTGAGTGGAGCAAGTCGATCGCCGATGACGCCCGATCACTCGAGGTCGTGAAGCTGGCGATGCGCGACTCGGCAAAGTTCGAGATCGCCGAGCTCAAGCTCCCGCCCAGCCTGGCGGGCGATCCCGCCGCGTCGGCCAAGGTAGCGAGCGTGCGCAGTTCGCTCGCCCCGCTATTCGACACGGTGCTGTTCGAGGTGTCGCTGGCCGACGAACGCACGCTCGGGCATCAGCTGCAGATTGTGTTCGAGGCGGGGGCCGGAGCAAAGATCCGCTGCGGTGGCGCCGCCGTCGAGGACTTTCCGTCGCCGGCGACCGTTGCCGAATTCATCTCGACATCCGCCGAACTGGAGATCCCGTTCAAGGCCACCGCCGGGCTGCACCATCCACTGCGACATTGGGACTGCGACCCGGGCGTGAAGCGCCACGGCTTCCTGAACATCGTGGGTGCGTCTGTGTTGGCGGCCGTCACCGACATCGGGGTCGCCGAGTTGACCGAGGTCATCGCCGAGGAAGATCCCGATGCGTTCGAAGTGACCGACCTGGCGTTTCGCTGGCGGCATCGGGCGGCCACCGCCGGGGAAGTGGCGAAGGCCCGCGACGGGTTCATGCTCGGGTACGGATCGTGCAGCTTTACCGAGCCGGTCGCCGACCTGGTCGAGATGGGGATTCTGTAGCACCGGCCCGCGGGGGCCGGTGGTCAGTGGTCAGTGGTCAGTGGTCATACTGGGAGCATGGATCGAGCACGACTGATCGAGGAGAAGCATCGGGTCCAGGGGGAGATCCGGGCGTTGCGGCCCCGGGTGGAGCGGGCCATGGGCGAGGCATCCAACGGTCGGCAGCGGCGCCGGGCCCAGCGCATGCAGCGAGAGCTGGAGCGTCTCATGAGCCGGGAGGGGGAGCTCCGCATGGCGATCGATCGGGCGCCACGCTGATACGCTCGGACCGTGGATTCAACAACCGACCCACGGCTGCGGAGCTGGGTGGACATGCCCGGCGAGACCCTATTCCCCATTCAGAATCTTCCCTTTGGGGTGTACCGCCGGCCCGGTGACGTTCCCCGGGTCGGCGTCGCCATCGGGAACCATGTGGTCGACCTGGCGGTCCTGGCCGACGCCGACCTGCTGAGCGACGCCGGCGTGTGGCGCGGTGCCTACTTCGCCGACTCGCTCAACCCGCTGCTGTCGGAGGGCCGGACGGCAGTTGGCCGGGTGCGTGCCCGGCTGACTGAGCTGTTGGAGATCGGCAACCGGGAGATGCCCGATCGGCCCGGTCTGGTCGATCGGGCACTGGTCGATCGCACCGATGTCGAGTTGCTCGTCCCTATCCGGCCCGGCGATTACGTGGACTTCTATTCATCGCTCCATCACGCCACCAACCTGGGGCGGCTGTTCCGCCCCGACGGTGACCCGCTGCTGCCCAACTGGCGGCACATCCCCATCGGCTATCACGGGCGGTCCTCGTCGGTGGTGGTGAGCGGCACCGACATCACCCGCCCGTCCGGCCAGCTCAAGGCACCCGACGCCCCGCCCCGGTTTGGACCGACCGGGCGACTCGATATCGAGCTGGAAGTCGGGTTCGTCACCGGCGATGCCAACCCGCTCGGGGAACCCATCGACGTCGCCGATGCCGAGGACCACATCATCGGCCTGCTGCTGGTCAACGATTGGAGCGCTCGCGACATTCAGGCCTGGGAGTACCAGCCGCTCGGTCCGTTCCTCGGCAAGTCGTTCGCTACGTCGGTGAGCCCATGGCTCGTGACCCTCGACGCCCTCGAGCCGTTCCGAGTGCCGGCTCCCGACCAGGACCCGCCACCCCTCAGCTACCTCGAGGAGAAGAACCGACGAGGCATCGATCTGCACCTGGAGGTAGCCGTCGCCACCCCGGACATGCCCCGGCCGCACGTGATCAGCCGCACCAATTTCCGCGACATGTACTGGACCATGGCCCAGCAGTTCGCCCACATGACGTCGAACGGCACGCCGGTCCGGGCGGGCGATCTCTACGCCTCGGGCACGGTGTCGGGCCCGGAGCCGGGCAGCTTCGGCTCGTTGATCGAACTGACCCGCAACGGCGCCGATCCGCTCACGCTGCCGAGCGGTGAAACCCGGTCGTTTCTCGACGACGGTGACACCGTCATCTTGCGCGGGGTCTGTGAGCGGGAGGGCCACCCGCGGATCGGCCTCGGCGAGGTGCGGGGCACGATCACCCCGGGCGACCCTCGATAACGCTCAGCCGCCGGCGAGGAGGTTGTCGACGGCCGCGAGCAACCGGGTGTTCTCGGCGTTGGTGCCGATCGAGATCCGCACCCCGCCCCCGGCCACGCGCACGATGACACCTTGCGATTGCAGGTGCCCGTACCAGGCATCGGCGTCCACCGGCGGGGGCAGATAGACAAAGTTGGCCTGGCTGTCGGCCACGGGCAAGCCCCGGGCGGCCAGCTCCCGGGACACGAACTCGAGCTCGGTGCGGTTCTCGTCGGTCCGTTGCCGGACGAGATCCTGGTGCTTGATCGCTTCCATGGCGGCGACCTGGGCGAGGTTGCCCACCGAGAATGGCAGCTGGATCGATCGGAGCTGTTCGAGCGTCGACGCATCCCCGACGAAATAGCCGGTGCGGAGCCCGGCCAGCCCATAGGCCTTGGAGAACGTCCGGGCCACGACGACATTCGACCGTTCCAGGGCATGGCCCAGGGCCGTGCCGTAATCGGCCGCCGAGGCGAATTCGAAATAGGCCTCATCCACGACCACCAGGACCCGTTCTGGAACCGAGGCGATGAACCGGTCGAGGTCCGCACTGGGCACATGCGTGCCGGTTGGATTGTTGGGGTTACACACATACGCCACCGTCGTGTCATCCCGAATGGCGTCAGCCATGGCGGCGAGATCGTGCCGGTGCGCTCCGTCGAGCGGTACCGGAATGGGCTCGGCCAGCGCGATCTGACTCGCAATGCGATACAGGCCGAACGACGGTTCGGCGAACACTGCACTGGTGCCGGGCCCACCCGCCGCCAGCGCCGTCACATACATCAGCTCGTTGCTGCCGCCTCCCAGCCACAGTTGATCGGGGGACACCCCCAGGAAGGAGGCGAGCGCCGCTCGCAGATCCCGCCGGGCATTGTCGGGGTAGCGGTTGACACCGGCGGCCGCTCCCCGGACCGCCTCGACCACCGCTGGAAACGGCTCATAGGGACATTCGTTCGAGGCCAGCTTGACGATCGAATCGAGACCGAACTCGCGGCGGACCTCTTCGGGCGTGCGGCCCGGCCGGTAGACCGGTATGTGACCCAAATCTCGGCGAAACGTCGGCACAAGCACCTCCATGGCCAGCATACGCCGGGGGGATTGCCTCACCAGGGGTCAATCCGAGGCGGAAAAGGCCGATACAACAGCAACGCAACTCGCCCAGGGGGCCCATACGTGGCGATCCCACAATCTGAGCCGGACCGCGAGGCCAGGCTGGTGGAGGCCAACCTGGCGCTGCGCCGCGAGCTAGAGAGCCTTCGATCGAGCGCGGACGAACAGCGCGATCGTCTCGAGTCCCGTCTCATCGAAGCAGTCGACGAGCGCGATCACGCCCGCGCCGCTCTGGACAAGAAGGCAGAAGCTCTCGCCCACATGAGCCATGAGCTCCGCACCCCGATGAACGGCATCCTCGGCATGACCCGCCTGGCCCTCCAGACGGAACTATCCCAGAAGCAACGGGAGTACCTGGAGGTTGTGAACAGCTCGGCAGATGCGTTGCTGACGCTCATCAACGACATCCTCGACCTCTCCAAGCTCGATGCCGGTCGCCTCACCCTGGAGACCATCCCCTTCGACCTGCGTGATACGGTCGACAACTCCATCAAGAGCATCTCCACGCTCATTGCCGACAAGGGCCTGCTTCTCGATCTGGAAATCGACCAGGCGGTGCCGGCCATCGTGGTCGGCGACCCGGGCCGCCTCCGGCAGGTCCTGCTCAACCTGGTGTCAAACGCGGTGAAGTTCACCGAGACCGGGACGGTTCGGCTGCACATCCACCCCGAGAGCGACCAGGCCGAGGGAGTGCATCTTCACTTCGCCGTGATCGACGAAGGGATCGGCATCCGGGCCGACCGGCTCAGCAAGATCTTCGAGCCCTACCTGCAAGCGAGCGACAGCACGACCCGCGAATTCGGCGGCACCGGACTGGGGCTGGCGATTTGCAGGGATCTCGTCGAGCTGATGGGCGGCCGGATCTGGGCTGAGAGTGAAGAAGGCAAGGGCTCGGCGTTTCACTTCACCGCCCGGTTTGAGTCGGCGACCGCCGCCGACGATGACGCACTGGCCGCCATCGACGAGCTCGCCCATCTCAGCGTCTACGTCCTGGCCGAAGAATCCCCGGCCTATGCCCTCGCCCAGCAGCTCGATCCGGCCGGCATCCGACCATCGCTGTTTTCGCAGCCGTCCAGCCTGTACCGGGCGGTCGTCGAACACCGCCCCGACATCGTCATCGTCGACCTTGATGCAACCGACCTCAGTGTGGTATCCGACCTCGACGAGCAGACTCACACGATCGTGGTCACGTCCTCCGGACAGCGGGGCGACGCGGCCCGATGCCGCGAGCTCGGTGTCGCGGCCTACCTGACCCGGCCGCTCGGCCCTCTCGACCTCCGGGATGCCGTCCGGGCCGTGATCCATCGCAGCGATGACACCCTCATCACCCGACACTGGCTGCGAGAGCACCGACCCCGGCTGCGGGTGCTGGCAGCCGACGACAGCGCCTCAAACCGGCTCATCATCACGCAGATGCTCGAGCTGCAGGACCACGACGTCGTGACCGTGTCGGACGGGGCCGAGGCCGTTGACGTGTTCGAACCCGGCGAGTTTGACCTCATCCTGATGGACATGGAGATGCCCACTCTGGACGGAGCCGGGGCGGCTCGCGCCCTGCGCAGGGACGGTGTGACCGTCCCGATCATCGCCCTGACCGGCCACTCCTCGCCCGAACAGATCCGCAAATGCCTCGACGCCGGCATGAACGGCCACCTGACCAAGCCGTTTGAGTTCAACGAGCTGATGGACACCATCGAGTCCGCCGTCAAGGCGGAGGTCACAGCCTAGCTCTCGAGGGTGGGGCCATCCCCAACGGGCGGGGCCTCGGTGCGCTGGCCGTACACGTAGATCGGCATGCCGTGCTCCAGCTGGGGCTTGAGCCAGTCCTGATCGACGATCTGGGTCCGGATGCACCCGTGGGAGGCCGGGTAGACCGGCACGCTGTTGGATCCGTGGATGGCGTAGCCGCCGCGGAAGAAATAGGGTTCGTATAGGCCGCCCAGGTAACTGCGATACCAGCCGCTTTCGGAACGGTAGAAGGCGAACTCCCCTTCCGGCGTACGGGCCGTAGCCGTGTTTCCGTTCCAGCTGGTATAGGTCTCGCCGTTGGCCGACGACACGGGGATCACACCAGCGAGCTCGTGATCCACGATCAGAAACAGTATCTGGCGACCGAGGTCCACCTCCACCCTGGTTGGCGTTTCGGCCCGATAGGGGATCGCCACCGTCTGGTCGAGCAGCGCCCACTGGTCGGCACCGAACACCCCGTCGCGCTCAATGCCGTGATACTTCTCGAAGGCGACGACTGCCCCTCGCAGCCGGCTGTCGTATTCCTCCCCCGATCCCGGTCGGAACCCGACTGCGGTCAGTGCGGTGCGAAGCTCGACCACCCAGGCGCCGCGATCACCGGTGGTGAGCGCCGGGCGGTTGTCCACGCAGTCGAGGCACGGGATCCCGAACTGGCCGGCGACCGGCACCAGGCGGCGCAGCGCATTCTCGAAGGCATAGTCGGAGGAAACCTGGACCGACGATCCGTCGTAAAACCAGTCGCCGTCCGCTGGGGCGTAGTTCGGCGTGGCGTCGTTCACGAGAATGAGCCCTGACCCGTCCCGGTAGCCGGCCGGTTCGTCACTGCCGTCGTTGTCGAAGTCGCCCACCACGGGGATGCCCGCCACGGGGTAGGAGCGCCAGGTCGGATGGACCCCGAGCCGGTCGGCGGCATACACGGTGGCTTCGCTCGGCCGGTAGACAGCGACCGTGTCACAACCGTCCCCGTTCCAGTCGCCGACGAGCGGCTGGTCGCCGGCTACGCCGAAGTGGAATGCGACGTCGGGCTCACCCCCGCTGCTGGCGTTGCGCAGATAGAAGTAGCCGTCAGGCCGGAAGCGCCCGGGCGTGTCGATCCCGTTGCAGTCCCAGTCACCGGAAATCGGAGTGTCGCCGGGAGCGCCGTAGGTGAAACTGGCGAGTGACCCCGAGCCGTCGGGCACATACCATCGGCCGTCGTTCGGATCGACGAAGGCAACGCTGGTGGCGGCGAGCGACGGCGCCGGGATCGCCGTCAGGGCGATCCCCATGATGAGGGGAAGTATGAGTCGCCGCATGGTCTTTCTAACGACAGTGTGCACTACTAGGGCTATACCCATCCCACCACGACACAAACGGACTAGTACTCGATTTCGCTGGTTGGTTTTCGCGTTCCGGTGTCTCGTGTCTCAGCCGACCGCTAAGTTCGACCTCATGGCACAACGCACATACTTCACCAGCGCAACGTTCACATTCCTCCGAGACCTCGAGGGCAACAACAAGCGGGAATGGTTCAAGGCAAACAAGGACCGCTACGACGCCACCATCAAAGAGCCGGCGCTCGACTTCATCGAGGACTTCGCCAAACCACTCTCCCGAATCAGCCCGCACTTCGTGGCCGACCCGTCGCTGCAGGGCGGATCGCTCTTCCGCATCTATCGAGACACGCGGTTCTCCAAGGACAAGACGCCATACAAGACCAACACCGGCCTGCACTTCCGTCACTTCATGGCCAAAGACGCCCACGCCCCCGGCTTTTATTTGCACATTCAGCCCGGCGAGAACTTCATGGGAGTCGGGTTGTGGCGTCCCGAGACGAAGGTCGCCTACCAAATACGCGAGCACATCGCCGAGCACCCGGCGGAATGGAAGAAGGCGTCCCGCGGCAAGCGCTTCGCCGATGTCTTCTCGTTGGAGGGCGACTCACTCACCCGGCCGCCGAAAGGGTTCGACGCCGACCACCCCCTGATCGAAGACTTGAAGCGCAAGGATTTCATCGCCTCCACCCGCCTCACCCAAAAGGACGTGACCAGCTCGGGGTTCATGAAGACCTTCGAGAGCAACTGCAAGCGAGCGGCCCCGTTCATGAAGTTCCTGTGCGACGCCCTCGGAGTGCCGTTCTAGCGGCTGCGCCGGGTCTCCACTCGCCGGACCGCGGGGCGATCGGTCACTCGAAGTCGGTGAGGCGGCGCTTGGGCGAGTAGAGGTACCGGACCACCAGCAGGCCCGGAACCGCCAGGACCAGCGCGATGATCGCCATCGCCCACCGGCCCGTCGCCATCGCGAATACCACGGCGCTCCCACCGATGAGCACGACGGCGAGCAGTAACACCGTTCCCCAGAAGCGGGCGACGACCTTGCCCCCAAACCGATCGATCCCTTCGAGATCCATGAATGCCGCATCGGCCGGAACCGGCCGGCGCTGAAGCCTCAGGAACCAGCCAGCGCCTGCGACATCTTCGCCAGGGCTTCGGCGAGCTCGTCCCGCCGCCGGATCGAATCGAGAATGGGGTCCGACAGCCGGGTCCGGACCTGAGCAGCCATGGCGGTTTCCACCCGCTGGCGGTAGCGCTCGCCCGCCCGGCGGCCGAGGCGGCGCCCGCTGGCTCCGACCGCCCACGACAGCACGGTTGCCACGATGATCGACCCGCCCACCAGCACCAGATTCCACGGAAACTCGCCGCGGTCGACTCCGTCGACGTATAGCCACACCAGCCCGGACACGAGCGCGGCGAACAGGGCGAGCTGCACGACTCCCACCAGGCCCCACCACCAGCGGGCGCTCACCCCTTGAATGTCCCCGACGTTGTGATGGGTGCCTTCCACCGAGGCCCGGAGCTGTTCCTCGAGCTGATCGGGTCCGAAGTCCTCCCGGAGCCGGCGTCCCAGCGGTCCCCCCAGCTGGACGGAGGTGTCGGTCACCGCCCGACTCACCTCGGACAGAACCCGCTCCAGGCCGGGCCGCGTCCACCAGTGGCCCGGTCCCGGCTCGTCGGGGGCGGCGCCCAGGGCGCGGCCAAACCGGCTGCGACGAAGCAGGGCACCGAGCCGTCCGATCGGGCCGGCCGCCCGCGACATCGCGGTCCGTTCACCCACCCGGGAGGCTTGCTCGATCGCAGCCGAATCGACCAGCAAGCCGGTCAGACCCTCAATCGCGTCATGCTCGGTGGCCTCCCAGCGCTCAGCGGGGGTCGGCCCGGCCCGGTCGGTCAGGCCGGCCGCGGTCGCCAGCCGGTCACGCGCCCGTGACAGGTCGGTAGCGAGCTTGGCCCGCACCGTTCGCTTGGCGTCCAGGCGGTGCGCCAGCACCTCCGACAATGCTTCTACCCGCGGCGGCCCACCGTCGGCCGGCCGGGCGGCCGTTGTGACGATGACCGGCTGCTGGTATCCCTCGGCCCGCAGGCGTGCTTCGAGGTCGGTGAGCACCGCCTCCATCCCGCTGTCGTCCAGGCGGTCCACCTGGTTGAGCGCGAACAAGAACTGATCCTCGTAATCGGCCAGCGGCACCAGGTAGTCACGGTGCAGAGCCCGGTCGGAGTACTTCTGCGGGTCCAGCACCCACACGATGGCGTCTACCCGCGGCACCAGCCGCTCGACCGTGGCACGATGCTCGAACTCGACGCTGTCGTAGTCGGGCAGGTCAACCAGTGCGAGCGAGGCCGGCCCGTTGTGGCCGATGCGCCGGTCGATGCCGAGCTCGTCGAGCAGGCGAACCAGGCCGGGTTCCGGGTTGGCCGGAATCCAGGCCGTCGGATCGGCCGTAGTCGGACGCACCGCTCCCACCTCGGTGACCTCTGACCCGGCCAGCGCGTTGAGCAGGCTCGACTTGCCCGAACCGGTTCCGCCCGCGAGTGCCACCACCACGGTCTCCCCGAGGTAACCGAGCCGGCTGCCAACGTCGTCGGCAACTGCCCGGGCCGCCGCCAGGTCGTCGGGCCCGACGAAGGCTTCCGCCAGGCCGACCGCCTCGGTGAGAGCGTCGTGGGTGGCTTGTAGATCAGCCATCGAATGCCCCGGCCTCGAGCTCCACGCCCCGGGCGAGGTCGCGAATCCGCCCGGCGTCCTCCCGGTCGGCGCTGCGAGCACTGCTCAGCTCGTAGAACCGCGCCCCATCCATGTGCAGCACGCTGTTGAGCGCCTGGTCGAGGCGCTCCCGTGCCTTGATGATGAGCGTTCGGGCGGCGGCCGATCCGAAGATGTGCTCCAGCACCTTTTGCTGGGCCGCCGCCGCGCTTGCCGTCACACCCAGCTCGGCGCCGGTCAGGCCGCCGGTGTGCACGAACACGCCGAGCAGCACGGCGACGGCGGCGGCGTTCACACCGTAGGAGGCCACCTGGGCAAAGCGCTTGCGTCCGCCCCCCTCCTCTTCGATGAGCTGGGAGAGATACCCCAGCCAGTCCTCGACCGCCCGCTGCGCCCGGCCCGGGGTCTCCGGGGCGTGCCGCCACAGCGCACCGCCCGATTCGGCCAGCAGCGCCGCCCCGGCGTCGTCCAGCTCCCACGCTCCTGCGGCTGTGGTGGCGGCAAGGTCGGTCCGTCGAACGACCGCGTCGACCAGCTCGCTGCGAGCCTCCCGCTCCACCTGCTCGACCTGTGGTTCTCCACCAAAAACGCGCCGCAGCCAGCTACGAACCCGGCTGGTGCCCTCGGCCAGCGCCTGCAACAGCTGACCGGTCCCGACGAAGTTCTGCCAGCGGGCGACCACTTCGCCCCGGATGAGGGTGCCGTCCTCCAGCAGCCGTCCCAGCTCGGACATCTGGGCCCGGTAGGCCGACTCGGCCACCTGCGCCAGCCCGGCGCCCTCACCGGCCTCGTCCTCGATCGAACCGGCCAGCGCCTCGGCTCGCACGACGACGTCCTGCACGCCGCCCCGGACGGCCTCCCGCACCAGCTCGGCACGGGTACCAGGACGGGCGAGCGTCTCGAGCCTGGTGCGCAGGCCGGCCACCTCGGATGCCGGGAGACCGCCATGGCCGCCGTCGACCGACTGTTCGGTGATCGCAACCAGTTCCGCCCACCCTTCCAGCCCGGCACCGGCCAGCCGCCGCCGGTAGTCGTCGAGGATGACAGTGCGATCGGCCGCCGGAATCCGGTTGACGACAAACACGATCGGCAAGGAGCGTCGCTTGGCACGCTCGAGGAACTCCCACGGCACCGCATCGGCATACCGCTGAGCGCTGGTAACAAAGATGCAGAGATCGGCAATGGCCAGCAGGTCGTCTGCCATGTCCCGGTTTTCCTCAACCACCGAGTCGAAATCGGGTGAATCGATCACCGTCACGCCCTCCAGCAGTCGATCGGTCGATGGCCGCACCTCGAGGCGATGGTCGCTCCCCGGCCCATAGCCGGAGAGAAACCCCTCCCCGCTGTATCGCCCGGCCTGGCTCTCGTGTGCCCAGACCACCGGGTGGCGGGTGGTGGGACGAACCGGACCCGGTAGGGAAACGGCCGCCTGGGCAAGGGAGTTGACGAGAGTCGACTTTCCGCTGCCGGTCGACCCCAGCACGACGGCGACCGCCGGCGCCCCGAGGTCGCCCAGGCGCGGGAGGAGGTACTCGGAGATCGACCAGAGCAGGTGTTGCTGCTCTCGGCGGCGGGCCTCCCGCGCCGGGGATGGAAGCTCGAAGGCGACGCTTTCCACCCCCTCCCCCAGGGCGTGCAGCGCGGCGCGCAACTGCGCGGCCGGGGATATGTCGACGGTCATAGGCGAGGGATTCTCGCACAAACCGGGCCCGGGAGCCCCGGCGCTCGCCGGTAGGCTGATTTCATGAGTGCTCACTCAGAGCATTTTCGGATCGAAGAGGTCGCCCCCGGGGTGTGGGCCGCGCTGGCCGGGCCGACCGGTGCCTGTGTGTCCAATGCCGGCATCATCGACCTCGGAGACCGGACCCTGGTCTTCGACACGTTCATGACACCCCAGGCCGGGCGCGACCTGCGGGAGGCGGCCGAGCGGCTGACGGGTCGGCCGGCGGCGCTGGTCGTCAACAGCCATCACCACGACGACCACATCCGGGGCAACCAGGCGTTCGGAAGCGCCGACATCATCGGCACGGTTCGCATGATCGAACTGATCGAGTCAGGCCGTCCCGGGGATCTCGATGTCTATGCCGAGGGGGTGCGGGCCTGGATCGCCGACCTCGACCGGCAGCTAGCAGATCCCGAGGTTCCGGCCCGCAATGAACTGGCGCTGTCGAGACGGATGGCCGGGGAGGTGCTCGCTTCGCTGCCCGACCTCACCATCACGGTGCCGACGAGCTCGTTCGCAGACGAGCTGATCGTCGAAGGCGAGGCCCGTCAGGCCCATCTGCTGTCCTACGGGGGCGGCCACACCGACAGTGATGCCTTCGTGTTCCTCCCCGACTGCGGAGTGCTCTTCGCCGGCGACCTCCTGTGGGTGGAGAGCCACCCGTGGGGTGGGGATGGCCATCTCGATGAGTGGATCGACATCGTGTACCGCATGAATGAGTTGCGTCCCCGCACCGTCGTTCCCGGTCATGGCACGGTGGCGGCGTTCGAGTACGCCCGGGTCTTCAGCCGCTATCTCACCTTCCTGTGCGACATTGTGCGCCAGGCCGAAGCCAGCTCAATGCCGGTAGTGAAGCTGGCCGACCACCCCATCCCGCCCGAGTACGGCGGGTGGGATGCCACGCGGCGGTTCCGGACAACGCTGGAGGCATTGGGCCGCCGGGCAGGCCTCCCGGCCGCTTAGCCCACCGCCGCCTTGGCGAGGTCGGCAACCACCTCGGCCCCGGGCAGTGCGGTGAGAACCTCCGGGGAGGCTTTCACTTTGAGCGATCGGCTCCCGCCGCCCAGGATCACCCAATCGCATGCCATGACCGCCTCGTCGATCCACAGTGGCAGGTCGGCGGGGAGGGCGAACGGGGTCACGCCACCGATGAGCATGCCGGTCACCTCGGCGGTCACCTCGGCGGGAGCAAAGGAGATCTTGCGCACATCGAGCAGCTTCCGCACCCGGTTGTTGACATCGAGGCGGTGGGTGGCGAGCACCACGCAGGCGGCATACCGGCCCTCGGGTTTCCGGGAGGCCACGAGGATCGTGTTGGCGGACTGCTCCAGTGGATAGCCGTAGTGGGCGCAGAACGCCGCCGTGTCGGCCAGCTCCGGATCGCAGGGGATGAGCTCGTGCTCGAAGCCGTCGAGGGCGGCCCGCACCCGGGATTCGATCGATTCCATGGCCGCCGATTCAACCCGGCGGGCCGTGCGAACTCAAACCCGGCACCACTACCCTCATCCGCCCGATGAATCTCGACACCCTGCTGACTGCGTGGTACCAGCACGCACACGAACGCCTCCCCGAAGGCGTTCCGGTGTGGGATGCCCACACCCACACCGGCGACCGCGACCCCGACGGGGTCGTCGGAAGGGTCGAAGAGTTGCTGGAGGCCCTCTTGCATGCCGGACACGCCGGTGCCGTCGTTGCCTCCAACCACAACCCCGACGGATACCGGGAGGCCAACGACCGGATCCTCGCTGAGGCCGACGCAGCCGACGGCCGGCTGGCTCCGTTCCTGCGGGTCGCCCCCTCGGACCCGGAATCCGTGGCCGAGGTGGAGCGATCGCTGACGGCCGGGCACCGGGGCATCAAGCTGCACCCCCGGGCCGAGGCCTTCGACCTGGCCCACTCCAGCCTCATCCCCATCGCCCGCCTGGCGGCCGCCGCCGGCGCTCCCCTCCTGTTCCATGCCGGCCGGGGTATCCCATCGCTGGGCGATGGAGCACTGCAGCTGGTCGACCGGGTGGAGGGTCTCAACGTGATCCTGGCCCACTGCGCCATCAGCGACCTCGCCTACCTGGGACCGATCGCCGCCGACCACCCCGGCATCTTCTTCGACACCTCGTGGTGGAACGTCACCGACATCATCGCCCTCATGTCCTGGGTCCCCCCGGAACGAATCGTCTATGCCTCAGATACGCCGTACGGCGATCCGCTGATGTCGTTCATCATCACCATGCGCCCTGCGCTGGCGGCCGGATACACCCCCGCCCAACTCACCGCCCTGTTCTCCACCACCATCACGGGCCTCCTGGCCGGCGAGCGCCCGGCGGCGATGAGCCCGCCACCCGGTGACGACTTCTTCTCCCACACCGCCGGGCTGCTGCGCGTGCACAGCAACCTGCACGGATCGGTGGTCCGTATCTTCAGCGATCAGGACCCCTCCCAGCCCCTGTCGCTGGCCCGGCTGGCCTGCAACGTACGGGACGGTGCCAACCACCGGGAGGTGTATCGGGCGATCGCGACGACCCTGGATGCAATCACCCCTCACATCGATGATCCGGACAGGCGGCGGGTCGTCATCGGATTGCTGCTCGCCTGCACCGCCGTTGCCCTGACACCGGACGTCGGAGTGCCCGACCTGTAGACCGGCGGAATGATTTCGGGCGGCGGCAAGTTGGCATCGTCGAACTCTGAATTGGAGCATCCATGACAACGACCGCACCAAAAGGGCGAATCCGCCTCGAGAACTCCCGCAAGCGGGTCCGTGTGTTCCTGGGCGGCGAACTCATCGCCGACAGCACCGACATGCTGCTGGTGTGGGAGAAGCCGTACTACCCGGTCTACTACTTCCCGCAGCGAGACGTCCGGATGGAATTGCTCAGCCCCTCCGGCGACGAGAAGAAGTCGCCCAGCCGAGGCACGGCGACGCTCTACACCGTCAAGGGGGGCTCGAAGGTGGTGGAGAACGCCGCCTACGGCTACGACGATCCGAAGATCGAAGGCCTCGCCGACCATGTCGCCTTCATGTGGGATGCCATGGATTCCTGGTTCGAAGAGGACGAAGAGGTGTTCGTGCATGCCCGTGACCCGTACACCCGCATCGATGCACTGCCGAGCTCCCGCCACATCGAGGTGAAGATCAATGGGGTGACAGTCGCCGACAGCACCAAGCCAACACTGCTGTTCGAGACCGGCCTCCCGACTCGCTACTACCTGCCCCTCCTCGACGTGCGCATGGACCTGCTCCGCGACAGCGACACGACGACGTACTGCCCCTACAAGGGCGAGGCCAACTACTTCTCGGTCGAGCTGGACGATGAGCTGATCGAAGACATCGTCTGGTACTACAAGTACCCGGTCGAGGA
>JABDLU010000114.1 GCA_013002865.1 Acidimicrobiia bacterium
GACCAACGACCAACGACTATTCAATCGTCGACAGGTCCGAAAACAGTGTTGCCAGGGCGAGGACGGGGCGTTGGTTGGCTTCGAGGACTTCGACGGTGGCGAGCACGCGCTCGGCCCGGCGGACGGCGGCCTGCGGGCTGACCGAGGTGAACTCGACGGCGGGCACGTCGGTGTTCCGAACCGCGGCACCGAACTGGGCGGCGGCGGCGTCCCGGTACCACGACGCCAGGATCTCCAGCCCGGTGACCTGCAGTGACAGCGCGGCGCGCCGGGTGGCGCGCTCGACCCGATCCTTGGCCTCGCGGGTTTCGGCCTCGCCGTAGGCACCCTCGATTGCCGCCAGCAGCGGATCGGCCGCGCCGACGACGTGCTCGGCAAGGCGAAAGGCGTCCCCGGCCGCCCGCGACACCTTGCCGGGTACCCCGAGCCACACCTTGCGGTATTGAGCAACGTCGGATTCCTCGGCGAGCGCCAGCGCCAGCCCGGGGCGCCCGCCCGAAATGCGAGCGGCCTCGCCGGCCTGCTCGGCGTCGAAGTGCCGGCTGATCAGGGCGTCGCGGATCTCGGCTTCTCCAGCGCGGCCGAACCGGACGACCCGGCAGCGGCTGGCGACGGTTGCGGGCAGATCGTCCTCGGACTCGGTGATCAGGAGAAAGACGACCGTCGACGACGGCTCCTCCAGCGTCTTGAGCAGGGCGTTGGCCGCTTCGTCGTTCATCATCCCGGCCTCTTCGAACAAGAAGACTTTGCATGCCGCTTCGACCGGTGTGCGAGAGGCCTGCGCCACGGTGGCACGCGCCTGGTCGACCGTCAGCGCCGTCCGGCCCTCCGGCTCAACCAGATGGAGGTCGGGATGGATTGCCAGATCAACCCGCCGCTGCCCCTCGGGGTCGTCGGGACACAGCAGGGCGGCCGCAAACCGCCGGGCGACCGTCGCTTTGCCGACTCCGGTGGGACCGGTGAAGAGATAGGCATGGGCGGGGTGCTCGGCTTCCCGTTCCAGCATGCCCACTACCCGGTCGTGCCCGATGACGCCGTCAAACAGATTCATCGAACCGCTCCCCTATCTGCTGCAGCGAGGCAGCCACGACCGATGCGACGTCACCGGCGCCGTCGACCGACACCACTCGTGGGTCCGAGGCAGACAGCTCCCGGTAGGTGGCGGCCACCCGCTGCTGGAGGGCCAGCCCCTCGGCGCCGATGCGGTCGGTGTCTTCTTCCCGGGCCAGACCCGTCTGCGGTTCCACATCGAGCAGTATGACGAGGTCGGGCCACACGCCAGATAACCCGGCGGCGTTGACCGTCCGGACGATGTCGACGCCGAGCCCCCGGGCGCCACCCTGGTACGCCAGCGAGGAATACACGGACCGGTCCGACAGCACCCAGGCTCCTGCCTCGAGGAGGGGCCGCAGGGTCTGCTCGGCCAGCTGGGCGCGGGCTGCGGCAAACAACAGGGCTTCAGCCCAGGGCACGAGGTCGTCGTGGCTGTGCAGGAGGATCTCGCGGATGGCTTCGCCGACGGCGGTCGCGCCCGGTTCCCGCACAGTGACGACCTGCCTACCGTCCGCCCGGAGCTGCTCGGCGACCGCCTCCGCTACCGTCGATTTCCCGGCGCCGTCGACGCCTTCGAACGCGATGTAGCGACCGCTCATTGCTTGTCCTCATCGTCGAGGAACGGATTGGCCGCCCTGGTCAGGCCCTTGACCGTTTCGAGCGGATCCCCCAGGCTCTCCCGCAACGACCACAGCGCCAGCCCCCCGGTAACGAGGACGATAAAGCCGCCGATGGCGATCACATTGCGGGTGCCGTTGTCGAACGGTGACGCCAGAACGTCGTCCAGCAGCTTGGAGGCGACCCCCGCCACCGCCAGCGAGGCCAACAAGCCGGTCCGCAGCAGCGCAATCAGCGCCGCGAAGGTTCGCCCACGGAACTCGTCGGCGACGTTTTGATGCAGATGGCTGAACCCCATCACGTAGGCGATGCCGGTGCCAACTCCGACGAACGTGATCCACCCCATAGCGCCGATGATGGTCTTGACCGCCGCCGTGGCCAGCATCGACACGCCGGTGAGCAGCAACCCGGACCCGAAGGTCACGTCGGCGCGCACGTTGCGTCCCCCGAGAATCGAGGCACCGATGATGCCGATGGCCGCGCCGGTGCCGAGCGCAAAGAGCAGCGCGTAGAAGCCCTGTTGATCGGCGCCAACCACCCGCCGGGCGTATGACTCACCCAGCGCGAACAGCACTCCCCCGCCGAAGAGCCCTACGGCCATCCCGAGGACGATGGTGCGGATGTTCTGGTTCCGGGCGACGAAGCTCACACCCTCACGCAGGTCGTGCAGCGGGGCCGTCAGGGTCCCGCGCCCGTCGGTGCGGGGCTTGCGGGGCGTGACCGGAAACACGATCGTGGCAATGAGGGCACCGGATATCAGAAACGTGACCGCATCAACCATGAACGCCAGCGTCTCCGGTCCCGAATCGAGCGCTTCGGTGAACCCGAATTCCGGTACCAGATCGAGCACCCAGATCAGAGCGGCCCCAAGCGGGAACGTTCCGTAGGCGGCCCCGAGCGAGAGGCCGTTCACAGTGGCAAGGTCGTCGGCGTTTACCAGGTTGGGGATCGACGCCTCTTTGGAGGGCTGCCACAGCAGTGTGAACAACTCGAGAATCAGCGACACCACGAACAGCTGAACGAGGTTGTCGACGAAGGCCAGACTCAGCACGAACAAGCCGCGCCCGACATCGGAAACGATCATCATGATCTTGCGGTTGACCCGGTCGGCCAGGATGCCGCCGACCGCAACGAAGAAGAGGCCGGGCAGCAGTCGGGCGACCAGCGGGACGAGGATGGCGGTCTCGGCCTGGCTCCCCCCGAGACGGGCGGCGAGGGTCAGCGTCGCAAACAGCGCTACCCAGTCGCCCATGCTGGAGAACAAACCGGCCCACCACAACCGGGCGAACGGGCCCTGGGTTATCAGCTGAACGGTGGTGCGCGACGGCTGCGCCTCGATCTCAACGGCCACGCTCGGACGTTACTACCGAGGTCAACTGTCAACGGTCAACCGTCGACGGCCGGCAATTTTCTTGGCCGTTGACCGTTGACGGTCGACCGTCGACCGCGCCGGCGGAGCCGGCGCTATTTCTTCTTCTTCTTGGCGGGGCCTTTGGCGCGGCGGTCGGCGAGGAGCTCAGCGCCGCGTTCGGGGGTGATCGAATCGACCGAGTCGCCGACCCGTAGGGAGGCGTTGTACTCGCCGTCGGTGACGTACGGACCGAAGCGTCCATCCTTGACGACCATCTCGGATCCGCTCACCGGGTCGG
>JABDLU010000151.1 GCA_013002865.1 Acidimicrobiia bacterium
GTCTCCTTCGAGCTCGAATCGTACGAGGCGGCTCAGGCGGCACTTAGTGGCGTCGAGATCTTCCGCCGCGCCACCTCCCTGGGCGGCGTCGAGTCGCTGGTCGAGCACCGTGCCACCGTCAACCCCCACGCCCCGCCGGGGCTCCTCCGCCTCTCCGTCGGCCTCGAAGCCCCCGAAGACCTCATCTCCGACCTTGACCAGGCTCTTGGCCCGACGACATAGGTCGTGAGACTTCTCAAGTAGCCGATCAGCTTGGCGACGTATCAGCGGATCGGTACGTCCGCCACGCGCAATGGCTATCGGTCGTTGATGACTGCCGTCGAGCTCACCTGGCCTTGACCTTCAACCAGTAGCTGGCGATCCGGACCGGCAGCGCCGATCACCCAATCGGGAGCAAGAATGCACGTTCCCCCGATTGCCCGAATATCCTCACATATGTTGCGCCCGCTGCCCTTGACTTTGGGCAGGCGGGTTGGCTTATCAGGCTTTCAGACTGCTACGACGACCTCGCCAAGAATCTCGACCGGTTGGTCAACCAAGAACTGACCCAACGCCGACAGGATTGAGTCGATCTCCTCCTTGGACGCGAGGAATGCATCCCTGTCATCGAACGTCGAAAACGACACAGCCCGTCCCGTCGCCATATCGGCGATGAATCGCCACTCCTGCAAGCCGGGGAAGGCTGCGATCTGGTCCTTTACCGATTCACCGAAATCGGCCATTTCTTCCGCCCGGTCAATGTCGAATGACGCTGTAACTGTTCTTGCGAACATTGCGAGACCCCTCCTGGTGGCAAACAGCAACCATAGGACAGTGCCACCAGCCTCACAGGGGCACATAACGGCACATATTGACCGTTGACCACTGACCACTGACCATTGACCACTGACCGCCGGCCGCCAGGCCGGCGCCCTACCAATACTCCTCGTAGTGGACGTTCCCCTCGACGCCTCGCCGGTCGACGGTGAAGCCCATCCCCGTGAGGATTTCGCACACGCCGCGGGGCTCGGGCCACTCGGGCGAACCGTCGCCCCACTCCTCGGGGAGACCGATCATGGCCGGATTGCCGCACAAGAAGAACTCGGTCTTTCCGGGGGTGGGTGTGTAGCCAAGGACATCCTCGAGCATCCCATTGGTGATCATGTCCTGGATGTACACCTTGTTGTTGATGGTGTCCGCCTCGCGGGTGGTCAGCGCGAAGTACCGGTAGTTCGGGAACAGTTTCTCCATCCGGCGGTGGGTTTCGAGGTAGGCGAGGTCGCGCTGATAGCGCACCGTGCAGGCGCTGACGATCCGACCGCGATGCCCGTCCCGAAGGAGCTGCGCGGCCATGTTGTTATGCGGGGCCTCCCCGGTGCCGGTCGACAGGAACACGACATCCTGGTCGGGGCTCGTGACCGACTTGAGGGTGTAGCGCCCCGCCACCTTGGCTCCCATGAAGATCCGATCGCCGGCTTTCTTGAGCGCCAGCCGGGGGGTCAATTCCGGCAGATGCTCCATGCCCTCCGGTCGGACCAGCACGATGTAGAACTCCAGCCCGTCGATGTCCTCCGGTGCCACCAGCCGGTCGTTCTCATCGAGCATCGGGTGGGAGATCGAGTAGGAACGGCGGACGAGCTTCTCGATCTTGTCTTCGTTGAGTTGCTCATCGGAGCCGTCGAGGCGGGGCTCCCAATAGCCGAGCGCCAGCGTCGCGTACTGGCCGGGCTCGTGCCGGGCATCGCCGACATCCGGCTTGACTCGCAGGATCCACAGGTCGCTGTGATGATTCTCGAACGATGTGATCGTGGCGTTGTAGTGCTTCTCCCGGAGGCGCTCCGCCAAGCCGGCGAACACCAGCGGCGGGCGGGCGGTCAAGTCGCCGGGCTCGTCGAAATCACCGAGGTGATGATCGTGAATGAGCCGCCAGGCATGTCCGGGGGACACGGTGACGACCCCCTGCGGACTGGACGCACCCGGCCCGGGATCCTCCTCAGTCAAGATGTAGACGGAGGGCTGGTCTGTTGCCAATTTCAGTGTGATGTTGAGTCGCTCCAGATGCCGGTCGGGAGCGCCGCTCCCCAGTGCGTAAATCACGTGGTCGAACACGAGGTCGGGTGTCCGCCGGTCGGAGAAACGGACCATCGGGTACCCGCCGGCATCCTCGATCTCGGTCGGATGGGAATGCCAGAAGATGGTTGCCTTGCGGTCGGTCTCGATCTGCAGGAGATCGTCCCGGGTGCGCGATCCGAGCTGGTCGAACGCCACCGACGGCAATGCCAGCACCACCGATTGGTGACCCCGGCCGATGAGGTCGTCGGTGTATTCGGCCGCGGTCTCACCCGTCCCGATGACCAGGACGTCATCGGCGACGTCGAGCGATTCGGGCAGCTCGAAGTGGATCCGCTCGGCCAGGCTGTCGGGTATCGCGTAGTCCGGGGCTATCGAATGCTTGTCGACCCGGGCGGCGACCACGGCAACCCGGGCGGTGAGGTCGAAGTCCGACCCGGCGACCGTGACGACAGTCCCGTCGGTGATATCCGTCACGGGCGTGCCGAAGCGCATCTCAACGTGATCGCCGAGGTCGGGGACCGGGACTTCCCAACTGTTGAGGATGACAACTCGCCTTGCGCCGCCTCGAACAGCATCGCGCGCCACGGAGAAGCCGGCCCGATTGGCACCGACGATGACGAGCTCGTAGTCGGCGTCTGGCGTTGAATCGTCGGTCACGTCGCCACCTCCTTCGGGAGGCTAACGGCCGGACTGCCCGGCCGTATCCCTCCTTCGTGCGGCCGGTGTATCACCGGACAACGAGGACGGGAACCGTGGCGAGATGGATGATGCGGTGCGATACCGACCCGAGGAGTATCCCGGGAAGATCGCTCAGGCCACGGGTGCCGGTCACGATCAGGTCGGCTCCGATCGCCTCGGCATGCTCGGCGACCTCGTCGCCCGGCCGGCCGATCCGGGTGCCGGTATCGACCTGCTTGACACCGCGGCCCCGGGCGAGCTGCTCGGCCTCGGCCAGCACATCGTGCCCGACGATTTCGAGCAGGTCGGTGTTGCTGAACTCGAAATGCTCGGATCGCTCGACGGCGGCCACCTCCTCGTGAAGCTTTCGAAACGACGCGTTCCGGGTGACATGCACCAGTGAGAGCCGGCTGCCGCAAGCCTGCGCCATCTCTGCCGCGACCTCGACCGCCTGAGTGGCGTGGCGGCTTCCGTCGACCGCCACGAGAATATGGTCGTACACGCATACCTCCGAGCACACCGTATCGCCGCCGCGGCCGGTGCAATACGGCCGTTCGCCCCTACTCGACCCACCGATGGGGCCTAGTTGCCAGGTCGGTGAAGCCGAGTTCCTCACACAGGGCACCGTATGCGTCGCGGTGCGCCCCGTGCCACTCGAGGTCGTCCAGCTCCTCGGTGAGGGGCACGTCCCTCCGCAACCGGGCCAGCTCCCGAAACAGCAATGCCTCTCCCCGGTGGGCATCGAGCGTGGCGGCCAGCTTGGCCGAGCCCCGAACGGTGACATCCCAGTCGTCGGCGGAGGGCGGAATCTCTTCGATGGTGCGGTAGTGGGCGAGCACGGTGGAGGTGGACTTGGCTCCCCAACCGGGCAGGCCGGGGATCCCGTCGGCCGTGTCGCCTACCAGGCCCAGATAATCGGGAATCGAAGCGGGGGCGACACCAAACTTGTCCCACACCCCCTGCTCGTTGCGCTGAATCTCCTGGCGACGATCGAAGGTGACCACCGAATCGCCGTCCACGCATTGCGCTAGATCCTTGTCCGGGCTGAGCAGCACCACGCGTTCGACCTGCCCGGCGAACTTCCACGCCCCGGTGGCGATGGCATCGTCGGCCTCGAACTCCACCATCGGCCAGACGACGACACCAAGCGCCTCCCAGGCGCGTTCGGCAAGCCGGAACTGGCTGAACA
The DNA here is from genome assembly GCA_013002865.1 of Acidimicrobiia bacterium. Taxonomy (GTDB): domain Bacteria; phylum Actinomycetota; class Acidimicrobiia; order Spongiisociales; family SHLN01; genus SHLN01. The sequence continues at coordinate 3,920 of JABDLU010000151.1, forward strand.
GCTCCTCGGGGATGCCTTCGCCGGTCTTGTAGCCGTCGAACATGTCGTTGCGAAACGACTCGATCACGTAATCGGTGGCCACGGCGACGTGAGTGACACCGGGCTCGCGCAGCAGTCCGAGCGTCGAACCGAGGATGCCGGCCACCGCCCCGACCTCCCGTCCGTCCGGCGCCGAGCGCGGCGGGGCACCGAAGAACGATCGGAACAGCTCATAGGTGCCGTCGAGGAGGTGAAGCTGCATCACCGCATCCTATTGACGCCGGACGGACGACTACCGTTGACCTATGCGAAGCAGCCCTTCCCGGATCGTCGTCGGTGACGCCGAGCTCACCAGCGGCCTCTTCTCGAACGAATGGCAACTCGTCCAGCGGGGTGAAGTGCTCGCCAAGGCCATCCGGCGCCCCCGCAACTGCTACACGAGGGTCACGCTCAGCGACGGGACCCGCTGGACACTGCAGCCCGATGGGTGGGGCGTGGTGCGGGCCGTCGAGGATGATGTCCCCTTCGCCCGGGCCGTCCGCGACTCGTTCTGGGGCAATCGCTGGGAGGTGTCGGGCATGGGGTTCGGGTATCACCTCCACCATGAGAGCCGCGTTCCCCGGCGTTGGGAGCTGGCCGTCGGCACCGAGCCCGCCGCCTGGCTGCGCGGGTCGGCCATCAACTACAACCGGGTCCGCATCGATGCTCCCATCTCGGTCCCCATGGCTGCCGTCCTGCTCGCCTGGCACGTGGTAGCTCGCCCCTGGGAGGCGGTCGCCTTCGCACCCGAGCTGATCACACCCGAGGTCGCGCCGGGCCGGCCCGAGCCCGCCCAGCCTGCCTGAGTGGCGGGACCGCTGGTCTCCGTCGAGTGGCTGCAGCGCCATCTCGCCCACGACGTGCTTCACCTCGCCGACGTGCGCTGGTACCTGGGGGAGCCTGACCGGGGGGCGGCCGCCTATGCGGCAGGCCACCTGCCGGGGGCCGTGTATGTCGACCTCGATGCCGACCTCTCGGCGGCCGAGGGTCCGGGCCGGCACCCGCTGCCGGAGTGGACCGCCTTCGCCCGCCGGATGGAGCAGCTCGGGATCGGCGATGACAGCGTCGTCGTGGCCTACGACGACCGCGGCGGGGCAGTCGCTGCTCGACTGTGGTGGATGCTGCGCACCATCGGCCACCGGCGCACGTACGTGCTGGATGGTGGAATCACCGCCTGGGAAGCGGCCGGCCATCCCCTGACCACCGCACTAGTCGACCACCCGCCCGGGACGCTGACGGTTCGATCACCAGAGGGGGCCACCATCGACCGGGAGGAACTGCAGCACCGTCTCGGATCGGTGCTCTTGCTGGATGCGCGGGCCGGGGAGCGCTACCGCGGCGAGCAGGAGCCGATCGACCCCGTGGCCGGGCACATTCCCGGTGCCGTCAACGCCCCCTATGAAGGCAACCTCGATTCCGACGGCCGCTTCCTCGACCCGGACCGGCTGGCCGCCCGCTACCGGGAGCTCGGCGTGGACGCCGAAGCCGACACGGTCATGTATTGCGGAAGCGGAGTGACTGCCTGCCACAATCTTCTGGCGATGGAGCATGCCGGCCTCGGTTCTGCCGTGCTCTACCCGGGCTCGTGGAGCGACTGGTCGTCCGCCGGCCTCGAGGCCGCCACCGGCGCCGACTGACGTCCATCGGGCTGATCGGGTGCCGGAGTCGTGGTGGCGAAAGCCACCGAGCGCGACGAGTGGCCACCTAGCATCCCGGCCACATGTCGGCGGCCTCCGGTCTTTTCTTCATCGGTTCGGCGCTCCTGGTGTTGGCGGGCACGCTCAAGGCCGTGCACCCGGAGCCCGCCGCCCGTGCCCTTTCGGTTCTCGGGCTGCGACCCCGGCGCTGGCTGGCTGTTTCGATCGGGGTTGTCGAAATCGGCATCGGGGGAGCCGGCCTCGCGGTCGGCTCGGCCGCCACCGCGTTGCTCGTGGCGCTGTTCTATTTGGGCTTCGCCGGCTTTGTTGCGGCCGCCATGCTCGGCCCGGGAGACATCTCGACCTGCGGGTGCTTCGGCGACTCGAGCGCTCCACCGGGCGGGACACATGTCGCCGTCAATCTCTCCCTCGCTGCCGTTGCCGGTGCGGCCGTGGTCAATCCACCGGGCGGGCTGATCGATTCGGTCGGATCAGCCGTGCTGCCGGCGCTGGCCTACGGCATCCTGGCCGCGCTCCTGTTGTATCTGCTCTACCTCGCAACGACGGCTCTGCCCACCGTGCTCACCCTGGTTCGCTCCCCAGCGCCCCTCGTCGCGGCCCCTGCCGCCGGCTTCAGTCGCGCCGCCGTCACCCACGGTGCCGAGTTCATCGAAGGGCGAGTGTCGCGGCGGGGCTTCCTGACTGCGGCGGCGATGACCGGAGCCGCCCTGGTCGTCCAACCGCTCGATTTCGTGCTGCGGCCGGTGAGTGCCTACGCCGCGATCTGCGGGTGCAGCGGGATGGATTGTGAATGCAACGATCTGTGCTGCGATGGCTACACCGCCTTTTGTTGCACGCTCACCGGCCAGAATCTGTGCCCGCCGGGCTCGCTGGCCGCCGGATGGTGGAAGGCGGACGGCTCGGGTCTGTGCGATCGGGCGGGGACGCCCCAGCCTCGCTACTACATCGACTGCAACGCCACCTGTGATGGGTGCGCTTGTGATCAGTCAGGCTTCTGCGATACGACCTGCTCGGGCTGTGACTGCGGGTGCGCCAACGACCACTGCGGCAATCGCAAAGCCTGCTGCACCAAGTTCCGGTACGGCCAGTGCGGCCAGGACGTCGAGTGTGTCGGCCCCATCGTGTGCCGGGTCGTGACCTGCACCCCACCGTGGTTCTGGGATCCCAGTTGCACCACGGTCGTTGCCACCGACAACCAGACCCGATTTCACGACGCCGCCTGCCTGCACGGACGGGTCGACGGAGTTCCGGACGGGATCGCCATCGTCGGTGACTGGAATGGTGACGGCATCAAGACCCCGGGAGTGGTGAAAGACGGCCGCTGGTATTTGCGCAACAGCAACACTCCCGGCCCGGCCGACATCGTGTTCGATTTCGGGCTGCCGACCGACGTGCCGGTGGTGGGCGATTGGAACGGTGACGGCATCGACAGTCCCGGCGTGGTCCGTGACGGTGTCTGGTATTTGCGGTTCACCAACGACGCCGGGTTTGCCGACCTCGAACTGCCTCTCGACTTGCCGGACGGGATCCCCGTCGCCGGGGACTGGACCGGGGACGGCGTCTCGACCCCCGGCGTAGTGCGCAATGGCCAATGGCATCTACGCAACAGCAACACGCCCGGTCCGGCCGACACGGTGTTCTATTTCGGCATTCCCGGCGATCGCCCGGTGGTCGGTGACTGGACCGGCAGTGGCATCGACTTCCCCGGCGTGGTGCGCAACGGCATCTGGTACCTCCGCAACAGCCACAGCGATGGCGTCGCCGATGTCACGTTCGAGTACGGGCTGGGGACCGACCTGCCGATCGCCGGCCGATGGAGCCAGGGAGCAGTCGCGGCGCCTGGTGTGATCCGCACCAACGTATGGCTCCTCAACGACGGCCAGGACACCTCAGTCGCCGAGACGCAGTTCATCTACGGAAGCGGGATTCTCGAGCCCGCATGAAACGCACCGCCCCGGCCCCATCCGCCGATACCATCGGCCTCGCGCTGTGATTGCTCTCGTCATCATCGAAGGGGTCGCCCTCCTCCTGCTGGCCGTACTGGTCGGTGGGCTGCTTCGCAGCCATGCCGAGATCCTTCGTAAACTCCACGACCTCGGTGCCGGGCTCGACGAATCGGCCGGCGGCCTCCCTCGCCCGGTGGCAGTTGGCGTCGCCGAACCGCGGGTGGCGGACGGGCCGGCCGTCGACGTCGCCGGCGAGCTGGCATCGGGTGGCGCCGCCACCGTTGCCGTGGTGGGGGTCGATCGGTTCACATTGCTGGCGTTCCTGTCCAGCGGGTGCCTGACCTGCGCCTCGTTCTGGGAGGAGTTCCAGTCCAGTCAGGACCTGGCGCTCCCCGGTACCGACACCCGGCTCGTCGTCGTCACCAAAGGCCCTGACGCCGAGAGCCCGGCAAAGGTGGCATCGCTCGCCCCCGCCCATCACACCACGGTGATGTCGTCAGAAGCCTGGGACGACTACCGGGTGCCGGTGTCGCCCTATTTCATCATGGTGGACGGCACCACCGGCCAGGTAGTCGGCGAAGGCGCCGCCACGACCTGGGCGCAGATCGACTCGCTCCTGCGTCAGGCGATGGCCGACAGTGCGCCGGACAGCCGCCGAGGCCTCAACGGGCAGGCCCGGGAAGCCCGGGCCGACGAGACGCTGGCCGCGGCCGGCATCGAGGCGGGCCATCCCAGCCTCTATCCGGGGGAAGCTCCCGAAAGCGAGCGTTGACATGGGCTGGGTCGTCGTGACCTCGGGCGTCATCGTTGCGGTCGTCGGGGCAGTTCGTTCCACCTGGAGCCCGTGAGGAGAGTCGATGCTGGCCAGCATCCACCCGCTCGGGGAGCGGGGACGCGGACAACGATATTCGGTCACCGCCACCAGCTACGTCGTCGGAGCAGCCGCCGGTGGCGCCGTGATGGGCGTCACGTTCGGCTGGCTTGGCTCCGTGGCGCTGGCCCTGGTTGGGCCATCCGACACGGTCATCGCATTACTGGTTGTGGCCGCCGCCGGGCTGGTGCTCCTCCTCGAGCGACGGGCCGGGTCGACCCGGCTCCCGTCCTGGCACCGGCAGGTGAACGAGGACTGGATGACGTCATACCGCGGGTGGGTGTACGGGGCCGGCTTTGGATTCCAGCTCGGTCTCGGTTTTGTCACGATCATCACCTCGGGCGGGGTGTACCTCACGTTCGTCCTGGCGTTTCTGAGCGGATCGTGGCAGTGGGGGCTGCTGATCGGCCTGGTCTTCGGCCTGGCCCGGGCGAGTGTCGCCCTTTCGGTGGCCCGGGTGCGAAATCCCGCCCAGCTCCGCGCCGCCCACCGGCGGCTGCAGGCACTGGCGGCCCCGGCCCAGCGGATCGCGCTCGGCACCCAGGCGGCGGTCGCCGTGGCCGGTTTGGTGGTGGTACTTACGTGAGCACACTGAGCTACGAGGGAGTCACGGTCGAGCTGCCGCCGGGATGGGACGGCGCCATCCGTCGTATGCCGATTCCGGCCCGGGACCTCTCGGTCGGGGCAGAAGCCGAAACCGGGGAATCACACGTGGTCGTACACGCCGCCAACTTCCCACTGCCGCCCGAGCGCGGCGACTTCGGCAGCGGTGCCGTCGAGATCATGCGCAGCCAGCATCTGCTGATGGTCATCTTCGACTACGGGCCCGATGCTGCCGGTACCGCCCTGTTCCGATACGAGGGAATTCCGGTCCCGCTCGACCCCGAGACGTTTGATCCGAACATGATGCAGCGTCCCTTGCCGCTGCAGTCCGGTTTGCAGCGCTTCTTCACCGTCAACGGCCGGGGCTACTGCCTGTACGTCGCGCTGGGCAGCCACCGCAACCGCCATGCCCTCGTGGAGCAGGCCAACGAGGTGCTGCGCACGCTCGACCTGGACGGTAACCCCGTAGACCGCGGAGTCCCGACCCCGCCGTAACCGCCGATGGTCGGTGCGCCGTCGGTACCTTCGGTTACCGTGGCGTCTGGGTCCACGACGGGCGTGAGATCCGGATACAAGGTGGTTGGGTGCGCGACTTTCTCCATCGTTTGCGACATCTGGTGTCCCATGACCACGATCACGGGACTCCCGCAGTGTCGATCATGGAGTCTGGTTCGATCGGCATCCGGGCCTCCCAGGTCTCGCTGATCGGTCTCGGGGTCACCGCTCTGATCCAGGGAGTGATCGTTGTTTTCTCCGGGTCGGTGGCCCTGTTGTCTGACACGTTGCACAACCTCACCGACGCCCTCACTGCGATCCCGCTGTGGATCGCCTTCGCCTGGGGACGAAAGGCCGAGACCCGCACGTACACGTATGGGTTCCGCCGGGCCGAAGACTTTGCGGGCTTGCTGATCGTCGGGGCGATCGGCGCGTCGGCCGTGCTGGTGGTGTGGCAGTCGATCGAGCGGTTGATCGACCCTCGGCTCATGGACAACATTCCCTGGGTCATTGCGGCGGGGGTCGTCGGCGCAGCAGGCAACGAGCTGGTTGCTCGCTACCGGATCGCCACGGGGCGCCGGATCGGTTCCGAAGCGCTGATAGCCGATGGCCACCACGCCCGGAGCGATGCCTGGACCTCGCTGGCCGTTGTTGCTGCCGGCATCGGAGCGACCTTTGAAGCAGCCTGGGTAGACCCCGTGGCCGGACTCGTTGTGGCGGCCGGGATCGTGGTGCTCATGGCCCGCTCCGCCCGACGCATTTCGCGACGGCTTCTGGACGGCGTCGAGCCGGCGGTCCTCACCCGGGTTGAGAGCACGATTGGCGGAGTTGAAGGGGTCGAAGAGCTGACCGATCTGAGAGCCCGCTGGCACGGCCACCAGCTGCGGGTCGCCGCCTCAATCTCGGTGGATCCCACCATCACCGTTGCGAGGGGCCACGACATCGCTCACGAGGTCGAGCACGCCCTGCATCACGAATTCACGACACCGGTCCACGTCGTCATCCATGTTGAACCCCACGGCCAGACCGAGGCGCACGACACCACCGCTCACCACAAGGAGTCCGCCCGCACGACGAACAAACCGAGCTGAGATCCCCATGAAGTTCGGCGGAGCCGCTTCCTGGAAAGGAGCCGCTTCCCGGACATATGCCACGAGTTTGCGGAGCAAACTCGCGAGGAACTCGGCGGAGCCGAGTTCCCGTGGGCCCGGTGGGGATCGAACCCACGACCTTCGGATTAAAAGTCCGCTGCTCTGCCAATTGAGCTACAGGCCCAGACCGGGAGCGTAGTTCACCTACGATCCGCCGGGCGAGGT
>JABDLU010000181.1 GCA_013002865.1 Acidimicrobiia bacterium
GCGTATGGCAGTGATGGGTGAACCGTGGGGCGATTGCAGCTGGTCGGCTTCCTGATCGAGCGCCTCCCGAAGCCGGTCTTCGATGTTCATCGCGATACCTCCACGGTTGATTCGAGACGCTCGAGGGCCCGGGAGAGGCGGCTCTTCACCGTCCCGGTCGGGACACCAAGCGCTGTGGCGACCTGCTCGGTCGACCAGTCGAAATAGAAACGCAGCACCACGACGGAGCGCTGCTGGAGCGGCAGTTCGACGAGGGCGGCCGCCAGGGATGGGTCGGCGGGGATCATTTCGGCGCCCGGGCGATCTTCCAGCCGGAAACCTCGCACCTCACGAGTGCGCCGGCGCAGCCGGGAGCGTGCCCAATTGAGACCCACCCGGTATGTCCACCCCTCCGGGTTGGCGTACTTGCTGACGGTGCGCCAGCGCTGGTAGGCCCGGGCCATCGCCTCGTCGGCGGCGTCGGCGGCCAGGTCGCGATCGCGCAGTGTCAGCGCCAGGCCGCGAAACACCTGCTCACGGCGCGCCCGGTAGAAATCCTCGAAGTCGCGAGGCGCCAGCGTGCCCACAGAATCGTGTGAATCAGCGGCCATCGTGGCGAAAGTCATAGCTCCGTCTCATGCATCACAGCTAGACGCATGAGACGGAGCCTTGGTTCCATGGATGGTGGTGCTTTGCTCAGGGCCGGCCCACCCACAGGGTCGGCGGCCGGGGCTGGTACTCGAGGGTGTGGTCGCCTTCACCGGAGAAGTCACCCTCCACGAACTCTTCGCCGGCCAGCACGACCGCGGAGTCCCCAACCGCCACCTGGTTTATCCAGCCGCTGAAGTCGACAGGGACTTCGGTCCACGTAACGAGGTCGGACGAGAAGTACAGCGTTGTGGTCGGATCCTGATACACGTCGAGCCCTTCAATTCCACCCCAGCGGGCCTCCTGCGCGGCATACCAGTCGTCGTCGCTGATGGTCATCAAGACCACCCCGTCGCGAGAAATGGTGGTCACCCCGTCGGCGTAGGTGAAGCCCTCGGGCAGTCCGGACTCGCCTTCGTCTGCCAGGCGCAGGTCGATGAGGGTGTCGCCGGTCGTGTTGTCGACGACGGTGACCCGCGGGGGCCACACGTCGTAGTCGTCGAAGGTCAGGGTGTAGTCACCCCGGGTCAGGGTGAGGGGCTCGGCGATGTACTCGCCGCCCTGATGCTCCCGGCTGCCCACCACCACAGTGCCCAGCGAGCCGGTTCCGAACTGATTCATCCACTCGTACACGGTGCGGTCCTCCGGAATGCGTGTACCGAACGCTTCGCCCCAGGCGATGCCGTCCGGGCTCGACCACAGGGCCGATCCTTGCGGGCCGTCGCCGAGCGCCAACAGTGTGCCGTCCGGTGCCGTCTTCACATTCCAGATGTACATTCCCCCCGGCATATCGGCGACCTGGCTCCAGGTGCGGCCGTCCGGGCTTGTCCAGATGGCCGATCCGCCGCTGAACTCGTCCCACTGGTTGCCGTAGGCGATGAACCGTCCGTTGTGATAGATCACGCTGTCGAAACTGACCGACTGCGCGGTGTCCGTGATCCCGTCGACCTCGGTCCAGGTCACGCCGTCGGAGGAGACGGCCACCACCAGCTCGGACCGGTAGCCGTTCTCATACTCACCCTCGTATCTCCGCCAGAAGGCGTCCTGAGCCTGGTCGAACTCTTCCCACGTGAACCGGAGCAGCTCGGTGCCGGCTTCGTCGGTGATCACCGGAGCGGGCCCCCGCCAGAGATAGTCGGCGCTTCCCGCCGCGATGAGCTCTCCGGAGTCGGCGTTCTCCAGCGTGTACGTCTGCGACTCCTCGTCGATGGTGATCCGATAGCCGTCATACGCGATGGTCACGATGGGCGGGGTGTACTCGTATCCGCCAAACGGGCCGCTGCTCGACTCGTTGTACGCCTGCTCCCAAGCTTCTTCCCAGACTTGGAAGGGGACGACGACGATGACCTCACCCGTGTCGGGATGGGTGACGACCTGGCCGTCTTCGTTGTAGTTGCGGCCGTAGACGTCGTCCAGCGACCCGCTTGCCACCACCTCGCCGGAGGGACCGAGCAGCCGGTAGGTGTAGTCGTACTCGCTGATTTCGAGGGTGTAGCCGTCCTTGGTGATCGTCATAGCTGCAAACTCGGGCGACCGTTCCCGCGACCCGACGACGACGTACCCGTTGGGGCCAACGGTCCCCGTGTTGATCCACACCGACTCGTTGTCCGCCGTCGCCAGATTCAGTGTGTGCCTCGTCCAGTTGAGTCCGTCGGGCGATGTCCACACGAGCCGCTCGGGGAAGTACGGCGCCCGGGTGAGCTCGCCGCCCTGGGCGGCATCCATGACCTCACCGAAGGCGATGGCTCCGTGCTCGGTGAACTGGATGTTCCAGATGCTCGCTCCGGAGAAGTCCCCGTTGAGCTCGGTGCGCTCCCAGGTCGATCCGTCGGCGGACCGCCACACCACCATCTCCTGGGCCATTTCCTGGCCGGTATCCGACCACACGAGGGCGATCGCCAGGAATCCGTCAGCGGTTGGGTACACGCCCTGCAGCCACCCCTCCTGGGCGGCCGGGAGGTCGAGCGTGACCTTCTCCCAGGTGAAGCTCTGTTGGGGGAGCGGAGGGGTGGGCGTTCCCACGTCGTTGCCGGGACGGGCCGGACGGCTGATGGAATCGCCACCCCGCTGGTCGAGGCTCGAGAATGGCGAGGGGACGACCGTCGTCGTAGTCACTGGCTTGAGGCCTGTCTGCTCCGTGTCGGCGATCGGCTCGGGCTCGGCGTCTCCCCGGAAGAGGGCGGCCCCGAAGGCGACACCAACCAGGAGGAGGGCGACCAGCGCGATGCCACCGAAGATGGCGGATCGGCGCCGCCGTGAAGAATCATCCGGACCCTCAGGCGGTATCGGCTGAGCCTCGTAGATGATCGAATCGGACACGGTTTCCTCCCTGTGCGGTCTCTGTGCATAGACGCTCAGGGCCGCTCATCGGTTCCGTCTAATTGTCCCTCATGTCGCCTTGGTGCGCATGGGTAGTTTGGACCTTTATGACACGCCGACTTCTCGCCCTGGGTGACTCGTACACCGTGGGCGAAGGTGCCGACTCAGGATGGCCCGACCTGCTGGCTGCCCGGCTGGGTGCCGACGGCGTGCCGGTCGAGTGGACGGTGATCGCGCAGACCGGGTGGACGAGTGGCGAGCTGCTCGACGCACTCGACACCGGCCCGCCGGTTGGACCGTTCGATCTCGTGACCCTGCTGGTCGGGGTGAACGACCAGTACCGCGGCCTGCCCATCGACAACTTCGCTGCCAACGCCCGGGGGCTCCTGGGGCGGGCGGGCGAGCTGGGTCGGGCGCGGCTGGCGGTCTCGATCCCCGATTGGGGAGTGACGCCCTTCGGCGCCGATCGCGACCGAACCGAGGTTGCGGCCGACATCGACGCCTTCAACGCGGTGTGGCAGGCGGCAGCCGCTGCTGTCGGCGCCGAATTCGTCGATGTCACGCCGCTGTCGCGGGCCCACCCGGACGAGGTCACCGACGATGGCCTCCATCCCAGCACCGCCCACTACCGGCGATGGGTCGACGTGATTCGGCCCGTGGCGCATGCTCTGCTCGATCCGGCGCCGGGTAGCGTGCGGGGATGACCACCCGCCGCCGCGCCGAAGAGCTCGATCAGGCCGATCTACTCGCCGACTTCCGTGAGCAGTTCGTCATCACTGATCCCGGGCTGTTGTACCTGGATGGGAACTCGCTCGGCCGGCTGCCCAAACGAACGATCGAAGCCGTCGAAACAGCTCTTCACGGGGAGTGGGGCGATCGCCTGGTACGGGCCTGGCCCGAGACCTGGATCGAGCAGCCCCGCCGGATCGGTGCCGACCTCGCCGGGCTCATCGGCGCCCAGCCCGACGAAGTGCTGCTGGCCGACCAGACCTCGATCAACCTGTACAAGCTGGCCGTTGCCGCCCTCCGGGCCCGGGCGCCCCGTCGGACCGTTCTCACCGACTCCGGCAACTTCCCGTCGGACAGCTACGTGCTGAGCGGTGCGGCGGCCGATGCCGGCGGGTCGATCCGCATCGTAAACACCGACCCGGTGGCTCCGTCCAGCGATGCCGTCGGCGCCCTGCTCGATGACGAGGTGGCGCTGGTCAGCATGTCGCACGTCAACTACAAATCGGGGGCCCTGCACGACATGGCCGCGGTGACGGCGGCGGCGCGATCGGCCGGTGCTCTCAGTCTGTGGGATCTAAGTCATTCGGTAGGCGCGGTCCCCATCGACCTCAACGGCGCCGGGGTCGACCTGGCCGTCGGCTGCACCTACAAGTACCTGAACGGCGGCCCCGGGGCGCCCGCCTTCCTGTTCGTGGCCCGGCACCTCCAGGAGGAGCTCGAACAGCCCATCCACGGCTGGTGGGGCCACGCCGACATGTTTGCCTTCGAAGGTGACTACCACCCGGCGCCCGGCATCGACCGGTTCGCGGTCGGCACCATTCCGGTCCTGTCGATGGTCGGTGCCCGGGAGGGGATCGCGCTCACCGCTGAGGCCGGCATCGAGGCGATTCGCACCAAGAGTATGGCCATCACCTCGTTCATGACCGACCTGTTCGACGAGCTCCCCGCCGAGTTCGGGTTCATATTCGGCAGTCCCCGGGACCCGGCCCGCAGGGGCAGCCACGTCAGCCTGCGCCATCCCGACGGCTATCAAATCGCCCAGGCCCTCATCCGGGACGACGTGGTACCCGACTTCCGGGCTCCCGATGTGATTCGGCTCGGTGCCGCCCCGCTCTACACCCGGTTCGTGGATGTATGGGACGCCTTCGCCCGCCTGCGGACGATCATGGAGTCGGGCAGCTACCGGACCTTCCCGAAGGCCCGGGCCCGGGTGACGTGAGCTAAGGCCGCTCGATGGGGGCGCCGACCACGTTGCCCCACTCGGTCCACGATCCGTCGTAGTTGCGAACCGACGGAAAGCCCAGGAGCTGAGTGAGCACGAACCAGGTGTGACTCGACCGCTCCCCGATCCGGCAGTAGGCGATGACATCTTCGGCGGGGTCGAGGCCGACCTCCGACAGGTAGATCTCCTCGAGCGCGGCCCGATCTTTGAACGTGCCATCGTCGTTGGCGGCCCGCTTCCACGGGACGTTGTTGGCCCCGGGGATGTGCCCGCCTCGCAGCGAGCCTTCCTGGGGATAGTCGGGCATGTGCAGCAGCTCACCCGAGAATTCCTGGGGGGACCGCACATCGACGAGGCGGCCGCGGCGGGACAGATGCTCGAGCACGTCGTCCCGGTAGGCCCGGATGCCGGCGTCGCGGCGATCGACGATCGGATAGTCGGTCGTCACCCGCTCCGGCACCTCCGTGCTCAGTGGCCGTCCTTCGGCTATCCACTTCTGGCGGCCGCCGTCGAGCAGTCGCACGTCCTGGTGGCCGAACAACTGGAACACCCACAGGGCGTAGGCCGCCCACCAGTTGAAGTTGTCCCCGTAGAAGACGATCGTCGAGTCGCGGCTGATGCCCTTCTCGGCCATGAGCTTGGCGAACCCGGCCCCGTCCACGTAGTCGCGGACGATTTGGTCGTTCAGGTCGTTGTGCCAGTCGACCTTGACCGCACCGGGAATATGGCCCGTTTCGTACAGGAGCACGTCCTCGTCTGACTCGACGATCACCAGCGACTCGTCATCGAGGTGCTCGGCCAGCCAGTCGGTGGTGACCAGCCGCTCGGGATGGGCATAGGCGTCGAACTTCGGATCCGTCATGGCAACTCCCTCTTAGCTATCCAGAGCAACGCCGGTACGCTGCCCGGTATGCCCGTCCCGCCCCAACTGCAGCGGATCGTCGACCTGTTCGCCTCGGCGCCCGAGAATCTCCTGGTGCCGGCACTGCTCGACTACGTCGACAAGATACCGCCGCTGCCCGATGAGCTCAGCAGCGCCGACGCCCTCGAGCGGGTCCAGGAGTGCCAGTCACCCTTCTTTGTCGCCACCCGGGTCGACGATGGACGGGTGTCGCTGTATTTCGATGCTCCGAAGGAAGCACCCACGACCCGCAGCTATGCAGGGATTCTCTATTCGGGGCTCAACGGCGCGACCGTCGAGGAGATCCTCGACGTGCCGTCCGACTTCTATCTCCAGATGGGCCTCGGCCGGGTGATCACCCCGCTGCGGCTGCGGGGCATGTCGGCGATCTTGGCCACCATCAAGCGTCAGGTCCGCGAGCACGCCGCCGCCTGACGGCCCGCTAACGTCGCGCCAGGAGGTCTTAATGTACGTGGTGAGACGGGTATGGCAGGCAAAACCGGGTGAAGCGCGCAAAGTGGCGTCGCTGGTGAAGGCAATGGGCGACGAGTACGAGGGGGCCGGCAAGCGTTCGCCGTCCCGGGTGTATTTCAACAGCACCACGGTGCCGGGTGAGCCCCACCGGGTGTACATGGAGTGGACCGAAGAAGTCATTGCCAGCCCGTACCGTGGCGACGTCGTGCCCAGCCCCTCACGAGCTCAGGACCTGTATGCCAAGGTGCGGGATCTCACCGAGGACAGCTGGATCGAGTTCTACGAGCTGATGACCGACGAGAAGCAGGTCACCGTCGACTAGCCGTTGTGCTGATTGTCAGTCGGTGGCGGTGCGGGTTTGAACCGTTCCTCGGCGCCGGGAAGGTCCGATCGCTCCGGTCGTCTAATCAGTTGAATCGGCTTCGTTCCAGGTTTCTCGCGCTTCGTTGAGTGCGGCTATTCCTACGAGTAGGGCGGCGGTTGGGTCTGCCCACCACCATCCGGCGTAGGCGTTTAGGGCGAGTCCGGTGAGGGTCGTTGTGGAGAGGACCCCGTCGAGGAACGTGACCGTGGCTTCTGAGTGGAGCGGTCCTGACCCGAGACTGGTGGCTGTTCGCCGCTTGAGGATTGCGAGGCCGAACATCACTGCGGCTGTGACGGCCAGGTAGGCGATTCCCCAGGGGGATTCGCCTGCCCTTCGTTCGCTGGTCAGGTCACCAATGGCGGCAACGATGAGGGCTACCGCAAGGAGGGCAAAGGCTCCTGCGATGAGTCGCAGGGCGAGGCCGGTTCGCCGGTCATCGTCCCCGTCGTCGTCTGATCGGACATGCCAGACCACGACCGAGGAGGCGAATACTTCAACAATCGACACTGTTCCGAAGCTGATGAGAGCTAGTGATCCTGCGATCGATCCGAGCGTTATGGTGAAGACGGCCTCGCCGATGTTCCAGGCAATCGTTGCGTATTCGAGGATGAGCGCCCGACGGTTGAGCCGAGCCTGAGTCGTCTGGTCCAATTCCGCAGCTCCCATGGGACCGGATTGTCGTCCACCGCAGGGGTGTTCCCCCAATCGGCGTGGACCCCATGTATCCCTTTTGCGTGTTCGTTCGTCTTTGGGGTGCGAGAGAAAGCAAAGGAGTACACAATGAGCTTCATCAACGAAGCAAGCTGGGATCGCATCGGAAGGGTCGTCCTCGGAATCGTTCTTCTCTATGTCGGCTGGGCCGAGGTTGTAACCGGCGGTTGGGGCACAGCGCTCAAAGTCGTCGGCTTCGTCCCGCTTCTCACCGGTCTGGTCGGATGGTGTCCGCTGTATGCGGTGTTCCGGTTCCGCACCAACGCAACCACCGACACGGCCTGACGCTCAAGATCAAGTCCCGAGCGTGGATACGAAACTCCCCGTGCGGCCGACCGTCGTTCAGGTCACCGCACCATGGTGCGGTGAATGCCGCGCCATGCGACCAACGATCGAGGCAGTTGCCGACCACCACCCCGATGTGCAATTCCTGGTTATCGACGCATCGGCCGATCCGGCATCTGTCGGCGCGCTCGGCGTGAACGGGATACCCACGGTGATCGGCTACTCCCGCGGGCAGGAGGTCCTCCGCTCCACCGGTCGGCGTACCCGTGCAGAGTTGGAGTCGATGTTCGAGGCGGTTACAGCCGACGATGCCCCCATGCCGGTGCTCGGCAAGGGCGACCTGATGCTGCGCGTGGGAGCCGGTGCCGCGCTCATTACTCTCGGTCTTGTGTCGGGACCTGTGTGGCCGCTCGTTGGCATAGGAACAGTTGTCGGGTTGCTCGGATTCCGTCCACTAGGGAACCGCACCAGATGACCCGCCTCGAACCGCTTCTCGAAGCCGAATACCCACAGCTTTACCGGTTCGCTCTCTCCATCACGCGCCACCCGACCCGAGCTGAAGACCTGACTCACGACACTGTCGTCCGCGCCATCGAGAAGGCGGACCAGTTCAACGGCGACCCCAGCAAGGTCGGAGCCTGGCTCCGGCGCATCCTCCACAACCTTGCCGTAGACACCGCCCGCCGATCAGCCCGTGAACTCCTGGTCGACGAAGTCGAACACCGGTGGAAAGACGACGACTACACCGTCAACCCCGAGGCATTCGCCCTCAAGGCCCAGAACACCAGGGAACTCGAAGACGCCCTCACCAGGCTCCCGTTCATCTACCGAACCACCGTCCTCCTCCACGACGTCGAAGGATGGACCGTCCGTCAGGTCGCAGAGCTCCAGGACATTGGCGTGCCGGCAGCCAAACAACGACTCCGGCGAGGACGCATGGCCCTGGTAACCGCCCTCGCCGAAGGCGCAGAAAGGCGCCACCTCCTGAAAGGAGTCCCCATGCAGTGCTGGGACGCCCGTCAACACATCTCGGATTACCTCGATGGCACCCTCGCTACCGCAATCGCCCAGACCATCGAAGCCCACCTCGAGACCTGCCCTACCTGCCCGCCCCTCTACGCTGCCCTCGTTGACACCCACCGAAACATCCACGAGCTCAGGGACCCTGACTCCGTCATACCCCCCGAACTCGACCGGCGGCTCCGCCACCTCCTCAACCAACGCAGACAAGCTTGATAGCCCGAAGGAAGACACCGGAATGTCGGAACGGGCGGGCCCGACCATGACCGACATCTGCTCCTGGCCCCGCGTATTGAGCAATAGGTCGAGACGGAGACCGCCGGTGCCGGAGGTGGTCACGGCCACGGGTCAATCCGTCCAAGGCGACGCCGTGGGTGGTCGATGGATTCGCACCTGCGGAACGGTGCGATTAGCCGTCCGAGTTGAGCTCGTTGAGGGCGGCCTCGATGGCAGGCGTAATGTCGGCGGGACTGGCGATGGCAACCACCGTTCCCTCTGAGTCGTAGAAGATGAAGTTGTCGTCGTCGTCCTGTTCGACGATGGAGCCCTCACCGACGAAGGGGCCGGCGGCTACCAGCTCGTCGCCGTGGTACACCTCGACGGTTCCCTTCGAGAAGGTGCCCTGTCCCCAGAAGTAGCGGTCCCACACGATGAGCGTGTTGCCGAGCTGGAGCTCGAACGGCTGGCAGTACGGCTCGAGATCTTCAGTGGGCGGATCACAGGGTTCGACCTCGAGCGGGAGGGTCACCTCGGGTCGCTCCGAGTCGGTGCTGGTTGGGGTGGTGGGAAGGCCCGAGGTGGTCTCGGTGCTATCGGCCGGCATCGAGGTAGTGGTCGGCGCCGCCGACGTCGTCGTTCGGATCAGGGCAGAGCCGTCTCCCTCGGGATTCGAGGAGCAGGCGGCGGCGACGAGCGCGATGGCAAGCAGCAGGGAGAGTCGTGTCTTCATAGGGACCGGGACGATACCGTTCGGTTCGGTTTACGTAGTCCTAATAACGGCTCAGCTCGAGACCATGTTGAACGATTCCTTCGGCGTTCGGCATGACCATCGCCTCGAGCTTGTCTGAGAACGGGAACGCCGGCACCTCCGGGGCTCCGTAGCGGCGGATCGGAGCGTCGAGGTGCTCGAAGCTCTTGGCCGCCACCTGGGCGGCGATCTCGGCACCGAAGCCGCCGAACTCGTTGTCCTCGTGCACGATCAGCACCCGGCCGGTCTTGTGGACGCTGGCCTCGATCGTCGGCCAATCGAGTGGGCGGAGACTGCGAAGGTCGATCAGCTCGGCGTCGACACCTTCGGCGGCAAGCGTGTCGGCGGCCTGCGCCGCAAAATGCGCCATCGCCCCGTAGGCGATGATCGTCAGGTCGGTGCCGGGCCGGCGAACGGCCGCCTTCCCAAGCGCGACCCGGTGGTGGCCCTCCGGATAGGGCCCGCTGACCAGCCGGTACAGCTTCTTGGGCTCGAGGAACATGACCGGGTCGGGGTCTTCGATGGCCTCCCACAGCAAACCTTTGGCATCGGCCGGGGTCGACGGGACGACCACCTTCAACCCGGGGATATGGGTGTAGAAGGCCTCAATCGACTGGGAGTGATACAGCCCGCCGTGCACGCCGCCCCCGTAGGGCACCCGGATCACCAGCGGGCAGGTCCAGCGCCCATCCGACCGGTAGTGAATGCGGGCGGCCTCGGAGACGATCTGGTCGAAGGCGGGGTGGATGAAGTCGGCGAACTGGATCTCGGCGATCGGCCGCAACCCGGCGGCGGCCATCCCGATTCCCACGCCCACGATGCAGGATTCGGCCAGCGGGGCGTTGAAGGAGCGGTCCGGTCCGAACTGCTCACCGAGGCCCTTGGTGGCTTTGAAGACCCCCCCCTTCGGGTCGGCCACATCCTCACCGAATACGACCACCTCGGAATACGACGCCATGATCTCGTGCATCGTCTTGTTGATGGCCGTCAACAGGTTGGTCTTGTCGCCTTCGATCGCCATCTCCGGCTCAACCGCCGGCTCACGGGGCTCGATCGGCTTGGCGTACACGTGGCTGAGCGGATCGTCGGGCTCGGGGGCGGCCAGGGCGCCCTCGACGGCGAGTGCGACCTCTTGTTCGACCTGATCCTCGAGCTCGCGTTCCAGCGCATCGGGCAGGAGCCGGGCCTCGACCAGGTATTGATGGAGCCGCAAGATGGGATCCTTCTTGCGCCAGCGCTCGACCTCCTCGGCGGTCCGGTAGTCGGAGTCGCGATCCTCCGACGTGTGTCCGTAGTAGCGGTAGGTCTGGGCCTCGACCAACGACGGTCCGCCCCCGCCGCGGGCCCGCTCAACTGCGTCGCGGGTGGTGGCGTAGACGGTGAGGGCATCGTTGCCGTCGATCGATTCGGCTTCCATCCCGTAGCCGCGGGCCCGCTCGGCGATGCTGCCGGCGACCTCGTTCTCTTCGCGCACGGAGATGGCGTAGTGATTGTTCTCGATCAAGAAGACCACCGGCAGCCGGTGAATGGCTGCAAAGTTCATCGCCTCATGCCAGTCCCCCTCCGAGGTCGACCCTTCACCGCCCGACACCAGAACGACGCCCGGGATCCCCTGGTGGCGCAGCGTGTACGCGATGCCTGCGGCGTGCGGGTACTGCGTGGCGATCGCCGACGATGCGGTGAACACGTGGCGGGACGGGAACGACCAGTGGTTTGGCATCTGGCGGCCTCCGCTGCTCGGATCAGACGCCCGGCTGAACACCCCGAGCAGGATGTCGTGCGGGGTGAGGCCGAGCGCCAGGCACATGCCGACGTCCCGGTAGTAGGGAAGCACCCAGTCGACGTCGGGATCGATGGCGAACGCCGCTCCAACCTGAGCACCCTCGTGCCCAGACGAGGAGACCACGAACGCCGCCTGCCCCTGGCGATTCAGCTTCCACATCCGGTCGTCGAGATTGCGCGCCAGCAGCATGGTTCGGTAGAGATCTATCAGCGTCTCATCATCCAGGCCGATGTCGTGATGATTGATACCCATGCTGATCATGCCTACTCGCCTCCGTGTCTGAACGTGATTCCGTTGCCCTCGCGACGGATGCGGTCCTCGGCGAAGCCGATCGCAGCGTCGTGGGGCGTGATGTCTTGCGCAGCGGCGCGCTGCAGGATGGAGAGGACCGAGTCGTAGATGGCCTCGATCCGGCTGGTGACCAGCGCCTCGTTGAACCCGTCGAGCTCGGCGGAGACGTGGATGAGACCAGCCGCATTTGCGACAAAGTCGGGAACATACAGGATCCCGGCTTGCGCCAGCCGAGCCGCGTCCTCGTCGGCTGCCAGCTGGTTATTAGCCGACCCGACCACGGCGCGGCAGCGCAGCTGCGGGATGGTGTCCGCCGACAGCGCCCCACCGAGAGAGCAGGGAGCCAGGAAGCCGCACTCCTCGAAGAGGATCTCCTCGGTTGGCACGGTTTTCGCCCCAAATCGCTCGGCCATGAGGGCGGCGGCTTCCGGACGGACGTCGGCCACCACCACCTCGGCTTCTTCCTCGGTCAAAAACTCGACGAGCGCCGATCCCACCTTGCCGACGCCCTGGACCGCCACCCGGCTGCCCCGCAGAGAATCGCTATTCCACAGGTGAGTTGAAACGGCCTTCATCGCCCGCACCACGCCGCGGGCCGTCGCCGGTGATGGGTCGCCGGCGCCGTGATCCTCAGCTGCTCGTCCGACGACCCACCTGGTCTCTTCGGAGATCAAGTGCATGTCGTCGGTGGTGGTGCCGACATCCTCGGCGGTGATGTATGCCCCGGCCAGCGAGTCGACGAACCGCCCGTAGGACCGCCACAGCTCCGGTGTTACGGTGCTGCGATCACCGATGATGACTGCCTTGCCCCCGCCGAGGTTCAGGCCGGCCGCTGATGCCTTGAGGGCCATCGCTTTGGAGAGTCGGAGGGCGTCGGTGAGGGCGTCATCGTCGGTGTGATACGGAAACAAACGGGTCCCGCCGAGGGCGGGACCGAGATCCGTCGAGTAGATGGCGATGATGCTTCGTAGGCCGGTCGCCGGGTCGTGGCCTACGACCACGCGTTCGTGGTGGTCGTCTCCTATCGCGTCGAATACACCCATATGCGTCTCCTATGACTCTACTTGTTCCTTCGTGAATGGTCTCGGGCCCGCACGCGCTCACGTGGACTACGGGAGGAGCCGATGTAGGGTCACGGCAATGATCAAGGCCGCCTACCTTCGCGTGTACGTGCCCGGCGACGGGTCGCAAGAACCCGCCGAGACGCCGGGGTCGGACCTGCGCGAAGTGGCCGACTACGGGCTCATGTCCGAATCGTTGAACGACGGGGTGCTGACGGCCACATGGAACGACTCGGTCTACGTCTGCCCGCGCCATCCCCGTCTCCGCCTGCTCGAGGGTCTGCTCGGGTTCCGCAACGCCTACCCGGGGCTGACCGCTGAGCTGTTGATTCCCGAAGAGGTGGCCGAGCGGGCAGCCGATGAGTTGGAGGCGTTGCGGCACCGCAACCCGGACGCCAAATCGCACATCCTGGCCTCGCCGTGGCACGTCCCGCTTCGCTGGTTTTCTGCTTTCGATCCGGAGGAGCGTTCGGTGGTCGAGGCCGACGGCACCAGCTCGGTGCGGTATCGAACGACCATCGGCCAGGCCGACGAGCGGCTCACCCGTTCACTGGTGATCCTGCAGGCGGCCGGCTTCCAGGACGCGGTCATCGATCAGGTGCAGGAGCTGCACAACTGGATCAACGGGTTCGATGAGGACGATTTGCTCGAGCTGGACTACGGCGGCGTCGCCGATCTCTTCAGCGACGGGGCACTCGCCCTCGACGAAACCGCCGCCGACATCCAAGCGAGTCTCAGTGCCCTTGAGGCCGGCAACCTCGACGAGGCCAGCGAGCACTACGCCCGCGCCGCCGCCCGCTGGGCCCACGCCCAGTCGTTGACGTATATGAATTGAGCCGGCTTCGCCGGTTCAAGTCAGGTCGACGGTCAACCGTCAACAGGCGACGGTCGAAGAGGGTCCCCTGGAGTATGGCGGAGCCAAACTCCCAAGCAGCCGAGCTCGCTCGGCGGCCGTGGTCAGGGGCAGAATTGAACTGCCGACCCTCGGTTTTTCAGACCGATGCTCTACCAACTGAGCTACCTGACCCTGGACGCCCTTCGGGCGCCTGTGGCAGTTGCTGCGCAACTGCTGTCCGGCTGCGTCAACCTTTCTTCCTCGCTGGCGGGGACGACGGGATTTGACCTGCTTGTTTGCTCTTCGCCTGGCGGCTCATCGCTGTGTTCAAATCCAATCTTCCTCGCTGGCGGGGACGACGGGATTTGAACCCGCGACCTCCGGCTTGACAGGCCGGCGTGAACTCCTGACTTCACCACGCCCCCAACGTGCCCCCAGGGGAATTCGAATCCCCGTTTCCGCCTTGAAAGGGCGGCGTCCTAGGCCTCTGGACGATGGGGGCAGGGCGATCCAAGAGGATAGCGCCGTCCGTCGTCCAGGTCCCGAAGGCGGCAAGATTATAGGCGGCCGCCACGACGCCTGAAGCGTCGATCACGTATCCATGGATACAGAGATCGCGATGACCGGGCCTTCAGTGGCGTTGCGCTCGGGGGATCTTCGGACTCGCACCCACGACCAGTCGACCGGACGGGGTGGCCTGCGACGGCGCGAACCGAAGACGGGCGACGCATTGGCGCCCTCGAGAACGCTTCGGCTGCGGCGGGCGTACCGCATGGCTCACCTCGGTGCAGTCAGTGTTTCATGCCTCCGGTTCCGCTTCAACCTTCTCTGCCCACCGGTCCAAACTGCGGAAGATCGTCGGGTTCACACCGACACCCCGGATGGACGCGACGGCCAGGCTGACGTAGAGCCCGGCACTGCTGGCCGCCGTTCCGATCGCCGCTCCCTCGATGCCGAGCGGCGGGATCAACGCCAGGTTGAGGAGCACGTTCACCGCCGCCCACACGGCGAAGCCTTTCGTCACCGTACGCTCCCGCCCCACCATGAAGAGCAGGATCCCCACCGGGCCGGCGAGCGCGTTGACGATTTGGGCTGCGGACAGAATCAGCAGCGCCCGGTAGGCGACATCGAACTCCGGCCCGAACAGGCGCAATACCGGCCCGCCCAGTACTGCGATCCCGACGACGGCCGGGATCGTGAGGGCGAAGCCGATGACGGCAGATCGGCGCACCGTGCTGCGCAGCTGGGCCTTGTCGTCGGTGGCGTTCAGGCCGGCCAGAGTGGGTCCCACCACCGTCACGACCGATGCCAGACCGAAGACGGCGATCTCGGCGATCCCGACCGCCCCGCGGTAGAAGCCGGTTTCGGCGGTGCCGATGAAGATTCCGACCATGACGATGTCGGTGCGCTGCAGGGCGGCGTTGAGGGTTGCGGTCCCAAACATCGGAAGCGAAGTTCGGAACCAGGCTCGCGACTCATAGACCGATTCGACACCCCGCAGCTCGGGCCGGAACGTTCGAGAGACCAGGACCAGGGCGACGCCGAGCCCGGCCGCCACGAACAAGCCGTGAACCACCATCGCCCACGGAGCAGTGAGCTGCGCGCCCGTCACCCACACCACTACCAGCGCCCCGCCCAGGAACAGCGGACGGCTTCCACTGAGGAACTCCGGGATGATGAGGCTTCCCCGGGTCCGCATCACGTTGAAGACCAGATCCGACAACCCAACGAATGGAAGAACCATCGCGGTCACCAGAAACGTCGTGCGCAGCGAGTCGGACAGACCATCGCCGAAGAGCCACACCCACCCAACGAAGATGGCACTCACAATGATCGATCCAACCGCGATAACCACCGTCGACCAGGTCAGAAACCCGCGCAGGCGTCCCCACGACTCCGTCGTCCGATACTCACTGGCGTACCGCAAGCTGGCGAAGGGCACGCCGATCGTCGCCGGAATCTGCAGGATGAACAACCAGCTCACCGCATAGATGAAGTCGCCGAACGGATCGACGTCCATAGCCCGCGCGACCAGGATCAGCACAACGAAGCTCAACGCCCGCCACACGGCGCGAACCACGGTCACCGTCAGGGTGGTTCGCCCGAGAACGGGCGCCGCCAGCACGCCGTCGGTTGGCTCGGTTTCCATACTCGCCTCGGGTTGAGTGACGGGGCGCACTCGGGTCGCCCTCAGCGCGTTCAGCGTACAGGGTCCGGTCCAGGCGGTACCGGCGTCAGACCTCGAGCGACCCGGGATCGGCCGGAACGTCGACGGCGTGCTCCTGTAGGACCGCGAGCGGGATCACGTCGAGGGTTCGCTCGTGCGTCGCCGCCAGGACGACCGGTGCGGCGACGCCGTCGTGGTGAGCGCGGAGCCAGTTCAAGGCGGTGACGCACCATCGGTCGCCGGGCACGAGGCCGGGAAACCGGAACTGCGGCACCGGTGAAGAGAGATCGTTTCCGATGCTTCTCTGGTGGTCGAGGAACTCGCCGGTGACGACCGCACACACCGTGTGGCGGCCCACGTCGGCCGGGCCCGTGTGACACGAACCGTCCCGAAAGAACCCCGTGAGGGGGTCGAGCCCGCAGGCGTCGAGGGGTCCTCCGAGAACGTTGCGCTCTCTCACGGCTCCAGTATGGCCCGTAAATCACTGCTGCGGTTATCGCCGGGAGCGCATATGATGGGACCGCTGGCACGCTGGACGGAATACCTTGTGACCCCCCAAGAAATCAACTCATTGGCGCTGCGCGGAGTGATCGGACTCGTCGTGATCGCTGCGCTGATACTCCTGACCGGCCGGCTGGCCGGTTCCGAGGATGGGCCGGTGATGGTTGCGGGGGTGGCGATCGAATCTTCGGTCGACGATCAGCCGTCGACCACCACGACATCCAGCTCCCTCGATTTCACTGCCGTCCCGCTCAGTCCACCTCCGACTGGCCTGGGTGCGTCGGCCGGTGCTACGTCGACTACATCTCCAACCGCAACGTCGCAACCACCGACAACGGGAGATGTGACGGCAGCAACGACCACATCCACCGTGGCTCCATCGACCACCACTACGCGACCCGGCTCGACGTCCACGTTGCCCCCGACGACGACCACCACTACGACATTGCCCACCACCACGACGACAAGCACTACGACAACGACGGTGCCACCGACGACAACCACTACGACAACGACGGTGCCACCGACGACAACCACGACTACGACGGTGCCACCGACGACGACCACGACGACGACGGTGCCACCGACGACGACCACAACCGTTGCACTGCCCGCCGTGTTCATTCACAAGTTCGAGGGACACGACCACGGAGACGAGGACGCGTGGGAGGCCCACATCAAGATCGAAATCCGGGACGAGTTCGACGAAAAGGCGGCCTTCACGCGGGTTGTCGTCAGGTGGACCGGCTCCGAGTCGGGTCGGACTGCATTGGTGGCGGATAAAGATGGAAAGATCGACACCCGGTTGGGCGAGTTCGGTGCTGCCGGACTCACCTTCGAGATCGTCGATGTGCAGCTCGACGGCTTCGTCTACCGACCGAAGCTCAATGAAGAGCCCGCCTCCATCTTCATCGAAGGCCCCAACTGACCCGAGACTGAAGTATCTCCCAGCGCAGCCGAACTTCTAACATCAGATCGATGAAGCACGGCCTTCTCACCCTCGTGACCGCGATGCTCGTCATGGTGCCGGGAACCGCCTTCTCCGCCGACGAGCCGGTCTTTGTCGACCCCGACACCGCCCGCTGGCAGGTCGAGCACATCGACGCCTCCTTCAGCACGTTCTATTTCGGACTCCCGGGCGATACCCCGCTGATCGGCGATTGGGATTGCGACGGCCGGGACTCGGCGGGCATGTGGCGGCCCGACACAGGGTTCATGTATCTCCAGGATGACGACACCGGTGTTGCGAGTGAGCGTCTTTTCCTGGGTCAACCCGGCCACGTGCCGCTGGCGGGGGACTGGAACGGCGACGGCTGCGACACCGTCGGGATTTACGCCCCGCTGACCGGCCGCGTCTGGCTGAGCAACGATCTCGAGCCCGGCTTCGACATCTTCTACTACTTCGGTGTCCCGGGCGACAAGCCGTTCGTCGGGGACTTCGATGAGGACGGGGTCGATGAGCTTGGCCTGCATCGGGAGTCGACCGGCTTGGTCTACCTGCGAATGGACCATTCGACCGGCGTTGCCGACAGCGAGTTCTACTTCGGCGTCGCGGGCGACCGGATCGTCGCCGGCGACTGGGACCAGGACGGCGATGACACCGTTGCGGTGTTCCGCCCCGATGCCGGCAAGTTCTATCTCCAGAATGAGAACGCCACTGCGTTCGCCGACGCCTTCTACCCGTACCCGCATCCCGATGCCATCGCGGTGGCGGGCAACATCCAGGAGTTCGTGCTGCCGCCCCCGCCGCCGGCCCGCACCTTCACCCTGGCTGCCAGCGGCGACTTCCTGATTCACTCGGCGGTATACCGGGCTGCCGAGGACTATGCCGGGGGCGACGGATTCGACTTCTCGCCGATGCTCGAGCCGATCGCTCCGCTGGTCGAGGCGGCCGACTTCGCCATTTGCCACCTCGAGGTGCCGCTCTCGCCCGACAGCACCAACCTGTCGTCGTATCCGCAGTTCAACGCTCCCGCCGAGCTGGCCGACGCCATTGCCGGTGCCGGCTATGACAGTTGCTCGGTGGCGTCCAACCACACCATCGACAAAGGGGAGACCGGTGTCCGCAACACGCTGGCCGTGCTCGACGCGGCGGGCATCCAGCACGCTGGGGCGGCCCGGGGACCGGAAGAGGACGTCCCCGAGTTGTACACCATCAACGGTGTGACCGTCGGTCACCTCTCCTACACGTATGGCTTGAACGGGCTCCGCATCCCGGCAGGCAAGGACTATCTGGTCAACGTCACCGGCGTCGACCAGATCCTCGCCGACGCCGCCGCGGCCCGTGCCGCCGGGGCCGAGTTCGTGGTCGTCTCGATGCACTGGGGATCGGAATACGTGGTCGACCCGACCAGCACCCAGCGCCAGCAGGCTGAGACGATTCTGTCGTCACCCGACGTCGACTTCATCCTCGGGCACCATGCCCACGTGGTTCAGCCGATCGGCCAGGTCGGCAACAAGTACGTCGTGTACGGCATGGGCAATTTCCTCTCCAACCAGCGCTCCGGCAATGTCCGGGTGGGGACAGAGGACGGGGTGCTCATCCAGGCCCGGGTGTGGGAACAGGCCGACGGATCGTTCTCGGTCTCATACATCGACTACACCCCTACCTACGTGGAGGAGGGGACGTTCCGCATCCTGCCGGTGCCCCAGACGCTGAACAATCCGTCGGTAGCCACCGGACCGGCTGCGGCTCTCGAAACTTCGTGGGAGCGGACCCAGGAGCGGATCAACCGCCTCGGCACTCCCGGGGTGCGGCCGACCGAGACGCCCGGGTGACCGAACCGCGCGCAGGTCAGGCGGTGTGGCGGGGAGCCACTAAGCGGTGCGCCCGGTGCGGTGAGCGCAAGCTGTTCAAGCGGTGGGCGTCGATGGTGGAGCGCTGCCCGCGCTGTGGGCACAAGTTCGAGCGGGCCGACGGGTTCTGGCTCGGCTCGATCATGATGAACATGACGTTCACGTTCTTGTTGTTTCTCGTTGTGTTCTTCGGCGGCCTGGCCCTGACCTGGGGTGACACGCCGTGGCT